>CAYNKI010000218.1:0-6466 GCA_964397675.1 uncultured Pirellulales bacterium
TAACGGGATTTCTTTTGGAGTCTCTAACGGGATTTCTTTTGGAGTCTCTAACGGGATTTCTTTTGGAGTCTCTAACGGGGTTCATTAAGCCGCCTTCCTTTCATCCAAAACGATAGTGCTGGCAGCGATCCAGCCAACAATCAATAACACGAAATAAGCAAGGTCCTTAAATTCCAGCACGCCTCTCTGAATCGAATCAAAACGCTGCCGAAAGCTCATAGTCTCTATTGCTGAGACCAGATCGGCAGGTAAAAACGTGGAGAGATAATCCAGCGTGGTGGGCATACCGGCAAAAACAAGTACCGCACAGGCAACCACCGACAAGACAAAACTTATTACCTGGTTCTTGCTGACCGTCGAAAAGAAACCACCTATAGCCAGAAATCCTCCGGCCATCAAAAAGCTGCCTATGTAACCGGTAATTATTAGGCCAACGTCAGGTTCACCAAGGTAACAAACGGTAATGACCATAGGAAAAGTCAAAGCCAATGCGATTGCTAAGAAAAACCACGCGGCAAAGAACTTGCCTAAAACCGCCTGCGATATCGTAATGGGCAAAGTAAGCAGCAGCTCGATCGAGCCGGTCTTGCGCTCCTCAGCCCACAAACGCATTGCAGTCGATGGCACCATAAAAACATAAAGTAGAGGCAAATTCATAAAGAACGCCCGCATATCTGCCTGCCGGGCTTCAAAAAAGCCCTGCTTGAATGTCAGATACCCCGAAAAAAACAGGAAAATCACCAGAAACACATACGCAAGAGGGGTAGTAAAATAACTCTTTAGCTCTCTCTTGAATACCGCTAAAAAACTGTGCATTTTCATACTCCTGTTCTCGATGCTCGATTTTCGTTTCTCGATTCTCGACGAGAATCCAGCATCGACTATCAAGGATCGAACTCTACCTACTTCTTCCTTTAGTAATCTTACGGAAAACTTTATCCAAGCTGCATTGATGCTCCTGCTTCAATTTCTCAGGGGTGGAATCTACCAGTACCCGCCCCTCAGAGATGATTATAGTTCTGGAACAAACAGCCTCTACCTCTTCGAGAATGTGGGTTGAGATGATAATACACTTGTCCTTGGCCATCTTATTTATGAGCCTTCTGACCTCATACTTTTGATTAGGGTCCAAGCCATCTGTAGGCTCATCAAGAATGAGTACCTCCGGGTCGTGAATTAACGCTTGAGCCAACCCCACACGCCGCAGATATCCCTTCGATAATGTTTCAATCGTCTGGTGGTATACAGATTCAATCGAACACAACGGAACAATCCAGTCTAAGGTATTCTTGCGCTTATTGCTATTAATCTGCCTGACATCGCAAACGAAATTCAGTACCCCCCCTACCGTCATCTCGCCATAAGCCGGCGAATTCTCCGCTAAATATCCGATCGAGCGTCTAACTTCGACAGGATTTTGCAGGATATCATATCCGCAGACCGAAGCTGTTCCGCTGTCAGGCTTTATAAAACAGGCCAACATCCTCATTGCCGTGGTTTTTCCAGCCCCGTTAGGTCCGAGAAGACCCATAACCTCTCCTTTTCCGACCTCGAACGAAATGCCATCAACCGCTACGACTGAACCAAAACTACGCCTAAGCTCTTTAACTTCTATCATCATGTCTATCTCGTTAGAAATATTATTTTACAACCACAGTTTTTAACTCCCGTTAGAACAAGATTCCTAAAAGGGTCTATCCCTAAAAACGGATATCAATCTTTCCCGTAATTCGCTCATAATCCTTTCACAAAGTTGTATAAACTTACATAAAATTCCTTGATAGTCAACCCCGTTAGAAAATATTTTTTTATCCGTAAATTAGACATTGTTTGTTACTGATGCCGTTTCTGTTGAATAAGTATCGTTTTTAATGACTGTCATTCCGAACCCATTCGGCTACGCTCCCCGCTTCGCCCGAAACGATGAGGCTTCGCAGGGCAAGCAGGGCAGGCTTCGATCCGGAATCCAGGTCCTCTATTTTCTGGATTCCTGCGGTTTGTGCTCCGAAGCGTTTCGAGAAAGAGTAAAGCAGGAATCAAATTATTTAGTATCAAAAATGTTGACATCTGAGAAATTTTTTTCGTCAGAGTTTTTTCAGAGCGTGTAAGGCCGATGCCGGTAGGAAAACCTAAAAAATCGAAGAATATATATGAATGTTAAGATAGGCAAACAAAAACTGGGCAAATGTCCTTATTTTTCCGATCTTCTGGACAAAAAACGTCAAAAATACCCTGTTTCCATAATTGCCAACTGTCTCGTCAATAATACAATTTTAATAAGCTGTTGAGTAGCTTACCGTTATTTTGCTGGTTATGAACGGCAAGGAAATTATCATCATACACAAAGACCGGATGTTTTTATATTGGGAGTAAAAGTATGCTTATTGCAAAAGACATAATGACCAAAGAGGTCATCTGCGTTAAAAAAACAACCAAAGTGTGCGATGCTATCGAGCAGATGCTGAACAATCAGGTTGCCGGACTGCCGGTAGTCGATGATGAGATGAACCTGCAAGGTATCATTACCGAGAAAGATGTCCTAAAGTTCTACGGAGCATCGGAGGAAGCGCTCATTAAAACGGTCGAGGATTTTATGACCACCCCGGTAATTCACTTCGAGGAGGACGAGAGTCTTCAGCAGATTTGTCTTTCTCTGATTGAGCATGATTTTCGTAGGGTACCGGTTACTGTCGACGGCAAGGTGGTTGGTGTTATCAGCCGGCCGGACGTCGCCAGACTCATCCTCGATTTTAGCCACCAGTCCATCTCCAAATAATGGTGAAAACCGGAAGCCGGGGACAGTCACCGAACCGGAAGACGGGGACAGTCACCGTATTTTTAAGAGCAATGAAACAAAGAAGATAAGTATGCATTGAATTGGCCTCGACTTGTCCGCCGCGGATCAAGCCTAACCTGACAAATTCATCACCACCGCCGGTCACAACAAATCTCAACGCAGCCGAAGCGGTATACAACTACTGCAAGGCTCACACAAAGGCTGAAATTATAATAGGCGAGGGCACAGGCAGCGGCAAAACCGCCGAGGTTTTCACAAGACTCGGATACACAAGCCTGCCGGCTCCTGGAACAAATCAAAATTACATAGTCCCTCGACGGACAAATCCGTGGTAGATGTTTGCTTGTATAAAAGGCCCGACCTGTCAGTGGTGGACGCCGCTGTTGCCCTAAAAGGGAGCCACTTCTCTCTGGCAAGCGGCAAAATATAGGTCTTATTCTGGCCAGTTTCGGCTCTGTAGCGGTTGATGCTCTCGACAGCGAGCTACTTGGCCACAACCCGAAACGGCTGGAATATCTGAGGCAGGCTGATGGCATGCCCGGCAATATGAACAATATCCAAATACTAAAGAGCTAATCTGGAGTCACTTTCAAGATCACCTCATTAAAAAAGATAGTTGTTTTAGGCTGAATTCCTCGTTAATATAACATGATAACTGTGTCCGATTTCGTAGGGGATAAGAATAACAATGCCAGATAGACGTGACGAGAGCGCCTGGCTGACTACGGGTTCCCTGATGGTTCTCGCGGTGGTTGCTCTGGCGGTGGCTCTGATTTATACCAGGACAATAATGATTCCCTTTGTTCTGGCCATTTTCATCTTTTCCCTTGTCTCACCCATTCTGGACTTTCAGGTAATCCGTCTCAAATTTCCGCGGTCAATCGCCGTCACGTTAACATTCCTAATTGTGGTAGTTATTATTGCCCTTCTATGTTTCTTTATAGCAGACGCAATTCAGACAATTGTCGCCACAGCCGGCCGATATAGTGACAGCTTCGCCAACCTTGCCGGGCGAGTGTTCCCGCTAATTAAAAGGTGGGGTATCGATTTGAAGCAGGATGAAATCTTGGCCGATTTTCAAAACAAGATTCTCCAGCTTGCAACGAATGCTCTCGGCACGGCTGTTGGCATTATAAGCAGTTTTTTCTTTGTCTTAATTTTCGTTATGTTTCTCTTAGCGGGTCGCAATCCCTATGCGGTTCGGTCAGGAGTTCGGGCTGATATTGATCAGCAGATACGCCGGTACATAGCCATCAAAATTGCCGTCTCTACCTTAACGGGCCTCCTTGTTTGGGCTACCCTGGCGGCTATTAGACTGGATCTGGCCGGCGTTTTTGGCATGCTCGCTTTTCTTCTGAATTTCATCCCGTCAATTGGCTCGATAATCTCGACGTTCCTACCCATTCCAATAGCGGTAGCGCAGTTTCAACACGCTCCGTGGCTGATTGTATATATTTTAGCTGTGCCCGGGATAATTCAAACGGTAATTGGCAATGTCATTGAGCCGAAATGGATGGGGGAGGGATTGCATTTGCACTCCATAACTGTACTGCTGGCGCTGTCTTTTTGGGGATTGCTTTGGGGAATAACTGGGATGTTTCTGGCGGCACCACTAACCGCTATTCTAAGGATTATACTTATGCAGTTTGATACATTCAAACCCATTGGCAAGCTACTTGCCGGAGATTTCTCCAGGTCGGAGACGAAAAAGTGCCAAAAGTGAGCTAAAGTGCCTAAAGTGACGTGCAGCGTCATTGCGAGCGAAGCGAAGCAATCTCAAACCTGAGCAAGGAGATTGCCACGTCGCTGCGCTCCTCGCAATGACACTCTGTGTCATTTTAGGCACTCCAAACTTTAGTCACTTCCAAATTGTGGGAGAAAAAATTATGGAAATTCAAAGTTCACGCCGAGATTTCTTAAAGATGACCGGCTATACTGCCTTAGGGCTGGCATGTGCCAGCTGTCCCGATGTACATCGGGACGGACAGGAATTAAGCAAGCGGCCTAATATTCTTTTCTGCATCTCCGATGACCAATCCTACCCTCATGCCGGCATCTACGGCTGTACGTTTGTAAAGACACCGGCTTTTGACAGAATTGCGAAAGAGGGAGTTTTGTTCCACAATGCCTTCATTTCTGCACCGTCGTGCGGCCCATCTCGTGCAAGTGTATTAAGCGGACAGGACTTCTATCGATGCAGAGAAGCATCGATGAACCATACTATGTGGTCAAGTAGTTTAAGAATATATCCAGACATTCTGGAACAGGCAGGCTACCATATCGGACATACCGGCAAAGGCTGGGCACCTGGCGACTGGAAAGCTGCCGGCATAAAACACAACCCGGCTGGGCCAGGATACAATGAACATAAAATGAAAACGCCTACCAAGTACATTAGCCCTATTGATTACGCTAAGAATTTTCAAGCATTTCTCAAAAAGCGACCTGAAGGAGCTCCGTTCTGTTTCTGGTACGGTGGTGTTGAGCCACATAGGCCATATGAATCGGGTTCAGCACTGAAACATGGAAAGAAATTAGAGCAATCGCAGGTGCCGGCCTTTATGCCCGATTCTGAACAGGTCCGAAGTGATATTCTTGACTACGGCCTGGCAATAGAATGGTTCGACCAGCATTTAGGTAAAATAATACAAATCCTGGAAGATATAGGTGAACTGGATAACACACTCATTGTAGTCACTTCAGATAATGGAATGCCTTTTCCAAGAGCAAAAGCCACACTCTACGACTACGGCACCCGCATGCCTCTGGCGGTTCGCTGGGCTAACAAGGTCAAGCCGGGACGTGTTGTTGAAGATTTTGTAAGTTTTGCTGATTTTGCACCGACTTTTCTGGAAGCGGCGGATCTGCCGATTCCGAGCGAAATGACCGGCAGGAATCTCATAAGTGTGCTGACATCCACCGAATCAGGTCAAGTCGACCCCTCCAGGGACCACGTTGTTTTTGGAATCGAAAGGCACTTCCCAGGCGGCAGAGCCGACAGTACAGGATATCCAATGCGGGCAATCAGAACGAAAGAATATCTCTATATCAAGAACTACTATCCAAACCGCAATCCGGTTGGTGACCATCCGGGACTTGTATGGCCAGCTGACGACCCTGTCGGCGGTTACGGGGACATAGATGGCGGGCCGACCAAGACCTTTATTTGGGAGCATCGTGAAAAGTTTGCTGAACTATTTCGACTGACCTTTGCCAAGCGAGCTGCAGAAGAATTGTACGATGTACACAAGGACCCATACAATCTGAACAATCTTGCAAATGAGCCAGACTACGCAGACATCAAAAATAAGCTTGCTGCAAAACTTGGTAGCAGGCTATTAAAAACAAAAGACCCACGCGCAACCGGTAAAGGCCATATCCTGGATGACGTTATGAGGCGATTCCCACAAACAAAACCGACAGATAGTAAGCAGCATGGGTAGGACAACTCCCATCTTACAAAGGTGAATGACATTTGGATTAACCAAGAACCGCATGGGCCCAATTTGCGTACCCCGGTGGGTTTCATTTACATGCCTATTACTATGTTTGAAAATATTTGGCATGGTTCAATCCTGGGTGGCAGCCTCAAGCGCAGCTTGGGGATGGCAAAACTCCAAAAGCAGTGTAACCATCCCCAAATCCTTCCCTGGCTACGGCTTGGCCTTC
>CAYNKI010000219.1:0-6444 GCA_964397675.1 uncultured Pirellulales bacterium
TGCTCGATAAGGGCCCGAAACACGCTCCAGGGACGCCGGGCAAAGTAACGGTGCATCTTGTAAACCGGCGTATGGGGCTTGGCGACCACCGCGTGATCGATAGGTTTCAGGTTGTCCAAATCTTTCAAGTCGTCGGGCATTTTCCCACCATTACGCCATTTCCTTCAAATTTCTTTGTTCGATGCAAACCTCTCAAAAATTCAAAACTAACACCCCAGCCAACGAAAATCAAGCAGATTTTGGGCGAAAAGATACGAAAATCAAAGCCGTTTAAACAATCTAACTGACGAAAAAATCGACACCACCCGCGGCTGGAGGGGAAAAAGGGGTCAGGAGCATTTTCTTGAGGAATAGATTGCCGCGTCCCGATAAATCGGGACTCGCAATGACTGGCTTTGAAATATTTTTTTCTCTGATTTCTCTGTGGCCTCTGTGGCCATCTTAAATGATTAAGAATTAATGATGAATGATAAATTTTCCGTGTCCATCAGTGTCTAAAAAAAGATTTTGCTTGAATTTTAATAAATAATATGGTATAATATGCATTCAACTAATAAGCTGAAAGCTTATGAGTTGTAAGTCAAAAGTTAAAAGTCAAAGGTCAAAATCGAAGATCCTTATCTTCGGGCGGAGTAAATCACAGGAGGTCCTCCCAATGGCCAGCGAAGCGCAAATCCTCGCCAACCGTCGTAACGCTCAAAAATCGACCGGCCCAAACAGGAAAAAGGTTCTTGAGATTCGCTCTATCACTCTGTTCCTTTGTGCCTCAGTGCCTTTGTGGCTATGAGTCAATTATGCAAAACAAACCCAATTTTAAAAATGCCCAGATGAACGTAAGTATTTCTTTGCAAATTGCTTATGAAAATTTTTGCTTATGTGGAGTCCTAAAAAACAAAGCCAAAACAAACCCAAACAAAGCCAATTTCAGAATCCTATCCCGACGCAGCGGAAAGCATTTCTTGCTCATCAAAGGTCCAGAGTTGATTTGCTGAGTTTTCGGAATTGTCAATTACTTGCAACGGCAAAGTTTGACTGGGAAAGGATGATTGGCGCCAATACTCCACCACTCAAAACCGAATATGGATTGCTAACTCTGTATCATGCTGTTGGACCGGATGCGCTTGTCAACCGCCAATCGGACCACTACGAACAACTGTCTATCCCATTGGCTGACGGATCAGAAGGTGTTTCTATGGACATCACTATCATCCAGACAGGACTTGCACGTGTTCAATCCAAAAAGATATCATGGGTGACTGATTTGGCAAGTGTTTAACAGTATCATTCGGTCCCTGTATGAAGGTGAATATTCAGTAAACCCATAGCATTTTTCTCGGCTAAAGCATAAGGGCATCGATGTACATTGGGTCGGCATAGATGTTGGAGCCATATGATAGTTGAGGTACGTCATAAGATTGGTGATCAGCCGCCAAATTTATAATTTTTACGACTTTTCTGGCTGATAAAAACTTCAAGAAGCAGATAAAAACGCTTGAGTTTTCAATACTGACTTGGTATTTTACTAAAAATGAGGTTCAGTCCCGATGTATCGGGATAGCTAAGCAGAGATAAATGGGAAATCCTCAAGTAGGATAGAGCCCATTGTCAGTTTTGATTCAACCGTGAATTCTATTTGGAGGCTTCGTATGAATTTCCGACTTTCCCTACTTTCACTCGCTGCCCTTCTCGTGGCTTGTTCTGGTGCCACCTTGGAGGCGCAAAACGCCAGCGAACAACGCCGAGCCAACAGTACAACCAAAGAGGAACGAATTAAGAACTGGTTAAATAGGCAGGACAAGGACGGGGACGGCAAGATCAGCCGCGAGGAAGCAATTGGCCTGATGAAGACTTATTTCGGCCGCAACGATACTGATAAGGACGGCTTTTTAGATGAGAAGGAGCTTGCCGCGCTTTCTGACCGCCTTTCATCCGGGACTGGAAGAGCAACAGAACCTACGCAGCGTCGAGGGCAGCCTTCGGTGACATTGGAAGCCATCAGAGAGCGGACGCCGGCAGGAGTGAAGTTCGAGGGTGATATCGCTTACCGAAAGAGCAATGATGCATGGAAGCTCGATCTTGCCATGCCCGCCGAACGTGGTGACAAGCCGAGGCCCGCGATCGTATTCGTTCACGGCGGGGGCTGGCGCGGAGGCGATAAACGGACAAATGCTTTTCTGGGTCCGACCCTGGAATTCGCGGCAAAGGGCTACGTTTGCATTACGGTCAATTATCGGCTTTCCGGCGAGGCACCAATGCCAGCGTGCATCGAAGACGTCAAGTGCGCCGTGCGCTGGCTGCGGGCCCATGCCGAAGAATACAATGTTGATCCGGACCGGATCGGCGCGTACGGCAATTCGGCGGGCGCACATCTGGTGGCAATGCTGGGCCTATGTCCTCCATCTGCCGGGCTGGAAGGGAATGGACCCTGGCGGGAGTATTCCAGCATGGTTCAAGCTGTCGTGTGCAGCGCCACACCGACAAGCTTTCCATTTAGGCGTCCAGCGGCGAACGAAAAAACCGACTCGGCGAGAGAAAAAAGCTTTAGGTCTACTTTATTTGCCGGGACGGAAGAAACACTCCAGCAGCGCATGAGGCAGGCCTCGCCTATGACCTACGTCACGGCCGAGGCTCCACCCTTCCTGATAATCCACGAAATCGCTGACAAAACTGTGCCGGTAAGCCAATCCGATGAGTTTGCCAAGGCCCTGCGGGAGGCCGGTGCCAAGAACGTCACGTATATGCGTTATGAAGATAGTTCGGGCCATGGCGTATTCAACAAGAATATAGAAGAAACAGGCCCGGCCCGCGAGGAGTTCTTTGAAAAACATCTGAAATCACCAAAAGCTGAAACTGACGATGCTGTGCGTGATAAGTCACTAAGTTTCTTCGAAAAACAAGATAGAAATAAAGATGGAAAACTTTCTCGTGACGAGTTTCCGAAAAGAATCTTCGACCAGATCGATACGAACAAGGACACGGTGATAACCCTGGAAGAAGATATTGCCTTTCGAAAGAAACGTTCACCTAAACAGCGGAGCTCCGAAAGCAAGGAGGCGGAAGTTCCTGCGGGCACAAAGATCGAGCGTGACATTGTCTATACAATGGTTGGGAAGAGGGAAATGCTCCTGGATATATATATCCCACCAAACATAAGGGAGCCAATGCCGGTGGTCGTCTGGCTCCACGGCGGCGGATGGAAAGGCGGCAGCAAAGGCAACGGCGGCATCGCACGCGGGCTGGTCGACCACGGATACGCTCTGGTGGACGTTGAGTACCGGCTCAGCGACGAAGCCCTGTTCCCCGCACAAGTCCAGGATTGCAAAGCGGCCGTCCGCTGGATACGCGCCAACTCGGGCAAGTACGGCCTCGACCCCGACCGCATAGGCGCAATGGGCCGGTCCGCCGGCGGACACCTTGTAGCGTTTCTGGGCACTTCCGGCGATACCAAAGAGTTCGATACCGATTCAAATACAGGCTATTCGAGTCACGTGCAGGCCGTCGTCGACCTGTGGGGAGTGACGGACATTCTGCAGATGGACGCCCACGCCCTGCCTGGCGGCAAGTGGAAACACGACTCGGCCGAGTCGCCCGAGGGCAGACTCGTCGGCGGCCCGATTCAGCAGGAGCCCTACCGCTCGTTGGCAGTCAAGGTGAATCCAATCAAGTATATCGCCAAAGGCCGAAAAATACCCCCATTTCTCATTGTACACGGCGCCATCGATCAGTCAGTACCGGTTCATCAGAGTAAACTGCTGCACGACGCGTTGAAAAAAGTCGGCGCCGAGACAACATTGCGCATCGTAGAAGGTGCGGGCCACGGTCTAAAAGGCGGTGAGATGGACTACGACGAACTATGCGAACTAGCCGCCGACTTCTTCGACAGGCATTTGAAAACATAGAAGCCTAAAGTCGACTCCAGTGAGGCGAGTGAAGCGTACAAGAAAACTGAACAGATCAAAGGATCGGCAAGTGCTACCTTAGATTAGAGGTAGAAAATCACAGCCACTACTTTCCACACATGTCTTTTTCGATGAAATCCATGGCGAGATAATTAATCGAATATTACTTGACTTTCATTTAGTTGAACCCATTTTTATTTAAGGCTGCCTTCACAACCTTGAGTAGATTGAATCTGACCAACTTTGCAGGCCACCTTAACTCTTGCTTTTTACAAATAGTTGAATTCATCTGATTGAACCGGTTTCTAAGCTTGCCCATCTTTTTTTCTTGCATCTTTTTGTTTTTGATTGATACAATCTCATCAATCTGCCGGATAAGCTCTTTTGCCTCTCTGATTCGCACCTCTATCTTCTTGGCTTCGGCTTGTTTTAATAAACCATATCTTGCCTTTAGTGAATTAAGCTCAAGGGCAGCTTCGTATGTAGAGGTAACTAATTCATCACGACTCATCCATTCCGTTTCATAATTTAGCATATATTTCCAACTGGGTTGTAAAAGAGCCTGACGGTGCTCCTCTAAGGTCTTGTAGAATAATCTGTAACCATGTTTCTGCGGGTTCTCAAATGCCAGACTTCCCGGGTCTAAAAATGGTGCAAGGGGAGATATAAAGGGGTGAATTTTGCCGTTGCCTGACCGACCATATTTCTCAAGCAGCTCTTCACAGTATCCGATAGTTTGGCTTACCGATTGTGATGTCTGTCCGGGTAGGCCAATCATAAAGAATACGTCTATCCGTTTACAGCCTAACTCAAGGGCATCGGTGATACTTCTCTCGAGAGAATGATTATCATAAGCTCTCCCGAAAGTCTTGCGGATCTCTTCATCGTGTGATTCCGGCGATATCTGCATATTGAAGTTAGGAATGGTCTCAGCCACCATCTCCAGGAGTTCCCTTGGGGCAGGAGAGAAAAACTCAAGGGCTATATGATTTTTTATATTTTTCCCCTTGAGCTTACTTAGTAAATCCCGAGCGTAATCGCAGCCTGCTTGTAAAATATCCCCCAGGATGATAATCGGAGCTCTGGTATATTGTGAAATCAAGGTGATATCCTGAGCTACTAACTCTGCATCGCGATATGCGGGCGAGCGTCTTCGGCAGATGTGGCGGTACGCTGCAGCCGACCCGCCGCAGATCAAACAGTCATAAATACATCCCCGGCAGGATAGAGCAGCCAGAATAGGATAACTGAGCCAGTCTTTGAAAGGCAAATGACCGATCAGGTCAAAGTGTCGAGCGCTTGACCGCATAATCTTGCGGTAATCGAAGCCTGCGCCGTTCAAATCCAGGGGCACATTGGAAAGCTCATTTATGCGAACCATATCCCCATCTTTCCATGTGAGGTTGGGCACGTTTTCGGGCGACCTTTTCTCTTTTATCGCCGAGAGGAGTTGACGGAGAGGCTCCTCCGCTGAATCGCCCCGGATAACGTAATCGACCTGTGGATAACCAATGAGCTGCTCATGATAATATGAGGCGGACAGTCCTCCGAAGATGATGGGGATTTGGGGGTGATATTTTTTAATAATCTTCGCTAACTCCAGGCTGCCCTGTGCGTGTACCAGCCAGTGTAAATCAAGGCCAAAGGCTACAGGATTTAATGACCTAATCAATTTTTCCACATCGAAGCGCCGATTTCTCAACATCTTGAGGGCGACATTGATAATCCGCACCGAATAGCCATACCTCTCGAGATATTCCATTATGGTCATAAAACCAATCGGGTACATCTCGAAGATCTGCGTTGAGGGTATGAAATCACTGACTGGGCCATACATAACTGCCTTTTTTCGAAAGTCATAAACACTCGGTGGATGAAGGAGAATTAGGTCCACTTTGGGCATAAGCTTACACCATTTTCTTTGTTCCAAATATTTTATCCCCGATGCGCATCGCCTCTATTACTCCACTGTAAGCCAGAGAGAGTTCTGTATGGGCAGAAAATCCACATCTTTCGCAGGAAATTTCTCCCCGATTTTTAACGCAACAATCCTGGGTGATCTTGCCGTCCGGGCCAACGCTGTCAATCATCCACGAATGACATTTCCATCGGTTAAGCTGCAATTGTATTATAGTCTTTGCAGGAATTATTGACAATGATTCATCTCCCTTGTGTTCTGTCGCACGTAAAATGATGAACCGTCATTCCGAGCAAATACTTACGTGCCTATAAGGCACCGAAGCAACCTCATCATTTTTGTTTTTTTTACTTTTGCCTTTTTACTTTTGCCTTTTTTTATTTGACTTTTACGGTCTTTTACGCTATTCTTTGTCTTCAACACGCGATACGCTTCAAGAGACCTGTCCTGAGCGCAGTCGAAGGATACAAGATACGATATTGGTGCGGTAGAGTTATCATTTTGGGTTCAACTGCAAAAAAGTTGGTTACTTTAAGGTGAGTTTACCGGCTAAGACCATGAATAAGACGGATTTATCGCATTGTGGGCAACAGCATATATGTGTTATAAGTGGGCGGCACAACAAAG
>CAYNKI010000220.1:0-6439 GCA_964397675.1 uncultured Pirellulales bacterium
GCATAATGATACATGACACGTCGATAACTCCATATCAAATAAGAGGTCGACGCTGTCCAAGATATAGCCAAACACACTCCCGCAATAGCAGGCGAAAAACGCTGCAAACATAAAGCGAAGATCAGGATAACTGCAGCATTGCTTAGCCAGCTTATACAGGTAGCTATGAAGACAAATCTTATTTTGCCCAAACCAATAAGGAAGTAGTAAGCAAGCACGGACAGTAAATTAATGAAGTTGGCAAAGAGCACTATACGGAAAGTAAGAGGAATTGAATCTACAAAAGATTTCCCTAACCATATCTTAAGAAGTGCAGGGGCGACGAAAAATAATACGACGTATAAAGGCACTGCACCGAAAAAAATGATCTGTTGCCCTCGCCGCATCATCGATCGAATTCTGCTAATCGCTGCAGTTGACATTTTGCTGGCGGTTCGGCTGACTTCGGGCATAAGAGCACGAAAAGCGACCTCCACCGCGCTTCGGATTTGCATAGTCCCACGAAAAGCAATATCAAAGATCGGCAGACTGTCCACGCCGGCATATCGGGCCAACATGAATTTATTGAAAGGAATTCCCATCATACGAACAATTGAACCGCCGAAAAGTCCAATTCCTATATGCAGAAGTCTCTTGGAACACGTTTGTCTCAGATTACTTATCCTAAGTAGTTTGAAAGGAACCAGCCGGCGAATGAGAACAATGCTAACCACATGCATCGTAAATTGAGAAACTGCTGTGGCGAAGACTAAACTCTTAAGGCCTTGCCCAAAACAAAGAAGTGTAATCGCAACAGATACAAGCACTATTCGCCCACCTGTTTCAATATAGTTTGAAAGGTCCATCCGTCCAAGCCCCGCAAGCGTTGCTCTTAAAACCTGAACCACCAAGACATAGATGGACAATAGGACCATGTAAGGCAGCAGCACCTCCGCAATCTGTCGTATTTCACCAGTAAACTTGAACGCGGAAACAATCTGTGATTTGAATGCAACAATCGCTGTGAGGACAATCCCACCAGCCATACACAAAATCAAGAGTGCCGTAGCTGTGTATTGTTGAATAGCCTGCTTATTACCTCTACCGAGCTCTTCCGCAGCAAGTTTAGTCACCGCTTGAGCCATTCCGAGATCACTCATCTGGGCAAAAGCCATTACCACTCCCAGAGCTAACCAGAGACCGTATGCCTCGTAACCAAGGTAGTGCAGGTAAACAGGATATGCCACAGCCAGAAGGACAACATTTATACCGTTCGTTACAACACTGGAAGCCATGTTGATACGAAGCTGTGAAGCTAATAGTCTTTTCAGCATAGTATGTTTATCCTAGGCAAATTCGCTTCCTCTTACATCTCAACCACTTTTCAACTAACTTTTCTTGAAAATTGCATTTAGTTCGATTAGGGCTCGCAACGGATTAATAGCAGACTTGGTCTCCATGCCGCCGCGTACGGATTTGCGGGCCAAGTTATAACCTAAACGGTCAGAGTCAAAGATAATATCAGGTGTAAGTCTCAACATGCATGCATCAGCTAACTGCTGATTATTATTTCATACTCATCGATTAATCGACCGAAGAGCGCTGCTCGATGACCAGCGGACTCAAGTGAACCGCTAATAGCCACATCAATCTCGATATCTAATTGCGAGTTGATACTTGAACCACGAATAGGAATTTTCATCTCTATCGTTTTAGATTGGTTAGCTTCTTTGTCGTCTCTTTGCCAGGTTAATATGTGATTTGGATTATTACCATTTTTCACGGGCAGCCTTAGTTTCCTAAATCCAAGCTGGTCAGCAGCCTCGCACACTGCCTGCCAGAACTGATCGAAAGTCTTTGCCTGGCGGAAGTGAAGCTGGACCTGTTCAAAGCATTCTGTTTCTTGCTTTATCTGGTGAGCTATGGCATGTTTTTTCTGCAGAGCAGCTATGGCTTCTTGCAGCCGAATAGAGCTAACAACGCGGAATAAGAGTAACAACAGCAACAAAATGCAAATGAAAACAACAAGAGTGTTGATATCGCGGGTGACCATCATGAACATCCCCAACCCTGCAGTAAGCAAAGTCACAATATATGCTATTATCACTACCTGCCGCTGGCCAAGACCCATATCTAATAGCTTGTGATGGAAATGCCTGCGGTCGGGAGAGAAAACGGACCGACGTTCAAGAAAACGACGCAGTATTGCAGACAGTGTATCAAAGACCGGGATGCCCAAAGCAAGTAGTGGTAAAGCAAGACCAACCAATGTGGGAGATTTGGTTGAGCACATCACGCTCGAAGTGGAAATGGTGAAACCTAAGAACAAGCTTCCACAGTCACCCATGAAGATCTTTGCCGGATTAAAATTATAGAATAAAAAGCCTGTTAAACTACCCAGCAAAGCAAGCATTATTATTGCCATGACTATCTGGCCGCTATAGACGGCGAATATAGCAATAACTGCGCAGGCCATTGCTGAAATACCCGCTGCAAGACCGTCCAAACCATCACTGAGATTTATTGCGTTAGTTATGCCCGTAATCCATAATATAGTAATCGGCCAAGAAAACAAGCCGAAGTCGAGTCTAAGCCAGTCACCAACAGCCACTGATTTTATACGAATGCCGATAGCACAAACAGCAATAGCAGCAATTAGCTCGGTACAAAACTTTATGCGCGCCCGCAGGCCTTTAATATCGTCAATCAGACCAATGATGAATATAAATGCTGCAGCAGAAAACATGACGATTAGTCTGTCCCGAAGTACATTGGGACCGGTGGACTCACCAACAACATTTTGTAAGAACAGTATAGGCACCATAAAACACATCGCCGATACAAAGATAGCTACACCACCAATACGAGGGACAGACCTTTGATGAATCTTCCGAATATCGATGGCGTCAACAACCTTAAAATGCCGGGCTATGAGAATTACCACAGGAGCAATCACTAATGCAAGTAAAGTAGAGCCCAGATATATAGCAGCATAGGTTTTCATATTTAAATAAGTGAACTAAAATTTGAAAAAAGAATGTCGAATGATGAATAACGAAATTCGAAATTCCTTATTCCGGATTCATTATTCATTCTTTTTGACTTTAGACTCTGTCCCCCTCGGTGCACGGATAAGCAATTTTCCGATCTCAAGTTTAGCATCCTGCATTTGCCGCTTATTTTTCAATCTTAAGCAAATCCGTCATTTTGACCTGAATTTTGTCTGTCCCGATGTACTTCGGGACTCTTCGTTATCAGCGAGAAGATTCGCTATGTAGCTTAACCGGTCTGTATTATCACCAGCAATAGCCACTGCCAAATCGGGTCGATTGACATGGTTGATATATACATTAACTACGTCCCTAAAGAGCTTACCATCGAGCTGCACAGCTTTTTCCAATTTCTTGAATGAGTCCTCAATTCTGCCTTCTGAGGCATCTAAAAAGCCAGCCACAAGGCAGGCTGTTGGGTCACAGGGTGCAAGTTTAAAGCCTTTTCGTATACGTTCTACACCGCTCGGATCGTCCAAGATAAATCTTTCAAGTTGACCAAGAACACAGTAGATCGCTCCAAAGGTCGGGCACAACGTTCGCGCCTGATTAAGCTCGTCAACAATTCGCTGCACAAACTCCAGAGCCTGGGGTGCCATAATCACTTCGCCGGTATTCGGATCAGTCATACGAGATATATAATGCCATCGATAGACATTAAGCCAATGCTTGTATTTGATGTTTTCTGGCTCGTAATCAGCTGCGGCAGCTGCATGTGAGATTAAATCCACATATTCATTCTTGGTTCCCTGCCAATTTTGCTCCGCAAGGCTCTGCTCTATGGTAATAGCCTTCTTCCAGTGGGCCTTGGCAACTCGAGCGCTATCAGCACCCAGCAACGCCCAGATAGAAATTCCAGATACGCAGATTAAGGCAGCAAAACGTAAATTCTTGTCCCGATGTACTTCGGGACGATTTATCGGGGGTCCGGTCGGATTACCTTTTTGTCCTACACGTGCAAGAGTCAGCAACAGAGCACAAAACACTGCAGATAACATTGCATTGGCAGGCAGATGCTGGCCGAAGTCACTTATGCTGTGAAGCATTATTGCAACAAGGCCAAAGCCAAGACCGTAAGCAGCCGACCGAATTGGAACCGATGCATTTCTTATATTGCGTACATAACTGACCCAGACTATGGCCCCAAAGCTGACTAGTGTTGCCAAGCCTATAAGACCGGTTTCCTCTGTAGTCTGGGCATATTCGTTCTCTGCATAGGCCGCCAAAGATGGCATAGTTGAGCGATCAAACATAGGATAAACTACTTCATGTGTACCCAGACCCGTTCCCAACACAGGGAATCGTCCAAAGGATACTGATAAATCCTTAAGGATTTGCCAGCGGCCTTTATACTCATGCAGCTCTCGAAGGGTCGCCAGCCGATCATACACTGCGTCGAAACCAATATAGAGTACACAAATAAAAGCCCCCATGGCCATCAAGGTCATTATCCAGCCGCCTCCTTTAAGAGACCTTCGCGAGCTAAGGACCAGTGTAGTAAAGCCTGCCGCGACAAGCATACTAACTATGCCACCGCGAGTCAGGGACATGAAAATCGTAGCCGCACCAAGAACTATTACCGCAAAAAGCAACCATATCAGCCTAGCAGCAGGAGAAGTAAGGCATTCGAAGACAAAGGGCAATGTGATCTTCTTCGCCCTACATATCTCATTCGCTTTTACTATACTCAAGCCAAGAGCTGCTCCAATGGATAAGTTCATAAACTGACCATAGTGGCTATGATTAATAAACGTGCCTGAATAGGCCTCACCATTATCTGTAGGCATTAACCAGTAGATCATTCCATTTCCGAAAAGATTTTGTGCAAGCGCCAGCATGGCAACTGAACCACCGACAATGGCAACTGCCGCTAAAAGTCTCTTTATCTGTTCCGCTCGATGATAGACGTTTATAACCACGAAAAAGACCCCTGCTACAGCAAGTATCAACCGCAGGTCATGTTTCGTTGCGTGGGGATAAAAGCTAACAGTCATCGACTGGAGCAATTCGTTGGAATTCGCCAGATCGCCTAAAAGCTCTTTTTTAATAGAAGCCGTATTCGGAGATATCACACCTAAAATGTTAGCTGGGATCGGAATGAGTTGAAATATTATTGCAAGAATAAATAGGACCACTGGAATGTATGCCCGTGACCAAACAAGATTTGCATCCTTTTGAAAAACAAGTTTGAGTAGAAAGCAAATGCAAATAGCTGCTGCAAGAGCTATAACAATCTCTTCGCTCCATGCCTGCACCGCACCAAATGCAAAGGGCATGAATGCTATAAGAGACACAACAAGCCACTCGATAAGCTTATCGAACAGAAGGGAATTGAAAAAGACCTGGGTTTTTGACCCCGATGTACATCGGGGTAGGACAGAAGAATTGCTTTTCACGAAGTTCACTTGGCTTCCTCTACCCTGCCTCCGGTGCAGCCAAGCTCCCCCTCCCTGAGAACCTGTTAAGAAAATAAGACAAAGGCAACTATATGCCTAAAATTAAAACGTCTATAAACACCTATATTTGTTCGACCAAATAATAGCCATCCTTAAATAAAAAATGGCTCTTTTCTACAAACCAATACCTGTTAATCTAACGCCACGAAGGCTGATACGGGCTCCGTACCGCTGGTCTATCTGGTATCATAGTTGTTGGCCTTCGTACCGAAAACTGTGTTTCGGGGCCGCTCAGTGTAAAAATATCGAAAGAGCCAGCCTGGTTGAATGGTAGCAATTCGGTCTCATTAGCCATATTATCTTTAGCCGCCTGACTAACTTGCGGTGCCGTGGGAGCATGTGCGGCAAGCGCTATCATCATAACCAAACTAACAATACATATCACCAAGGATTTTATTTTCATCATCCTCCTCCCTTATCTTTTCGCTTCAGGATTAGCTTATCACCTTTCATTTGCTTTCTTCACTAACCCTAAACGTCTTTGAATTCTCCTTCTCTCTTATACAGACGCAATCCTTGGCGGATTATCCTAAGCCACATATTTATACTCATTTTTTTGGCTACTGGCCAAGAACGACGTTCTGTATACACACTATATCTTCGATTTTAAACGTGTGGATAGTATGAGTGTACCCTCTGGCGGAAAGCTGCAAACGGTCGTAGGCCCTTGCCTAACTACCATTTATGCTATTATGTTATCAAAACAGTAAATACGTGTCAAGTAAAAAATTCAAAAAAAAACGATTTTTTACCATTTTTTTTGGTTATTGTTATAAATTAGAAAAGTATTCATTAAAAAAAGCGTTTCTTTGAGTGCAAACCACAATATATTGTTGTTTTCTTATGAAAACGTGGAATATATTGTTTGTAAAGCGTAACTATCTAAGAATCTTTTCTGATTAGATCGGAGTGTGCAAGCTCTATCGGGCTGAAATCTTAAGGCATGGTTCAATC
>CAYNKI010000221.1:0-6433 GCA_964397675.1 uncultured Pirellulales bacterium
CTGCTCAAGCTGTTACAGGTTGGTTGAGTAATAAGAAAGTACCACAGGCGGTATACATATGGCGTGGGGTACAAAAACTCATCCGAATCAAAATCACAGAATTGTTTTTAGTTTTTGAGATGAGAAAGTGTGTCAAATTTGTGTCAATCGCCACTAGTAAACCACTTTTTAAAACCATATATTTTTCATTTGTTCAGTTGTTGACCACTTACGATCCTTATTTTGGGCTCAAAAATGCGTTGTAAGCCCTTGCAGGAAAAGCACTTACAACCCCGGTTTAGGATCGACAGTCCGATGCTCTAACCAATTGAGCTACGGCCCCATAATCTCTATCTAAATATATCCATATAGCAACTTTTCTGTCAATAACTATGAGGTACTATATGCGATTATTTTTTCAAAGATTTTAAGCGTCTGACCACAGGTTGGGACTTGCTATCCTTTTTGTGGTTCTGCTGCAGAATTCTCATTGCTTTTTTCACGTCGGCGACTTTTAAGACGCCGGTAGTTCGCCCCCCCTTTGCGCCCGCAGTGCAGTATGCGTACGCAATATTTATATGGTTTTTAGCCAGCTTTTCTGCCACTGCTGCTAGCGCACCAGCTTTGTTGGCTAAATTCACACATAAAACCTCTGTCTCATTGTGAGGCATATTTAGTTTTGATAGAACCTCTCTTGTTTTCTTCGGCGCAGCAAAAACTACGCGCATAACTCCATGCTCCACGGAATCCATCATTGTTATTGCTGTGATATTAATCTTAGCACTCGCAAATTCGCCGAGTATCTGAGCCAATACGCCCGGCTTATTAACCATAAAGATCGAAAATTGCGTTGCAACATACATATTTCAGCCTTTCAAATAACTATTCTACAAGCTATTTTATCTTATCTCTAACGATTTTCCTCATTTAAACTTTTACCGATATATTCGAAATAGCTAAACAGATAGTATCTGTTTCTTTCCAGTTCGCCAAGATAAATTGAGTAGTTACGGATATTGCATCCTTTGATCATTTTCCAATCATAAGAAAAGCCTTTGTTACTTCAATCACCTTCAAACTCTTTTATCGCCTCAAACACCGCAACAATATTTTCAGGCGGAACCTCGGGAAGAATGTTGTGCACCGTGCCGAAAACGAATCCGCCGCCAGGGGCAAAAATATCCAGGCGTTTCAGTACATGCGCCTTTATCTCGGCGGGCGTTCCACAGTTAATGATGCTGCGAGTGTCACAGCCACCGCCCCAGAAGGTGATGTCACGGCCAAATTCCCCTTTCAAGCGTTCAGGTTCCATGTCGACACAGCTCGTTTGAACCGGATTAATAATGTCGTATCCCGCTTCAATAAGGTCAGGTATGAGTTTATATATGGAGCCGCAGGAATGCAGAAACGTGTGCATTTGGCTGTGCTTTTTCACATATTCACACAACTGTTTGTGACGAGGCTTGAAGAGTTGTCGATAAATCTCTGGCGACATAAAGGGACCGTTATCCATCCCGAGGTCATCACCAAAACGAAGGACATCCGCGATGTCCCCAACCGTCTCGCAAATCTTTTCCAGAGTTGCCAAGTGTTGTTCCATCAGCGCATCCAGCAATTTTTCAACTTCAGCCGGTGCCGCATACAGATCCATCAAAAAGTTATCCATCCGGCGCAGGAATGTGCCCCACTCGAATAGATTGCAGCCGGCCGCGATCGCAAGCGCACGGTCCGAACTCTTACGCAGAGCCAGTGCTTTCACTCGCAAAGTATCCCAAAAACCCTCATCGCCGACGTGATCCCACGGACTATGCGCAAACGCTGCCCAGAGAACCTTTCCCATGGCTTTCGGCAAGTCCTTGTAATCGGAAGGGTATCCGTCAATGTATGGGAAAAAAGTTTGATCGAAGAACACTCCAGTAGCGGGCATTTTCGCAATCAGCGTATCGTCCGCCGCAAGGACACTCCAGGAACCATCGGCTTGGTGTACTGGCCGAAACCATACAGGATATTGCGCCTTGCTCCCATCAGACAGTGCGATGTCATACCAGTCAGCGTCAGAGTCATTGAAGGTTCGGCCAATATCCAGAATATCCACACCGAAACGATCCAGAATTACATCTTCGGGCTGGGCAAGCTGCTGGACAACATCATACACCCGAGTTGCGCCCTGCTCGATTCCCAAATGGCTTTTGAGATTGTTGTACGCAATCGCGGATATACCAGAGCTCGTAGTCGAACCCATATCCACAGGAACACGGTCAGGTTCGGTATGAGCAATGCTCGAACGTACTCTTTCTCTCGATGTGCTGGATGACTTCTTCAATTTTACATTTTGCATTTTAATTTTTAATTTTCTTTATAGCACTTTCCTTATTCGGGAAGAATTTGAAGATCTTATCAAGATTAGTTATCTGAAAAACCCGGTGCAACCGTGGGTTTATCGCACTAATCACGATCTTGCCGCTATACGTTTCAAGTTTAGCCCGGATGTCCAAAAGCAGTCCTAATACCTGAGAGGAGAAAAATTTTACTCCCTCAAAGTCAAATATTAGACTTGTCGGATGATTCTCGTCGATAAATTCCTTTATCTGATTAGAAGCAGTGGTTATTCCTTCAACATCACTTATGCACGCAGCCTTGAAGGTGACTACCGCCACACTATCTTCTTGGGTTATTTCCGTGCCGACTTTCTCATTCATCTCCATTGAACCTCTATCGAATCAATATTTTCAAGCTATTATCTCAAATTTGTCTGACGACAGTCAAGATTTAATAACTCCGGTCGATTTTTTTATTAGCATAACCAGCTTATAGCTGTTTCGACATTGGCGTTGACCTGTCTTGTCTTCGACCCTGAGGCTCAGACCCGAAGGGAGCAAGGTCGAAAGATTGGGTTTGTTTTCCCGGAACCCGAAGGCGTGGTTCATTTTCATAATCCTTTGTTGAATAGATGTTTACGTCCATTTTTGGCTCTTCTTAAATTGGCTTTGAATTGGGTTTGTTTTTTTGGACTGCGAAATCATCTTTTTTCCTGTAATCCTTTGTTATAAGTGAGTTTACATTCACTTGGGCTCTTTTTAAATTGGCTTTGTTTGGGTTTGAATTGGGTTTGTTTTCACCAAGTGTCCTGTCCGATTTTTTTCTCATAATCCCTTGATATATTTAATCTTACATCCATTTGACTTTTTCGTAAATTGGCTTTGTTTTGCATAATTTAATCAAAATGGTCGGCCTGTATTTCTCACCGCGGAGACCGCAAAGACCGCAGAGATTTCTGATTTCAATCTTTCCTCGGCGAACTCGGCGCTCTCGGCGGTTAATAAAATTTCAAGGTAGGTAAGTATTTGCGCTTCGCTGGACGTTGAGAGAACCTCCTGATTTTACGATTCACTATTCACGAACCACCATCCACGAATGACTAAATTTGACTTGGTCGGCTTGCCCGATACGTGCGGTTCTCCGCTATATCCGGCCCCTACTGGCGGTTTATCGTTTGCCTGCTGGCAAACACATAAGTATTTTAACACATTTTCAAATAATAATCAACCAAAAAATGACTAAAAACTCTGTTTTTGGTCACCCTGAGCGCACCTGTCCTGAGCAAGGTCGAAGGAGTCGAACGGGTCTATCACCAAAAAAGCACTTTTTTGGCTGCTAAGACACAAAGGAACGAAAAATTTTCTTAGACACAGATGAACACAGATTTTCACGGATTTTATAATCGCAGAGAGTACAGAGAGATTCCAGTCAGCTTGGTGTTCTCGACAAATTCTACTCCTAAAGCAAGCTTTATCATAGAAAATTGCCTTCGTCCACAAGTCCAATACAATTGGCCTCATCTTTTAAGCTGACTGAGTTTTGCCACTAAGGCACGAAGACACGGAGAAATGGAGTATTCTTGATTCTGGATGCTTGATTCTCAATACTCGTAAGTAATCGCGGCCGGATTAGGCCTACAGTCTACCTTGAGACCAAGAGGGAGACCACGAAAAGGTGTCTGACTATAATTATCCCCCGCCTCCCTGTGAGGCGATTTCCCTTTTCGGCGGACTATGGTTTAGTATAATTAGCACAGACAGAACAAGACTTATTCGCAAATTTGGGACAAGTGACAATGCTAAGTAATCTGTTCAGGAATCGACTTATTTCAAAAATTAGGGCAGCAATAGCTGAGTATAGAGAAGCTACTTCTATGAGCCACGAGGTATTAAAAGGCCGCGTTCGAGAAATAGCGGTTCAAAATCTTTTTGAGCCATTGTTATCTCCAGACTTTCAAGTCGGCACAGGGACAATTGTGGACAAGCACGGAAAGCCATCTACTGAAACCGATTTGATTATTTACTCCAAGAAGCTACTCCCGCCTATTCTCTACAGTGAGCGTTTCGGCACTTTCCCATTGGATTGCTGTCTCGCTACTGTAGAAATCAAAAGCAAATTAACTTCTACCGAACTGAAAAAAACTATAAAGAACGCCTCAATAATGCAAAAGCTGAAATATAGTTCATACAGACTTGATAATAAGACAAAACGGTTATCGACAGCTGTTGTCACCAGAACTCTATTTGCATTTGAATCAGACCTGTCCCAAAAAAATGAGTTTGAACGATATCAAGAAAGCGATTCTGGTTGGCAGAAATGCCCAGTAATAAAAAGCTTTTGTGTCATTGACAGAGGTATGTGGGTTTTCAATACGCCTAAACAGAATTGGTACTTTATGGAAGCAACTGATGAACACGAGGAGGTAATATGCTTTCTTGTTAATATGGTAGAGCACTTAGAAAGTGTATTCGACAGTCGAGGTACTCCTAGAATAAGTAATTATGTCAAAACAGGGAAATACCTCAAACAGTTGTAGTCGGGCTTTCTCGCACTAGTACACCCAACCGTACGGAAGTCTCGTAGGTTGGATAAGCTTGCTGCACACGCAGATCTATTAATTAACAAAGACATTTCGCTCGCCTCTAATTTGACATAGAGACATCACAATTATTTCTCCCGCGTGTGCAAAATCTGTTTTGCATACCCTACCCGGCCTTTCCATTTCGATCCTCGATAGCTTTCCTTTTTCCTTCAGGAAGCTTTCCATACAACTCTTGTACGTTCTTGGGATGACTGATCATTTGGTCCGCTATAGAGTTTATAAGGCCGAATAGTCTATCTGCAATGTCTCTGTTGTCATTGAGGTCTATTACACCTGGATGGACTGCCTGACCTCCAATGACTCGGACAATATCCAAAGATTTCTGAACAAGCGGATTCAGGCCTTTTGATACGAGGCTTGCTATATCAGCGTCAATGTTCTTTCCTTTTTCACCGAGAAACGCACACAGCTTTTGAATGCATAATCTGAGCAACGCAGCAGCACCTCTGGGCGATAGGCCGACAATAGAACGGGCTTCTTCAAAATCCTTAATAATCTCATCGGGTAAATCTTGGTTTGGTTGCACACCTTGTTTTTCGGGTGGAAAGATTATATTATCGTGCACCCAGACTGATATTTTCTTACAGTTGTAGCATTTGCTAATATAAAGATTGTGAGCAAAGTTGCTGTATGCACTGTCAGGCTTCTCATCAAGAAACACAAGGCCGGTGGCCATTTTATCATACCAACCGAACCAGTATTCTTTCGTTTTAGCCGGGATTTCTTTTTCCCCTTTTACCAGCTCTTTTTCGAACCGTTCTTTGAAGTCTTCATCCGGGATACGAGGCAAGGGCTTGTCGTCATCGACTCCTTTAGCATATAGACTGAACCAATATTGTGTCGTAAACGCTCCGCAATGAGGACAGTCAAAAGCTGTCTTCTTTATCGAGGGAGGAGATGTCTTTTTTGTCATTTTCGTAATCCTTTCTTTAGGAAATCTAAGGAAATCTGGGTACACCTTACTTATTTCCCGCTTTCTTGAGGTACTTTCGTATCTCGCATTAATTTTCCCTGGTTGTCGACCCCCGCTGCTTTGGTTTGTAATTATACTTGTTTTGGCAAAAACTGCAAATAAAAAAAGACAGCGTTTAGCGTTTAGCGTGCAGCGGATAGAGATTGCCACGGCCTTCGGCCTCGCAATGACTGGATTTGAAATATTATTTTCTCTGTGCCCTCTGTGTCCTCTGTGGCGACTTCGTATCTTGTGAAGCGTGAAGCGTATCTCGAGGTTCTTTGTAATTCGTTAAACGGTGAATGGTTAATTCGTGCGGGGGTCGAGCTTTTTATTTAGTATTTCCAGCAGGCAACAAAATGCCCCTTATGACCGCTTATTTCATTCAGTGTCGGCATCTGCTTTAGACATTCACCCTGGCGCCAAGGGCATCTTGGACTAAAAGCGCAGCCGGCCGGTGGATTTAAGGCACTCGGTACTTCGCCGCCAAGCGTTGTTTTCTGGCGCCGTCTTGATGGCTTAACCTGCGGAATCGCCGATATAAGGGCACGTGTATACGGATGAAGAGGGTTTCGATACAA
>CAYNKI010000222.1:0-3061 GCA_964397675.1 uncultured Pirellulales bacterium
TAAACCAGCCACGATGCAAGCGACCACGATTCTTTAGGATCCCAGCCCCAATAGTCACCCCAGGCGAGTTTGCCCCACCAACTGCCCAGAATGAGGCCCAGAGTCAGCAAGGGAAAACCCATACAAATCATCCGGTAGGTTGCTTGTTCTGAAACCAAAAGTTTTTCATCAGGGTTGGGATTTTTACCAGCCATTTGTAAAATAGCTTGGAAGGTGGCTTTTGCCATAAAAATGTATGATAGTGCGTAGACCGTTACATGCGGCACAAACAGCCAGCTTTGTAAAGCCGGCGGTAGTTGTTGCGGCTGGGCGTTAAAGATAAATCCGGCTGGAAAAAGAACGATCGCGCCAATAAGCATATCAGCACAGAAACCTCCTACCCGCAGAACACATTGGCAAAACCACGAAGTTGGATAACAAATCATGCCTAAGCACAAAAATAGCTCGAAAAGATTTTGCAAAGGCACATGGCGAACATCATACCAGCGATAGCCAAAAGACAAGGCTGCAATTATAAAACCAAATACGTACAGCACATGCCCGAACTTCCTTTGGCCAAACAAAGTTGTCAGAAATGCGAGTAGGTAAGCCATGATGGTGGTATAAATCAGTAAGCCCTGAATTGTATATTTAATTTCCATCTATTTGCTTTATTGGTTCCTGTATTGTGAAAAAGTTTAGCCGTCGCCGGCTCGTCTCGGCGGAGGCCAAAGATGTAGCGGGGCACGGCGACGGAATTCGCTTAGCCAGAAATGCCAGAAAACTCCTACAAGAAGCATCAGATATCCGGCATAGACAAGATTAAGGCCCGTATCGGAAACCACCGTAAGAATAGTATATTGGCCGGCCTGAGCATCGTAAGAATGTTGATAAAAGTGGTATCCGCCGAAGTGAAGAGGGTGGTTTACCTCGATATTCTTCTCGGCAACAACTTTATTGTCCTCAATAATTTGTAGCTCACTTACGTAGTCACTGATGACTCTTCGATAGCGTAGGATGAATTTGTCTTCAGGGTGAATATGTCCGGGGAAACGTTCAAAAATATATCTCGTGATTACGTCACCGGCAGGAGATTTGATTTGGACCTGCAGAGCCGGATTGTAGCCGGGCTGTGGGTCGTCGTAGGGAACATGCTCATCGCCTTCATTTTTGATTTTGAAGTTCTCAAATGCTCTTAAGATTTTTACCGTGCCAAAGTCATTGCCCAGGGAAGATTCTTTGCCGATTTCCACAGGGATTCTCCAGGTTTTGCCTTGTCTGGTTTGTATTAGCAGAAAGTCCGGCTTATAATATTCGATTTGGAAGTCCTTCAGTTTTATGGCGAAAGGCAACTCTTTGATTTGTTCGCCATTTTCCAAAACGACGAGATTTTCGGAGCGTCCCTCATAGATTACCATGCGACTGGTTGGAATTTTGTCGATTCCAAAGAGCCTTTTGGCGAGTTTATGTCCGGCTTGCGAACCCCATATAGAGCCTGCGAGGACGAGGATGCAGCCGACATGTATCAACAAAAGCCCAGGTACGCTAACCAATCGATGAAATACTATAATGCCTATTATCAATAGCAGCGTTAAAGTTAGCCAATAGACAGCCAACGGCAGGGAGTTGAAGAAACTTTTTGCTCGCTCAGCACCGACGAATGCCCCGTAGATAGATAGGAAAATCAATAGTATAATCAGCGTCAGAGCAGTCCACATCATGGCACTTCTAAACTTGCTCATCAGTTATCCTTTCAAGGATGATTATGAACAAAAGAAAGGCTATTTACAAGGATATTTGATATAATTATAATCGTCTTTGTTATGAAGCTTATTCTGAACAACTTAACTTATCATAATTGCCCTGTGCGGGTCCGCGAAACGGTCGCTTTCACATCCGAGCAGCGGCGTCACATGCTAAAACAAGTACACACTGAGCAGGCTATTAGCGAAGCGGTGATCCTGCAGACCTGCAATCGGCTTGAATTCTACCTTTATGCAAAAAAAGATTTCGATTGCAGCAGATTTTTAACAGAGCTTATTGGACAATTGCAAACCAGCGCAGTTGATGCTTGGAGGAAATATAGACAAGAATCAACCGGCATGGATGTTGTTCGGCATATTTTTGAGGTCTCTGCCGGTCTTGATTCGCAAATGCTCGGCGAGAACCAGATTTTATCGCAGGTCAAATCCGCTTACAAAGAGTCTACTGATAGCCGGGCGAGTAAGTTGATATTTCATCGGCTTTTTCACAATGCCTTTCGCGTGGGCAAGCTGGTGCGGACCGATACCAACATCAATTGCGGCGCAGTTTCGATTGGTTTCGCTGCTGTGGAATTAGCCAAGGCGAAAATAGACCTGCCGGCCAGCACTGCAATGGTCATAGGCGCCGGTGAAAACGCCGAATTAGTGGCAAGGTATCTGCTTAAATCGCAATTGTCAAATTTGTTCATAGCAAACCGCAATAAACAAAAAGCCCGTGCTATACGAGACGAGCTTAAGAAAGGTCAAGTGATCGGCCTGGGTGACATAGTTGAAAAATTAGCTGAAGTTGATTTGGTAATTAGCTCGACCGGTGCCAATGAGGCCGTCGTGAAATATAATATGGTTAAAGATATCTTAACTGGTAGAGAAAAACCACTTTTGATAATAGATATTGCTGTGCCGAGGGACATAGAGCCGAGTGTCAGTCGTTTTGAATCTGTCACGCTGGTCAATATAGACGATTTAGATGAGCAGGTAATACGCAATAAGGAAAGACGCGGTAGTGAAATTCCCAAGGCACATGCAATTATTGAGGAATTTACAAATAAGTTTGCTAAGTGGTATGATTCGTTAAATGTGGTGCCGGTGATTTCACAGCTTATGCAAATTGGCACTGAGTTAGCACATAGCGAAGCTAAGCGTTATGCAAAGGATTTTGGCGAGGGCAATAGTGATAAATTGAAGTCTTTTGCCGAATCATTAGTTAAGAAGGTATTGCATGGGCCGATCGGTTTCATAAAAAATAGTGGGGATGAGGAGCTGAGCGCCGAACAGCTTCAAGCGGTCGACCTGATAAACAAAATGTTCTTTTCACAGGA
>CAYNKI010000222.1:3161-6395 GCA_964397675.1 uncultured Pirellulales bacterium
TGTTTATATGAAGATTCTTACCGTTGCAACTCGTGGTGGGGCGCTCGCTATTGCTCAAACTGAGATTGTAATCAGCGCACTGAAAAAGAATCATCCGAATTTACAGATAGAAATTAAAAAAGTAACTACCAAAGGCGACCGCGACAGACGTACCGCTTTATGGAATCTTAAGGATAGCGGCTTTTTTACCTCCCTGTTGGAAGATGCCCTGTTAGCTGGCGAAGCTGACTTCGCAGTCCATAGCTTTAAGGACTTACCCACCCGTCAGCGTGATGGCCTTACCATCGCAGCGGTCTGTGACAGGCAATTTGCAGAGGATTGTTTAATTGCTTCTAAGCCGGTTGGTTCAATCGAAGAACTTCCTCATGCTGCTAAAATAGGCACTTCCAGTTTACGCCGGGCTGCACAATTAAAACGCATAAGAAGCGATCTAAAACCTAGCCCTATTCGCGGCAATGTCACCACGCGAATAAAAAAGCTCGATGAAGGCGGGTCCTTCGGCTCAGCTCAGGACAGGTTTGATGCGATTATTTTGGCACGGGCAGGTATTGAAAGACTCGGCTTATCAGATAGAATATCAACGTCATTTCGACCGGAGTCCGCCAAAGGCGGACGAAGTGGAGAAATCTATTTGATTTTTGACCCGGCCCAATTTATTCCAGCCCCAGCCCAGGGAGCATTAGCCGTTCAGATCAGAAGTGATGATGCGGAGACGAATAGGCTCGTTGCTGCTATAGATGACGAAAAGTGCAGGACTATTACTTTTGCAGAGAGACAGGTTTTAGTTACAATGCAATGCGGATGTCACGCTCCGGTAGGTGCCTATGCCGAGATTGTCGGCGATGATATCAAAATTTGTGCATTTATATCGGATTTGCAAGGCGAAAATTTTATTAGGCAAGAGATTGCTGGCCCAGCAACAAAGGCAAATGACGTGGCCGAACAAATTGCTAATGAACTTCTCTCCACCGGCGGCAGCGAGATTTTAAGGGAATTAACTAAACCATGTTAGCCAGTCTTATTATCATCGACTACTTTATGGTTCGATGCCCATGATAACCAAAGGAACTGCCGGTACTCCACGGCCCTGTCGAACCACATTATAGAATTCGCCCTCGTAATAAGGAACACCGGAGCTCATTTGGCTTTGTAGAATTTTCATAGGGAGAATTTCGATTCCAACATCTATCTGGTCTCCGACATAAAAGGCAAGATGTTTTACAAAAAGATCGTATGCAACAAATGAATATTTTCCAAACTGTACTTCTAATGCAACTCTGTCTTTGACAAAATCAGTTTGGTTATAACTGAAAATAGGAATCTCACCAGCCGCTTCGATTTCCTTTTTCTGCTCTTCGGGACTCATCGTTAGAGTTTTTCGGATCAGTTTCTCACTTTTTGTCACCCAGTAACTTACTCGACTTTCTTTCCACCCTTTCGTTTTGAGTAATTCTGAAAAGCGAGCATTCATCTCAATCGGACTGTATAAGAGCCTGCCTTTCATTCCCTTTTCCTTCGAAACTTTTGTCTTGCACTTTTCAGCATCGACGTTAGAAATGACCTCCTTGTTTTCTTTCCACAGCTTAGGTTTGTGAACAAGGAGGAATTCAAGGCCATTCAAATGTGAGTATGTTTAACAAATTCTCATTTGGTATAATATGTGTCTTACATCTTTTTTCAAAAAGCGGAATTTGCACTGTAGATTTCTTAGTTCCCCACGGTGCGACGGTTAGTTTATTTCCGGCTTCTTTAGGATCATATACGGGCTTGTTCATTGGTCGAGTTCTCAATGTACCTACCTGTTCTTGTTGAATTCTTTCACGGGCGAGTTCAATATATTTGGGTACTATTTCGGCTCCAGCGCCTCTCCTATGATGGTGGATAGCTGCAATGATAGAAGTGCCAACGCCAAGGAATGGATCTAACACCCAATCGTCTTCGTTGGTCATTGATAGTACCAATCTCTCGATTAACTCAACAGGAAATTGACAAGGATGTAATGTTTTTTCTATGTGGTTACTTTTTACATTCGGTATAACCCAGATATCTCCTGGATTTTTACCAAGGGGATTGCTTGAATACTTACCGGCATTCGGCCCCTTAAAATGTTTTTTGCCAGGGTATTTCTGTGGTACTCTTATTGGATCTAGATTAAAAACATACTCCTTGGATTTAGTGAACCAGATGATCGTCTCATATCTTCCGGAGAAACGCCTTGAGCAATGTAGCCCATGTTCAAAATGCCAGATAATTCGATTTCGCATTTCTAGCCCCAAATCGGAGAAAATTGGGTATAAGACTGTATCAAGCGGGATGATTGAACCATTGTCTACGTAGTTACCCACCTGCCAGCAGATACTACCATAAGGGGAAAGTGTACGAATACATTCCTTTATGACAGATGCCTGTTGTTCTAGGTAAGTCTGGAGTTTGAGCTTTTTCTCATATTCCTTACCAATATTATAAGGTGGCGAAGTAACTATAAGCTGCATTGACTCATCCGGGATGTTTTTAAGCAGTTTAAGGCAGTCGCCAGGGTAAACAACTATGTGTTCGGATTCTGAAAAAGTATCGGATATGGAATAATTCTCAAACATAATAAAAAAATATCTTATGGAGAAATTTGTGTCAATAGCCTTTTTCTATTTGTTCTGAAATTATACCGCGATTTTGGGTAAACCAGCAAGAAGATAAAGTTGAAAACAGAAATTTCAGAGATGTGTAGATTGCCACGGCCTTCGGCCTCGCAATGACTGAATATGAAATATTTCTTTCTCTAAGTCCTCTGTGGCTTGATTATTATATCTCTATCGAGGCAGAGACAAAATCAATGGCATTTTCGCTGTGTTTTTGGTATCGTAGCATAATAGTTCTTTGTTCATTGTTTATTGTTCATTGTTAATGGTTCGTTTTTCGTAGTTTGTAGGGTATGCTGCGCGTACCATTTATCAAATAAATGACCCGCTAATAAATTGGCGGGCTAAACATAAAAAATCTGTGTTAATTCGTGAAATCTGTGGCTAATAAAGGTTTTGTATATTTAGTTGGTGCTGGGCCGGGGCGGGCGGATTTGATTACCGTCCGCGGAGCGGAGATTCTACAGGCTGGTGACTGTATAATCTACGATAAATTAGCTAATCCAGCTTTGCTAAAGTTTGCTCGCAAAGATGCTGAGGTTATTCCTGTGCCCAAGCGCATCGGCAGCCGTTCCGTTACTCAGCAGGACATCAATAA
>CAYNKI010000223.1:0-6381 GCA_964397675.1 uncultured Pirellulales bacterium
ATAGACTTATTAATTTTGCAATCCCGCGAGTAAGAGACTTTCGAGGCCTTAATCCAAACAGTTTTGACGGCAGAGGTAATTACTCAATGGGTCTGGCTGAACAAGGCGTTTTTCCGGAAATCAATCCGGCGCAGATGGAATTTCAGCAAGGTATGAACATTACTTTTGTAACGACAGCAAAAACCGATGAGGAAGCAAAGCACATGCTGTCGCTTTTTGGCATGCCATTTAGAGGTATAACAGCGACAAAGTCTGAAAAGTAAAATGTCGAATCCCGATGTACCCCGATGTACATCGGGGAGAATTTGGAGTGCTTATATGTCAACTAAAGCACTGGAAAATAAGGCAGAAAAGAAACAAAAGTTTCGCGTTAGACAATATACGCGTTGCCAGCTTTGTGGAAGAGCCAGAGCTGTTTATCGAAAGTTCAAAATTTGCCGAATTTGTTTTAGGACCTTAGCTAACGAAGGAAAAATACCGGGAGTAAGAAAAGCCAGTTGGTAGGAAGTATGAGAAACGATTATGAGCTGGAGTGACCCAATAGCTGATATGTTAACTAGAATTCGCAACGCTGTGCGGATAAATAAAGAACAGGTTAATGTTAAAGCGTCGAATATTTGCGAAGGCATAGTAGCTGTGTTGAAGAAGGAAGGTTACATTAAAGAGTTTGACCGAATCGATGACGGCAAGCAGGGAATACTGCGAGTCACTCTCAAATATGACCAAGAGGGTCGGCCTGTTATTAACGAAATAACAAGAACCAGCAAACCGGGTTGTAGAGTTTACTCGCCGGTTGACAGATTACCTAACATTTTAGCTGGTATGGGTATAGCAATAGTTTCGACAAGTAAAGGTGTAATGAGTAACAGAGAATGTCACCAGGCTAATGTTGGTGGCGAGATACTTTGTACGGTCAGTTAATGAGTCGTATTGGGAATAAATCTATTGTAATTCCGGAGGCAGTTACGGTCGAGCAGAAGGGCTTGTGTATTAAAGTTTCTGGCCCACTCGGCAGCTTACAGATGGACTGTCACCCTCGGATAAAGGTGGAGATTGATAATAACGAGCGGAAAATATTGGTTAAAAACAAACGCCCACAAAACCGGATGAATAAGCAATTACACGGTACTATGCAAGCCTTGATTAGCAATATGGTTATCGGTGTCAGTAAAGGTTTTGAAAAGAAAATAGAAATATACGGCACCGGCTATAATGTAAAAGAACAGAGCGGAAAGCTGGTTTTTCAGATTGGCTTTTCCCATACGGTTGAGCGAGTAATACCCAAGGGTATAAAGGTAATCATCGAGACGGGTGCAACACGGGGTGATGATACTCCTGCCAGGTTTACGCTCTCGGGAATAGACAAGTGTCTGTTGGGACAATTTGCTGCTGATATACGAAAAATCAGGCCGCCGGAGCCTTATAAGGGAAAAGGTATCCGTTATGCTGACGAACAAGTACGGCGTAAGATGGGCAAAGCATTTACTTCAGGAACAGCATAATTGTCCCGATGTACATCGGGATGGTTTCTATGAAAACTGATAAGATGAAAACAGCAGCGTTAAGGCGTAAATATCATGTACGAAAGAAAGTCTTTGGAATACCAGATAGACCACGATTGTCGGTATTTCGATCGAACAGGCATATTTACGCTCAGATTATAGATGACGTGACAGGTTCGACTCTTGTTTCTGCAAGCACAAGAGCAAAGGAACTGCGGGACTCCCGAAGTACTTCGGGAGCCAATACCTCTAACAAAGAGGCTGCTGAGATTATAGGTCAAGCAGTTGCAAAGCAGGCTCTTAGCGTCGGTATTAATTGTGTTTGCTTTGATAGAAACCGCTATAAGTATCACGGCAGAGTCAAAGCTCTTACCGAAGGAGCAAGAAAAGCAGGTCTGATTTTTTGAAAGAATTAACAAAAGTTTGGAGAAAAGCACTTGGAGCTGGAAACCACTAAATTAGCTGAACAAGAAGAAAAACCGTTGGAAGATACGGTAGTAAAAATATTCCGTTGTGCCAAAGTGGTCAAGGGAGGACGCAGATTTAGCTTCGCAGCTTTGGTTGTGGTTGGAGATCGTGCCGGCACAGTTGGTATCGGTTATGGTAAGGCTAACGAAGTCCCGTTGGCAGTTGAAAAAGGAGTAAAAGAAGCAAAAAAATCTCTGCACAAGATAGCCTTGGTCAAGCGAACGATTCCACATCAGGTTACCGGCAAATATAGGGCTACAAAGATAGTGATGGTCCCAGCCAGTCCTGGAACTGGAGTTATTGCCGGCTCTAGCGCTCGAGCAGTGCTCGAATATGCCGGGGTACAAGATGTTCTTACAAAAGTGTATAGAAGTACCGCCGCAAAAAATGTAGTCAAAGCTACAATGGATGGATTATTAAAATTGCGTAGTAAGGAAGAGATTGAATCTCTTCGTGGCGTAACAGTCCCGAAGTACTTCAGGACTGACAATGCCTAATTGACAATCAGGTGACGTATCAATGTTGGATTATGAAATAACTTCTATTGTGGGTAAGTATAGGATTCGCAAGCGTGTTGGTAGAGGTGTTGGTACAGGCCATGGCAAAACTTGTGGCCGAGGTCATAAAGGCAGTCATAGCAGGGCTGGAGCAACTTCTATTTCACTTTATGAAGGTGGACAGATGCCTTTATTTCGCCGACTACCCAAATGTGGCTTTAGTAATTATAAATTCGCGACACGCTTCGAAATTGTCAACGTATCACAATTGGAGAGATTCGACGAAGGTGCTGATGTTGGTATAGAGCAGTTATCAAGTGCAGGATTGATTCGGTGTTGTAAAAGTAAAGTAAAGATCCTAGGCGATGGTGAGCTGACAAAAAAATTGCAAGTAACAGCTCATAAATTCAGCAAAACCGCAGAGCAGAAGATTGTTGGTTGTGGTGGTTCAACGAAAAAAATGAGAGATAAACGAAGAGCATAAGACCCAAATTACAGAGCTTTAAATCCAACAGTTTTTAGATTGTAATTTATTCTTGTGGACTGTCGGAGAATATAAGGATGATTAGGAACGTATTGAACATATTCAGAATCCCAGACTTGCGTAATAAGGTTCTTTTTACTGTTGTGTTATTGATGATATATAGGGTTGGTTTTCATATTCCTATTCCTGGTTTCGACCCATCGCAGTTTCAGGATTTAATGGACAAATCGGGAGGAACCGGCAGTCCGCTGGAGAGAGCTGCTTTGTATATGCAAATGTTCACCGGTGGAACCTTGGGCCGTAGCAGCTTGTTTAGTCTGGGGATTATGCCCTATATTACCTCATCTATTATTCTAATGTTGCTGGGCGAGGTTGTTCCAGCTTTGAAAAAGTTACGCCAGGAAGGCCAAACTGGCTACAAAAAGATACAGGAGTACACACGCTACTTGACTGTGCTGATATGTGTTTTGCAATCCATAATGTTTATGAAGCTGCTGGGAGGGCAACGATTGATCTACGCAGGTATGTATACTGAGGCCATGATAATGGGAGTTGTCAGTATGACTGCCGGCACAATCTTTTTGATGTGGCTCGGCGAGCAGATAGATGAATACGGCATAGGCAATGGCATTAGCTTAATAATTATGGCAGGTATAATTGCCAGGATGCCTTGGGCAATACAGATGCTCTTGGATAGGGTTGAATTTACCGTTGCACCTCAGCCTGGCTTTATAGGCCCCGTAAAGGTATTGTTTTTGGTGGCAGCGTTTGTATTCGTTGTTGCCGGTGCGATATTAATAACCCAGGGCCAGCGTAGAATACCGATTCAACAAGCAAAGCAGATGCGGGGCCGCAAAATTTATGGTGGCCAAAGACATTATCTACCACTCCGCGTTAATCACGGTGGTGTAATGCCGATAATTTTCGCATCAAGTTTTATGATGTTCCCGCCAATAGTAATTAACCAGTTATTCAGCAGGCTGCCTGAGTCGCGAATTCTTGCGACTTTGGATAACGCTTTCAAGGGTGATGCTTACACATACAATGTTTTATATATGTTATTGATATTTTTATTTGCTTATTTTTGGGTAACGGTACAGTTTCAACCAAAGGAGATGGCCAAAAATTTGCGGGATTCAGGATCTTTTGTCCCTGGGCTTCGGCCGGGTCGAAGAACTGCAGAATACTTGGAAACAGTTATGACGAGAGTTACTTATTTTGGAGCCGCATTTTTAGCCATAATTGCTGTTGTGCCGTCACTGGTTGCAACATTATTGGGAATTCCTTTTATGGTGGCGACGTTTTTGGGCGGCACGGGTTTATTGATCGTTGTCAGTGTCTCGCTGGATCTGGTGCAGAAAGTAGAGGCTAATCTATTGATGCGCAGCTATGAAGGTTTCAGTGGCACCGGCAGAATAAAAGGAGCTTATGCATGAGGATAGTTTTGCTGGGTGCTCCCGGTGCGGGCAAAGGAACCCAGTGTAAGCACATTGTTACTCGATATGGTCTGCAGCACCTGTCCAGTGGAGATATTTTGCGGGCCCAAAGAGCAGCAGGTACCGAGCTGGGCAAAAAGGCCAGCAGCTTCATGGACTCAGGTGTACTCGTGCCGGACCAAATTATAATTGAGATGATGATTGACGCGATAAAGAAAGCCCCTACAGCAGGTTTTATCTTGGATGGTTTTCCTCGAACCGTAAACCAGGCCATCGAACTTGATAAATCGTTGGCTAAATGCAATCAGGCCATCCCGATGTATATCGGGACTATTTTGAATCTACAAATAGATGACCGGGTAGTAGCCGAGCGGTTGACTGGCAGAATAAGCTGTCCAAAATGTGGAGCAGTTTACCATATAAAAAACTTAAAACCAAAAGTCAATGAGACATGCGATAATGACGGTACCAAGCTAATTCAAAGGCCGGATGACAGCCCTAAGGTGGTAGCGAATCGCCTTGAAACCTACCACCGGCAGACAAAACCGGTGTTAGATTACTATAAAAATAATCCCAGCGCTCGGGAAATTTATGATATTGATGCTAACAAGAACGCCGACGAGGTTAGCACTTTGATATTTGAGCGTTTGGATGTTCTATACGAGAGAAGAAATTAAATGGCTATAACGCTTCGCAGCCAAAGAGAAATTGACTTGATGGCCAGAGCAGGCACTGTTGTAGCGGATGTTCTTTCAAAATTGCAAAAGGTTGCAGAGCCGGGAGTAACTACCGGCCGATTGGACAGCATAGCTCTGCAAATGACCACTGATGCCGGGGCAGAAGCTTTGTTTAAGGGTGTGCGCAATCCGCACGCTCGAATCCCGTTTCCGGGTGCAATTTGTGCTTCTATAAATGAACAGATCGTTCATGGGATTCCTTCGGACAATATTGAACTTAAGCAAGGCGATATTCTGAGCATTGACTTTGGTGTCAGGCTTAATGGCTACTGTGGAGACGCTGCTGTTACGATTGGCATAGGTGAAATTTCTGAGGATAAGCGCAAGCTCATAGACGTGACAAAGTACGTTCTCGAGATGGCGATAGCAAAGGCTAAACCGACTGTTAAATGGAGCCAAATCGCGTCACAGATGCAACAATATGCTGAGTCAGTGGGCTTTTCGATAGTGAAAGATTTTGTTGGACACGGAATAGGTAGAAAAATGCACGAAGAGCCGAGAGTTCCCAACTTTGTCAGTGATGAGCTGTTGGCTGATGATATTGTATTGACCGAAGGAATGGTTTTGGCAGTTGAGCCAATGATTAATGCCGGTACAAGTGCGGTGCGAACATTAGAAAATGGATGGACAGTGCTAACAAAAGATGGTAAATGCTCAGCTCATTTTGAACATACAATTGCGATAGCAGAGAATGGTTGTGAGGTGTTAACTGTAAAGTAGATGCCTATGGCAAAGAAGGACACAATAAGATTACAAGCCAAGGTGACCGAAGCTTTGCCAAATGCTATGTTTAGGGTGGAATTGGAAAACGGCCACAAGATTTTGGCGCATGTTTCGGGTAAAATGCGGATGCATTTTATTCGAATTTTGCCGGGCGATACGGTTACAGTGGAAATGTCACCGTATGACTTGAATAGAGGACGAATAGTTCTGCGTAATTGATAAATGATTATTGATTATTGAATAATCAGTAAGCAGGTTGCAAAAATGAAAGTTAGAAGTTCGGTAAAACGTATATGTGAAAATTGCAAGATTGTTCGTCGCAAAGGTGTTGTGCGGGTGATTTGTACAAATCCCCGACACAAACAGCGCCAAGGATAGGAGAAAAGTAAAAGGTAAGATGAAATATTCTCTTTCTTTACTTCTTACTTTTAATTTTGTCTTGGAAAAGGTGAGCTAATATGCCGCGTATAGTTGGTGTAGATATTCCCAATAACAAAGCTATATGGATTTCATTAACCTACATTGCGGGTATAG
>CAYNKI010000224.1:0-6267 GCA_964397675.1 uncultured Pirellulales bacterium
GGGTCACCCACAGCAGGGTCGTAAATATATCCGCACATAAGGCATTTGTATTTCTTCATTCTTTCTATCCTCTCTTTCGTATTCGATTTTATCTTGATATACGTTGCAGCGGTTTTCGGAGTCCTGCCATGCTTTACATCGCGGTAGTAGGCGTAGGTCATAGGTTCTCCATCATCATCAAGACTTTGGCAGGCCACTATCTTTGCGATAAATAATGTGTGCGTCTCAATATCGATGCTCTCAATGACCTCAGCCTCGAGAAAAGCTACCGTGTTATCCAATACTATTGGTGCACCTGTCTTACCTATTCTATAATCTACCTGCTCAAATTTGTCTATATCCCTACCTGATCTAAATCCAAACTTGCCGATAAAAGGCATTGGTGTATTTTGTGAAAGCACAGAGACAGTGAAAATTCCGCTGTCAATTATGAACTCGTGGGTCAAGCATTGTCGATTGATGCTAACAGCTATCATCGGCGGCTCAGGCACTATTTGAAAGACGGTATTTACAATACAAGCATTAAATCTGCCGGCCTTGATTGAGCTGACTATGCACATCGGGTAACTAAGTTTGAATAGAGACTGCAAATCCAACATCCGTGTCCCCTAACTCAGTTCTACCTTCACGACGCAATCCAGATCAGAAACCGCTCGTCGGGGCGAAGGCGCCCGCCGCAGCAGGGCTTAGCTATTTCAAATTAGACAGTTTCTCGTTCAAGATAGCGATATGCTTTATTTCTTCTCCGATAATACTCTCGACCTTGTCCATACCGGCTTTGACCGGAACGTAGTTTTTCAAACCAACATAGTAGGCGATAGAGTCCCTCTCGATACCGAGAGCTATTTTTAAGATATCTTCGGTTGTTTCCTGACCGGTCAATTTTTCAGAGGGGTCGGCTTTGACGTCAAAAACATGCCCATCTGCCATTGCCTGAAGATACATCTGCGCCTGGCCATCGGGATCGAACACGTCTGGTTGCTGTTCTTTACTGGTAAGTTGTTTCCGCATAGCCTGAAAAGTCTTCAGGTGTTCGTCCTCATCAGCCGCAAGATCAAGCAGCACTTGACGCATTGCTGAAGCCTTCTCTGCCACAGCACGGTAAAACTTCGCTCCATTTCTTTCAATTTGTTCAGCTACTTCGAAGATTTCATCTGCATTTAAAGTGATACCCATTATTTTTCTCCTTCAGTTGTGGGTGGTGTAAATACCCGCTGGCCCATTTCTTTATCAAGCATATACATTGCACCTTGAGAATCCTTTATCAGTGTAAGCTTTTGGACTATTTCATCAGCGCTTTGTTCCTCTTCGACCTGCTCGGTGACAAACCACTGCAAAAAGGCATTTGATGCATGGTCTTTCTCTTCTATCGCCAAGTCTACCAGCTCATTGATACGTCCTGTAACAACCTGCTCGTGTTTGTAGGTGGCTTCGAAGGCAGCCAACGGCGATTTCCATTTGGTTTGGGGGCCAGCTATAGGTTTCAACAAAACCCTGCCGCCACGCTCATTTACGTAGTCGTAAATCTTCATTGCGTGCATTGTTTCTTCCTGCGTCTGAATCCTCATCCAATTCGCAAAGCCTGGCAGATTTTCGGCCTCGAAATAGGCTGCCATCGAAAGGTACAAATAAGCCGAGTACAACTCTGCATTTATCTGGTCGTTCAGTGCTTGTTCTATTTTTTTACTGATCATCTTTACTTTCCTTCCCACAATCCATGAATGTTACAATGCTCCCGCGCCGTTATTTTCTCTGCTGTGATATTGAACATTGCTTCAGGTGCTTCGCCTGGGTTTAAAAACTGCCGATATGCCTTTCCATCAGCAAGGATTTCGATCCACTCAATATGGTGCTTTTCCTCCATAGGATGAGGAACACTTCCGACCTTTACCTTTATGCCGCCATCGATTTTTTCTATCATCGGCACGTGCTTTTCTTTACCTTCGTCGGCAGTTTTCGCCGCTAAATTTTCCATCGGCTGGCCGCAGCAAACCAATTCACCCGCTCCGCCGTGCAGAACCTCTACGATATTGCCGCAGATCGAGCACTTATAAACTTCTAACTTCTTAGCCATAATCTAACCCTTCATAATATTGTAGTTTTATTTCCCTTCGTTACTTGACAATTCCAAGCTCATGGTGTTTGACTAAAATAGCATCAGCGAGCTTGTCCAGAGCGGCGAAATCTTTGTCCTTCGGATAGCCCTTTGCTACTACAGGCTCAAGAAGCTCGACTTTCAAATTCGCTATAAGGCCTGATATTTGCTCAACCATCCTGCCGCCCCAGCCGTATGAGCCGATGATAGAGGCAAATCTCGTCTTGGGCCTGAGCACATTTGCAAGAATCGCTGCATATGCAGCCTTCGGGTGCGCACCCGTCAGTACCGTCGGTGAGCCTAACACAACCGTGGCTGCATCCACAAGCGCCATTGCTAATTGGCCAACATCTGTCACTGTAAGATTAAATTGCTTAACCGTAATGTTTCTTTCAATAAGAGCTTCAACAAAATGCTCTACCATTTTTCTGGTGCTGTCGTGCATAGAGACATAGGCCAGCACCACTTCGTTCTTGACATCACCGCTGACCCAGTCCTTGTAGGCATCGATAATAAACTGCGGCCTGTCATAAACAGGGCCGTGGCTGGGTGCTATCATTTCTATCTGCAAATTCTTAATTTTTTCGAGGTTTTTCTGTATCACCGTTCGGAAAGGCATCATTATCTCAGCGTAGTATCTTTTCGCCGCCTCATAAACTCGCGGCTCATCGTCGACAAACAGACTGCTCACCGCAAGGTGTGAGCCAAAGAAATCACACGGGAAAAGGATTTTGTCCTGCTGTAGATATGTGCCAAACGTCTCCGGCCAGTGCACCCAGGGCAGGTAAACAAACTGTAGCGTCTTATCACCCAGAGAAAGCATCTGGCCATCCTCGACTGTGATGAATCTATCCTCATCGATACAAAGTAGATCAATCAGCATCGCTTTGCATTTAGGATTTGACACAACCTTTGCATCCGGATATAGCATCAGAATATCTGGTATCGCTCCTGAGTGGTCCTGCTCTGCGTGATGAGAGACGATATAATCCAACCTGTCAACGCCGAGTGAAACGAGATTGCTGATCAGCACCTCGGTCTTTGTCGGGTCAACCGTATCAAGTAGTGCGGTTTTTTCGCTGCCCTTTATAAGATATGCGTTGTAGCTTGTCCCATCCGGCAGCGGAATCAGCTCATCAAATAAACGCCTATCCCAGTCAATTGCACCAACAGTATATATACTGGATTTGAGATTCATTGCAAAAGACCTCCTAAACCTGCTGCCTTTACAATAGATTTTCGACCGCCTCCAGCACAGCGTTGTAGTCCGGCTCATTGGTCAGTTCATCTACGATTTGGACATACCTGACGATGCCTTCTTTGTCAATGACAAATACCGCTCTTGCAAGAAGCCTAAGCTCTTTTATCAATACACCGTAGGCTTTACCGAACGAAGCGTCGCGATAATCCGAGAGCGTCTGCACATTTTTAACACCCGCAGCGCCACACCATCTTTTCTGGGCAAAAGGTAAATCCATGCTGATTGTCAGCACCGCCACATCATCACCGAGACGCTGAGCCTCCTCGTTAAACCTGCGGGTCTCTGTATCACATACGGATGTATCAAGTGAAGGCACCGAGCAGATGATACGCACTTTGCTGTCAGAAGACGACAACTTAACAGGCGACAAATCGTTTGCGATTACCTCAAAATCCGTAGCCTGGTCGCCAACTTTGACCTGGTTGCCCACTAACGTCAGGGTGCTGCCCTTCATCGTTACTACAACTTCCTTGTCCTGCATAATTTGACCTCATCATTGTCAAGGTTTGTGCCCAGTCTCGCCGAAATATACATCCCGAAATTTTGCCAGCGAAGACCTGAGTTTTTCCACATTTACAAGAGCCGTAGTCTGCTTTGTCTTCATAGTGTAGACAAGCATCTCGTGGAGCAGAGTGAGCTTCTTCACATACGCGTCATACGCCTTCACATCGCCTTTAGGGGGCAGTTTCAACCGTTGAGCCATAAAATAGTAAGTTATTATTTGGCTTATTTCATCGGCATGCTCGTCTTTGTTCTGAACCCAGCGGACGATCTGGTTCATATTGGGGTTGTCCTGCCTGGACAATTCAGCTATCAGCTTCATTGACTTTTCGATAGTTGTGATGTGCTCAGCAATCATATCGAACCGCATATGGTCATTGTAAATGCCGCAAGGTATTTGACAATGCGAATAAGCCATTGAGGCGATAATGACCGCCGAAATAAGAATGCTGAATAACACCAATTTTTTTCCAACTGTCTTCATCATTTTCGATCTCCTTGTGCTTGTTTAGTAATTGGCAGCCTCCAGCTCGTAATAGCTTTGTGGATGGGCGCAAGCTGGACAAACTTCCGGTGCTTCAGGCCCTTCGTGTACATAACCACAATTCCTACAGACCCATCTTACAGGTTTTTCACGTTTAAAGACAAGGCCTTCGGTTATATTCTTCGCTATGGCGAGATACCGTTGCTCGAGGCGCTTTTCAGCAATAGCTATCTTTCTAAAAACAGTTGCGATTTCTGCAAATCCTTCTTTATCCGCAGTCTCAGCAAAGTCGGGATACATCTCGGTAGTCTCGTAATGTTCACCTGCTGCTGCTGCCTTTAAATTCTCAAGCGTATTGCCAATAACGCCAGCGGGAAATGCTGCAGTAATTTCTACTTCTCCACCTTCCAGGAATTTGAACTCCCGCTCGGCGTGCTCTTTTTCCTGGTTGGCGGTTTCTTGGAAAATCGCAGCAATCTGCTCGTAATCCTCTTTTCGAGCTTGGCTGGCAAAATACGTATAACGGTTTCTCGCTTGAGACTCGCCCGCGAAGGCGGCCAGTAAATTCTTTTCGGTCTGCGTACCCTTCAGATTCATTTGTAAACTCCTTAAATATAAACAACTGGAACATCTTTAAAGAACGAAAATTTCTGTTTTTTTGTCTTACAAACAACAAATACGCATAAACAGACTATATTTTCTCGAATACGCTAAACTCTTTAAAATGTTCCCCAGAATTTTGGGTGTTGTAAGCTTACGTGAAAAATCAATGTTTCTTTTATATTTTACATCCTTCCAGACACAATACTCGGCCGTTTTTCAGCGAAAGGTAGAGCTGCCCATGGGCTGCGGCCATGCCGTCCCAAACCGGTGGGGCTGTCAGCTTGTACTCCGCGAGTTTTTTGCCGTCGCCAGCGGCAAAGGCTGCCAGGACGCCTCCCTTCCGACCTTCCCATGCGCCGTGGGGATCTTTTGGATCGACGACATCAGGCGCGCCGGCTACAAAGATCGTGTCTTTCGCCCGGACCATGGCAGTAACCCGGATGCCGACGTGCTGCTCCCACATAGGCTTTAGTCTTTGCTGGCGCCGCTTGCTTGTGTCTTGCTTGCTTCTGGAACCGGTAGCTGGAGCTCTCAGTGGAATGCACTTTAGCCAGTAGACATCCCCTCCGGGTCTGAAGACCGTTTCGCGGCTGCGGGAAGCGTAGACCTCTACGCCGTATGCAACATCATCGCCGAGAACAATGAGACCCGACGTCTCTGCTCGGCCGACTTTCCAGAACGTCCGGTTAAACCAGCTCGGATCGAGGTAGCCACCCGTGGTGTACAGGTGTTGTCCGCCATGACCGCCGGAGGACGAGACCTTCATCTGTCGGATGAACACATTCGCGCCATCGGTGGCGGGGATGTCATTCAGCAGCCCGGACATGGAGTGGCCGTCGATCTCTGGTGACATCTTTCCCGTTTCAGGGTCGGGGCTGTAGATCGTCTCGTGGTGGTCCACTCTACCCGTCGTTGGGTCGAGTGCGTAGATGTGGATGCCGCCATCGAGGTATGACGACCGCCCGGCCGCGAACCAGCATTTCTTATCGTGCACGAGCACGCTGCTTGGTACAGGCCAAGGTGACTCCAACTGGCCAAAGGCGGTCACGAGGCGATGGTGCGGCGCCGCGTTGAACCGCCACACAAGTGCACCGTCCTCGGCGCGAAGACAGTGAACCCGCCCGTCGGCCGAGCCGAAGATCGCAAGCCCATTGTACAGTGTGGGAGGTGAGTCTACGCGAGAACCGCCCGTATACTTCCAGATATCCTTGCCGTTGTCAGCATCCAGCGCATGGATAGTGTGTGTGTCCACGCCGGCGACGAACACCTTGCCGCCTGCAACGACCAAGCCACTGGGCTTGATGCCGATATCGGCCTGCCAAG
>CAYNKI010000225.1:0-6255 GCA_964397675.1 uncultured Pirellulales bacterium
AGCGGGAGAACGTCATTATTGAAAGATTTGGTTGCGGCCGAAGGCCGCGCTACGAAAGGAGTATCGATCAACAGAAATGAGAGGCCAACATAGGCCAGAAAAGATGTAAAAGAAGGGTTGGGCCGGCACACGCCGGCCCAACCTATTTGAGCCCGTTTGGACGTCACAAGAGCACTCGAATAGCCAGTGTTCGTGTCTCATAATTAAAGTTCCTCTATGTTCTCCTTCGACAGAGCTTACCCCTTCAACTACGCTCAGAGCCTGCCCTGCTTGCCCTGCGAAGCCCCATCGTTTCGGGCGAAGCGGGGAGCTTGTCGAAGGGACGTTGTTTGTGGCTTAATCTAAAATCCGTGTCAATCCGCGCAATTCGTGGTTAGTTCTTTTAGATGTTTTTGGGCGTTTTGGACATATCTGATTAGTTTCTCAGCGTACTTGCATGTTTGGCCTGTCCAAAGCCAATTGATAATTTTTTCAATTTTGGCATCATCTAATCTACGCCAATCACCAAAATGTAAATCTTTTGGAAGGTTGTATTCTGGCGCTCTTTTCAGCAGTACAGCAATACCAGCTAACGCAGCCAAGGCCATATTCCTCGGCTCGATGCTGTATTCTAATGTCAGTTGCATAGTTCCAAATATCCGTTCGTTTAAGCCGAGCTTACGCACCAAATCCCGGCTGACCCGCGCCACCGTATCGGCCAGATATGGATTGGTCATGCGTTCGAGCAGGTCCTCAGCATAGTCTCGAAATCCTGCTTCGGTAAAAAGCTCGTCTCTTAGGTGAGCATACTTCTTTATAAGTGCTGCGCCGCTTTCTTGCAAAAAAGCTTTCCTTGCAATTTGCATAATTGGCGGGTCGTCCGCCAGTTGCGTCATCCTGCTATAGCCGCAGGCAGCAGCGATAAAGCCAAGCAGTGCGTGTATGGCGTTATGGCCGAACAGCTTCGCTTCTTCAAAAGGCAGAAGGTCATCCTTCTCGATAAACACATCTGTTCCCGGCTCAAAATTAGAAATCCTGGTTCGGGTCACTAAAATTCGATTGAATTCTTCTACCAGAAAGGCCCGTTTAATATCTGGTGTTATGGTGGCCAGTTTTCGATCTGCGATTTCACGCGGGTCGGTGACAACTCTGCTCATTTTGCCAATTACCGTATTCAGAAACTGCACTCTTTCTGGTGACAGAGCGATGAATTTTTTTAGAACAGCCGCTTGTAATATCTCTGCTGCACGATTATTGTTTTCAGCGGTGTAAATTATGGTTGCTTTCGCCCTGCTGCTTTTCAAACCATTAGCTATCAGTGAAGCAACGCTGCTTGTTTCGCCAGAGTCGTAGAAATCTACAGAAGGAAGGCAGGTAGCTATTTCCGTGGACTCAGCTAAAACCTGAAGAAGAATCTCTCGCTCCTCTGCAAGGTTAGGATTAAGCAATTCAACATTGTCAATTTTCAATACGTCGATGCCATCAGCCTTAGCAACATTGACATAGTAGCTTCCATTGTTAGCCTCGACCGCATCAACTAATTGCTGGTCAATCTCTGCTGCCACTATTCGACTAAAATTGCCGCTTTGAAATGCCTCTTTGACGAATAGTCCAGCCTGGATTGGCCCAAATCCAAAACCGGAGAATATATGTGCTGCCATACTTAAAACTAAAAACTCAAAGCTAAAAACTCAAAACTATGGTAATCCACAGTTTTACATTTTTCGTTTTACGTTTTACATTATATTAGCCTGCGGTCTTTAGAAAGCGATTGATTTGCTTTTCATCCGTCAAAACTGTCAATTCCAGGTCATAAGTTTTGCTTTTCCCGGGGGCGATGTGGATTAGCTCTTTCTGTTCTCTGGCCTTTCTCTGGCCGATTGGTGGATTTGTTCCCGGCTCCAATGCCGTGACATATTCGCTGGGCCCGAAGTGCTGCCAGTTAGCAAGCCAGGGCAGTTGTTCTTTCTTGTATTTCATAGCAAGTGCCAGGCCGATTTTTCGATTGTAAAGGCCGACAGTACAAACACCTTTTCTATCAGCCACCACATCAATAAAACCGCACGCCTCGCCGCTGCCTCTGTGACTATCGAGAGGGTTCCGGCACTTTCGGAAATTGTGTTTGCTATTGAATATGGCATTATCCATATCTAAGCCGCGTGACGCCCATTTCCCTTTCCATACAATGTCTGTCCCTTCATCAACCAAAGGCCAGCCAAAGTTACAATGATACAATATCATATGAGGAGTCGGCGCATTGCCGAGGTTAGTCACCACATCGTGAACTCTGATTGTCGGCTCTCCGAGGCTGCTCGATATAGTACGCCTCAATTCCAAATTAGGCCCGAATACACAGGACTCTTTCATTACCGTTGTTATATTCATCTTTGGTTCTCCCGAAAGTAATTCGGGTTGCACAATTGATTCGACACTGGCCGGAATATTGCTGATGCGTCCGTGCAAACCGCGCTCACCAAACTCATCGGTTTCAGGCCCACCTACATGAGTCAAGCCACACGTAGTTAATAAACCCCCGGCAAAAGACCTCAGCCACTCCAGTCCTCGGTGGGCATCCGGCCGGGGTGCAGTTACCCCACCATGACTAAGCCAGGCAAGACTATGCTGATTATAAAAGGCATCAACAATATCAGCTCCTCTATCGATAACCACTTTATATCGAAGACCGGAGCCGGTATTTATCCAGGCGATTCGTGTCCCTTTAGCCGGGCCATTATCTAAAACAGAAGTTTCGATGCCCCCAATCTGAGCGTAGTTATTAACTTTATTCTGCCAATGGAATTTAAAATTCTTTGTGGCCATATGCACTTCCTTTCTTTCCTGATTTATTGATTTAAAGCATCTTGCAATTCATCAAAGCTTTTATAAGTCACGTTGCTTCGGACTATTTTTAGCATTTTATCATAGGTTTTGATATTGCTATATCTGTCGTTGAGCGGTGCCTTTATATAAAGTGACGCGAACAGATTGCCCATCTGCACTGCTTCGGTAAAGTTCATCGTGCCGTTGTTAAAATCATCCAGATTACGTGCAATGTACGCAATTAGCCCTGCTCTGAACGAGTCCCCTGCTCCTACTAAATCAATCACTTCGCCTGCCATAAAACGGGATTCAATTTTGTTCGGCCCGCTGGTAAGTCCATCGGGGCTAATGTGCTTTTCATAAGCACCATCGTTGACCGTAACGCCGAACAGTTTTGCTCTGCCATGTTTTCGCCAGAACCTTTCGCTTAAAAAGTTAAGAAAATGCACGTTGTTTTCCTGCTCATCAAACTGATCCCAATTTCGTGGACCTTTGAGCGTGTTCTCTATCAATTTAGCTTCGTCACAGGAAGTAAAGAACAAATCAACTTTCGGCAAAAGTGGCTCCAAAAGCCTGTATTGCTCCACCGCCTCACCTGCTTCAATCAACTCGGCAGGATTGCCCGTTAAAGTGTGGCTGTCAACAATAGTGACAGCTTGCCTACCGTGACACCATTTAATAAATTCAGCTAAATCTCGGCCTCCGTTTGCGTCGCCTCTATCGGACAAACCGGAGTACATATAATAAACTATATTGGGCCTTAATCGTTCAACAGCTCCTTTGAATATCTCAAAATCAAAATCGTCGCTGGCATTGAGGAATGTGGCAATACCTCCGCGGTCCTGGCCAGGAGTGTCATGGATAAAGGTAGTGCCCGTGGACAACTCCGGATGAAAGAAAATCTCCGACATATCAACACCGTTAGCCACGAGACAATCGTAAAAGAAGCGTCCCTGAGCATCCAAACCGTCGTAATCACCTTTGCCCAAATTACCCCCAATGGCCACATTCAAACCTACCCTTGCAATTAAAGGCGCTGCGTTGCCAGGTCCGCCTGCGGTGGCATAGCCCTGCTTTATCCATTCAGCAAATTGTTCCTGAGAGAAATTGGGCATATCTTCAGTTTTGCACTTGGCAAGTCCTCCTTTGCCCACCAATTCATCGGCAAATTCGAAATCCGCCCTTCTAAAATCCACTACCGCCGTATTGAGAATCAGTACATCCGTAGTCATCTTTATGACTCTGTAAAAACAAATCACGATTCTTTAAAAACAGCGAGCATCCTCATCGTGAAGCTGCACGCCGTAAAAACGAGTTGCTTATACTTTTTTTAGCTTCTTGCCGAATTCAATACTATCCCTGACCGCCGGACCAAATGGGTCAGCACCTTCGTGAATATTCCAGGGACCAAATGAAAACCGAAATTATCAAGACATTTTGTTTCTCCTTACCTTAAGCCTTGTTGCTTGTAATTCTCTAATAGTTCAGCTTTGGGCAATAGTTTTGTAATCCTCAATAAAAGCATCCAGACCTTTACTGGTAAGCGGGTGCTCACACATAGCTTCAAAAACATTAAATGGTACTGCCACGGTGTGAGCACCAGCGATGATAGAGTCGATTACTTGTTCTACATCCTTTATGCTGCAAGCAGCTATGTCTGTGCCTTTAAGGTCAAAAGAATCGAAAAGCTGTCGTACTTTCCTAACAGCTTCAATACCATCGTAACCGCACATCCTTGCTCGGCCGATAAATATGCTTACAGAAGTTGACCCTGCCAAACCCGCCAGAAGCGCCTGGGTCGGGTTAAATATTAGCGTAGCATTGGTCCTGACCCCCTCAGCAGCCAGGATTTTTACTGCCGCCAGACCTGCTTTATTGGCGGTTATCTTAATCATTAACAATGGATCTATCTGATGCAGCCGACGTGCACAATCACAAATCTGTTCGACTGTTTCACCAACAGCCTGGATCATTATCAGCCCTTCAAAGAGCTTGCGTATCTGCTCTACCACCTGACGGTAGCTCTTGCCACTCTGGGCCACCTTCTCAGGATTAGTTGCAACTGCATCAATTAATCCGGTACTTGCAGCATCCCTTATCTGGGACACATCGGCAGTATCCAAAACAATTCGAAGCTTACTCATAAAACTTTCCCTTTCCTAAAATTTTATAACATTCAATACATTCCTTATAGCATTTTCCATCTCTTCTAAAGCCGCACACATCTTCTAAAATTAAACCTGCACCTTTTTGGGAGATTATCTCTCCAAGTTTAACACTCTCCGGATCTGCTGGATCATGATAATGCATTGCCGCACTAATAACAAGCGATACCGGTCTGGTCGGAATATCATAGCGTCCCAATAAGTGCGCCAATCCAGCTAACCGCTCTTCAGCTCCCAATTTTCGCAGCGGATTGCGAGCAACTCGCTCAACTGTATCAGCCAAATCGCGATTAGCAAAACGCCAGGTAATAAGCTCATCAATATGCCGCTCCAGCTCGGCGTTATCCATACTGAAAGATTTAGTCAACACTTGTTTAGCAACATTTAACAAATCCATCAAATTTTCTCTTATTTGAGGTATTTCCAGAGCCTCGTATATAAATCGACAATCACAAAGATTACCCAGATACGCCAACGCCGCGCCGCCGGCATTACTGGTATAAAGTTTACGGGCATAGATGGCCTCAATGTTGTCACTGAATGTTAAGCCATCAATATAACATCTGTCGCCTTTCCAGGCCTGACTGTCGAGGTAAAGTGCCTTACCGCTTTCGGTAACCACATCAACACCGGTTTCTGTCTTCTGGACCATCCGTTCAACAGAACAGCGGACACAAGCAAAACTTTCCTTGTTACATCCCATATTCAGCAGAGCTTGGGCCAACACGTTATCGGCTTGGGGCCAGTTCTCGCAGACTAAAATATTAAGCGGCTTCTTTCGCTTCTTTAATCCCAGCGCCACCACCCTAGCAACTGCTTTTAGATTTTGGCCTCCGACCGCAGTCGCCATAAAAACACAGTTAGTCAGCGCTGCTGAGATCTCTTCAGCTTCGTTCGGTGTTAGAACAACGTAATTGCCTACATACCGATCCTTCCTCACTCTTCCTGTCAAATGTACAACGTAACCATCAACCTGATTAAGGTATTGGGCTAATTGTAGGTTAGCTTCAACAAAAACCGGCCTTAACCCATTTGCTGCGAAGAGTCTGCCAATCAAACCCCGGCCAACTGCACCAGCACCAAATATAACTACACTATCCTTCATATAGCGTGTCTATAAAAATTGAACCGAACATTTGGGCGCCCTGCCATAAGTGACATCGGCACCGACCTATCGGAGATTTTCTTACTTATCATAAGGGTAGTCAGCCTCATTCCAAAAGGATTGTCGTGCATCCCTGCGTGCCAAATCGAGACCTTTTCCGCCTTGAACGTCTCCACCGGGCCAACG
>CAYNKI010000226.1:0-6208 GCA_964397675.1 uncultured Pirellulales bacterium
TTAACCTCAACACATCTTGAGTAATCAAGATAAGAATCGTGTCGATGCGGGCCATTATCATACAGCAGGATATTGCCATTATCCAGAATACTTGGGTTATGCGGGTGAAAGACCTTGCCCTTGCCCCATTTCCATTTTATATCGCCCGTTTTCTTATCGATAATCACTACAATGGACTGGTAGCGAAAGCAGGTTAGGATGTCGCCGTTCTCAAACTCTTCTATGCTGTTTCCGTGCGTCCATTCACTGCGGTGCTCAAGCGGGCAGAACCAGTCTTCTTCTGGGTCAAGATGTTCATACGCCAGCCATTCCCAGACTATTTTGCCTTTGGGTGTTACTTCGTGAAATCCACAGGACCATATATGCCCTTTGTCCTCGGTGCCGGGCAGACCGCCCTTTACTTTTTCAGCTATCTCAACTGGTGTCTCGACCGTTCTGAGAATCATAGTATTGCCGTTTCTGAGTCGAAGCGTGGTATGGTGTTGTGCATCGTCACGATATTGCCACACGACGTTATTATCCCAGTCCACCTCTAAGAGGTCGCAGCCGCAAAATCCAGGGAACATTGGGCCGTCTTTGAGATGTAACCTTGAGGGGTAAAGAATGTTGCCGTTTTCCAGCATATACGTTATTCCACCCGGCTTTCCGGGCAGCTGCCAATAGTTGACGAATCGGCCTTCCATATCGATCAAATATGCCCTTGACTGTTCCCAGAAAGGGGCGAAGAAGGTATAACCTTTGTAGGCCTTGTCCGGGTTATGAAATGTTACCGAATGAAGTTTTCTGCGTGCGATGCCGCCCATTTGTTATCCTGCAAATTCACAAAAATTATTTACAAAGCTGTTTAACTTATGCTTCAGATCTCCGCTACCTTAGACAGCATAGGGTAGTAACCTGCTTTTACTGTCCGAAACCAAGCGGAGAGAATGCTATCACTACAAGGACCACCACCAGAATCACTATGCCTAATGTAATTCCGTAAATTCTGCGTTCATTTGGTAACATAGTCTCAGTATTTCGTGATTCCCTGATTGCCTCGGCCTTCGCCGCGTCCTCAGTTGTCAAACCGGAAATATGGCTGACGAGTAGCATAACAGCTGAGCAAACAACCGTTATCGCAAAACCGATGTTCATTGGATTTTGGAAATACCACGGTAATCCTGTCTTAATGCCTTCAAAAGCAGAGAAATTGAGCACTACAAATCCTACAATGCTTAGAATAGAGCCGATGGACAACGTGGCAATAGCGCCCCTGGCATTTGCCCGTTTATAAAAGAGTCCAAAGACTACGCAGACAAAGACCGGTGGTGCGGTAAGTGACCAGATTTGCACCAGATAGGCATAAAGCCCTTTGAATTTTCCTATAAACGGCGCCCACAGGATAGCTATTATAAGCAGACCCAAGATAATATAACGGCCAATGCCGAGCATGAATTTATCGCTGGCTTTAGGTATTTTCTTAGCAACAAAGTCGAAAGTAATTAATGAGCTGGAGGCACATAGGCCGGAATCTACGCTCGACATAATGGCCGCCAGCAGACCTGCCAGGCACAAACCAGCCAAACCCACGGGCATTACATCAATCAAAAGAGTTGCGTATGCTTTATCACCACTATCCAGCATGGGGAACAATTTAGCAGCAACAATACCAGGAGCAGCGATGATAAACAGAGCCACCACCTTCAGAAAAGCGGCGAATATGACACCCATCTTGGCATGGTAAACATTCTTAGCCGAAAGGGCTCGCTGAACGTAGTCATGGTCGGTGCAGTGAGCACGAACACCAAGAATGAATACGCCGGTCAGCATTGGCAACCAGCCGTAAGGATGATTTGCTGGTTTCATCAATGTCCACATGCTATCGCCGGCTGCATCCTTGAGGGCTAAAACTTCGCTTAATCCGCCTGCCTTGATTACACCGACGACCAAAGTTACTGCTCCACCTAAGATCAGCAGCGTGTTCTGTACAAAATCGGTATAGATAACGGAGCGCAAACCGCCAAACATCGTATACACCCCTGTCGTTACACCCAAAATAATCACCGCTGTCCACATTGCTTCAGCCCCTCTCCAGCCAAGCAGCGTCATCAGTACTGTGGCGCCGGCATAAAGTGCAGCAGAAACGGTCGCTGTCATTAGCATCATCAGATTCACTACCGATGCAAACGAACGGCAGCCGGGACTGAAACGTTTCTCGAAGAATTCCGGCGAAGTAAAAAGCTTCAGTCCTCTGTATACATCCAGGAAAAACACCGCCAGTAAGATAAAGCATATTCCGCCAATTATCTGAAAACCTCCCATAACAATTCCGAACGTAAAGGCGGCACCTGCCTGACCTACAAACTGCTGGCTGGAGATGTTGGTCGAAAACAGCGACGCCCCAATAAGAGGCCAGCTCATATTGCGACTGGCCAAAAAGAAGTCCTCCTGTCCTTTTATCTTACGCCGTGAAATCCATATACCCAAAAGAACGATACCAATGAAGTATGATATAATGATGGCGATGTCAATATAGCTGACTTTTAATACGCCCATGAATTTACCTTCATTGAAATTATGAATTTCAAATTAGTTACCCTACTTTGTTTGTATGCCTTTTCTAAATCGCTTGGGGAAGTCTTCGGTCAGCCCGATTTTAGTAACATCAATTTGTTTGATACCGAGTTTTAGAGCCGGCGAGTTCGGCTTCAGGCGAAAATCACCGTTTTCCAAATCGATAAAGAGCGGGTCTGCGGATATGCTGTGTTCTTCGATACCATCAGCCCTCATCTTGTCGATGAATTCAGAACCCGCATTAGGCTCGCCCACGCAATAGAACAGATTATAATCGGCTTCGGTATCCTTAGGTCTTGTAAACTTCCTGCCTTCAGCGCTCCAACTGTGAACATAGTAAAATATCGGCTCTTTACCGGAATGATAGAGTATATTCCTCTGGACCCTCGAACCGGCCGTCGGCCTGTCCTCGGGAAAACTCACAAAGTCCACATACCCCCTGTCGTATTCTATATCCGCAATAATGTTGTTCTCGACGTGATTATAGTTTTTCCGCGCAATTCCCCCGCCGATACACTTGTAAATGATATTCTCCGTAATGAGCGTATCCTTCTGCCAGCCGTCGGTCCGAATCATACCGGAACCCCTGGATATATGATGAACGTAGTTACGGCGAATAATATTGAAAGGCCCCGTGCCAGAGACGTAAATCGGATTACCATCGCCCAAACGCTCCATCACATTATGTATCTCATTATTCTCGACGATATTCGCCCTGGTATGCATAAATGGGATTACGTCCTGCCATTTTTTTGCACTGCCGACCTCTTTCCAGCGAATGGTCCGTGATACCTGCCTCCAGCCCTTCAAATAGGTCTCTATGTTGCCTTCGTGGCCCTGCCTTTCCATATAGAAAAATTGCGGACGAGCGCCGCTTAGTACAATCCCGTCATACGGCATATTGCAAATCAGATTATTAGCGATTCTGTTCTCGGCGCTTTGCCAGACGAATATCGCCGGATTGTGCCAGCAAAGCTGGCCACAATTGCTGATCTTGTTATTTATAATCCGATTGTGCTTATTAACATTTTTCGTTCCCGGGCCGTAGCCGCACAATAAAATCCCGGTCCCACCGAGATTTTCGAAAAGGCAGTTTCTGACGGTATTGCTCTGACAGTAAAAATCAAGCCGAACACCACCGCCTCCGCTGCCGGCAAACCGGCATTCGTCAATCACACAATCCTCAGCTCCACGAAAGCGAAACAACGCATTGGCCTTGTCTTCCATATCCCAGTCGTGCTGCAGACCCACGTCATCGTCACTTAACACCTCACGCTCCGCCTGAGTAAATGCCAGGCCCTTAAACACAAGGTTTCGAACCGGCTTATCAACGGGACCATCCTTATCAATATCCCCCTCCACTCGAACCAGCTCCGTCAAAACAGGCGCCGCAATATTATCTCCCGGCTTATCCCCACTGGGCCATAAATAGAGCCTGCCCTGCTGCGTATTGAGCACCCACTCGCCCGGCTCATCCAGAAAATCGATTACATTCTCCACCCAGCATGTTTTGCCAATATCCTCTTTGTACTTGCTGTGTATCTTTGTGAGAGGGTAGCTGCCCTGAACCGCAGTTCTGGCAATACAGGCCTTCTCATCCACCTCTTTGAGAGGCAGAATATTAAAGACGAATTGAACGTGGGGGCGTATAAATAGCTCTATATCTTCGAGGTGCTGCCAATTCTTAATCGCTCCTTCAGGGGAATGCAGTATGCTCCTGTCGGGAAATGCAAACGCAGACTCTACCGATATTATCCTCTCCGGAACACCGTATGAATAGGGATATTCTTTCTCCGGGGCAAATGCCTCACCCCGCGCACGCGGCAATCGCTGCATACCGTCATAGAGCGTCCGAAAACACCATTTGCCGCCTTTCGTCTCCGGCACATCAGCAACCCAGATTTTCGCTCTTGCTGCAGCCGGCAGGGCGTCGGGATAGTCTTTAAGTTTCTTCCAGCCGGTGATTCGCACACATGAGCTGAAAACCGGCTCCTCACCGGGATAATTTCTATAGATGATTCTTTGTCCGTCCACGCCGGAATCTTCCAATCCAAAAACAACAGTTTCTTTAAGATAATATGTTCCACCGCGAATCAGCACGGTTATATCTGAACCCGGCTTCGTATTTTTCAACTCCCGAACCGCGTCACGTGCCCGCGACAATGTTGCAAAAGGTTTTTGTATAGTCCCCGGATTGCTGTCTTTTCCCGCTGGGGATACGTAAAAATCGGTTTTCGCAGTCAGGGCAAACACCAACGCATTAGATGAGAAAGACAAGATAAGTGATATTGCAATGATTTTACAAATTCTACAATGCATCTTTTCACCTCCAGCCTGTTATTTGTCTTTGCAGGCCTGTTTTTTTAAAGCTTTTTTTTTCACCTTTGATTTTTCGAGGGCTATTTTGCGCGGCTTTGATGGTTTTGTCAACATCTATCTTTGTATAGGGGGGACAAACATTCTCATAAACACCTGGTGCTAATCAATCAAGGTGGAATATCTCCTCCATAGCCGCCCACTGTCGTTCACCTTCAGCCCTTGTCTCCAGCGGTTCCTGGCAGGGGTCACAGAGATCCCACCACTTCTGGGTAATCGGGTCAGCCGCCATCTTCGCCTGGTCTGCCTCAAAATCTTCACCTGTATATTCAAAATAACTGAAGAGAAAACCATCCTTGTGGTAGATTGAATAATTGCGAATGTTGCACTCTTTGATCATATCGAGCACTTCCGGCCAGACCGCAGCGTGCAGTTTTTTGTACTCTTCAAACTTCTCAGGTTTTACTCTGATTACACGGCCATACCGTTTCATTATGTACATCCTTTCACTGCGACGCTTTAATTTCCAACCGGACGCAGAGTAACGACCCTGAGATACATCAAATCCTTGCCTGCTATTAGTAACCAAGCGGCTCAAGACGAGAACGAATACGCTCCTCCGCCGAAGCTTTCTTTTTCTCAATTTTCTTGTTGCTCTCAAGGTCTTCCCACATTATCCAGTCTTTTTTCAGATCATAGAATTTTCTCAAACCTATATAATCCAGTCCGTATCTGCGCGTACTACAGACATAAGCGTTGTTGCCCCAATCCGGCGAATCGAAACGATGAGGGCTTACATATTCCCAGACCATAGCGCATTTTGGGTTTACTTCCATCATTCTGCCCGTTGTCCCTTCGAGGATGAGCGTATTGCCATTGGGTAGTCTCTGGCAGCAACCAAGGAATGACGAGTACAAAAAGTGCGGCGGGTCTTCTTCGTATGCCCAGAGAAGTTTCTTGTCTTTCGGGTTCAGCTCCAGGGCCCTTGAGAAGCCCTGGCCTTCACCCCGGCTGTGTCTGCCATTGTCAAATATAAGGAAATTGCCGTTCTTCAAAACCGATACGCCATTTTGGTGAGAGAGTTCTTCTTTACCCCATCTAAATTCTACATCGCCTGTCTTTCTATTGACAACAATAATACTGTTGGTCCTCATACAACTAAGCAGAATATTGCCGTTCTCAAGGACATCGATAGAGGTTATATGGGTCCATTCCTTGCGAGAGCAAACCGGACAAATACTGTCGGCCTCAGGGTCCAGATGCTCGTGAGCGAGCCATTGCCAAGCAACTTTACCATCGGGCGTAATCTCCTGCACGGCGTCACCCCACATCGTCCCAT
>CAYNKI010000227.1:0-6202 GCA_964397675.1 uncultured Pirellulales bacterium
GGCTATTCCCATCATTACCTTCAAAATGTTCTTTGATAGATCCATCTTTTAATCCTTTCTTGTTTTTCTAACATTATTTTAACGGTTGTTTTCATGGCCGGTCCACAATACCTGTTTTCCGGTAGTTATACAAGTATTCCCCCAACCTCCTGGAAGCCGCTACCAATTCTGGGTACGGCCGGTCGACGATATCCACAAACCCAATTTGGTAACTCTCGCCATCGCCCCTGCCCGTGACCATCTGGTCGGTGTGTTGGAACCAGTGAGCGCCCACTATGCGATCATTCTCTAACGCCTGATGAACATAATAGGTATAGGCGTGGGCGCGCTGTTCTTGGTTGCTGACACCCTTAAGCCCGGTATGCAGAAGGCCCCTGTCCAAGGCGCCGAAGTGGAATTCTCCGATTATCATAGGTTTGTCCAGGCTTCCTTCAGGAAGGTCTTCGTGAATAATGGCGAACTTGTAGCGGTTCATGCTTACAACGTTGCAATGGTTTGCGGCGGCCTTATAGGCCGGACGGGGCTCCCCGCTTCCGTGGATTCTACTTCCCAGAAAGAGGATATTGGGAGCAACCTCCTTAAAAACATCCTTCACCACCTTGTAATAAGTCTCTGCAACAGGCCCCGTATTCTGTTTCGGCCAATGGAGTTCATTGTCCACAAATACGCCCAAACACCAGGGATCATCCTTAAAATCGGCCACGGTATTAGCGTTGATGAGTTGCTGAACGGTGTTTCTAAAAGTTCCTTCGTCCAATTCGGTTGGAACTTGCTTGGGGATGCCTGACTTCAGGAAAACGGTGTAGGGTGTCTTACGCAGGTTGTATATCTCATCATCTGACCAGCACGCCATAGTGTTGACGCCCCAGGATCTAAATCGTGTGTGTACCAGTTCAGCCGCTTCAGTGCTCCAGTTATTGTCGAACTTGCGCTTTAGGTTGGCCTGCCGAAAGTCCCCATTATCGAGGATTTCAGTAAAATAATTTTCTCGACCTCTGGTTTTAGTCGTCTGTGATAACCTAACGCCGGTGATGCCCTGGGACCAGAAAAGTCTGCCTTCAGGGTCGACTAGCCACCATTTCCCATCTAACTTTTGTGTGCGGAAATGGCCAGTTGCTTGCAGTTGCGGTCCGGCGGTCCAGCCGCCGTATTGGTTCCAGTCCTCGGGTCCGGGATTTGATTCAAGGTTGTCTAATTCTTCCTGGTGTTGCGTATCAATGTCATCTTGAGAAGTTGTCTTGCCGGGCCAATCCGCATGAATGTACTGACCGAACTTGTCTACAAAGGGGAAAAAACCTGAATTCAATTCATTTTCCATGGGTGGGTTATATTCACCCATAGCCCGGACATTGTCCACTTTAAAATTCACGTCTTTATCAGTTTTTGCCGTGTAAAAGTTAAGGGTGTTCAGTTTGGTAATATCGGCTATTCTCCAATGCCACAGGTAGCCTCCGGGTACTGCATTCATGCCTTTTAAATACTTATTCATGTAGGAGGGAGGCTGACTACGGTAAAATACCATGAACATGGTTTCGGTTTGCCCTGGTTTCACCCAGACAAAGCTCTCAATAGCGGTTTTTCCATTGTTTTCACTTGCCACTGCCATTACGCCAATGCTGTATTCCCCGCTGTTGGTGATGTCCATCTCGATGCCCAGATAGTCGGAAAGATCCCCCCATCCTTGCCCAGATTTTAGCTGTATATTCGCTACTTGGTTTTTTTCTAGCACCACATTTAGCGCCTGTCCTTGCCCTGGTAATCCATTCGTTATGGAAACTTCCGCATTATTTGTTTCCACATTATTAACATTGAAGGATCCCTCAAAGTCGAAGAGCATCTTATCAATTTGCGCTTGTGCAAATGATACGAATGAGCCCAAAAAGAACAGGCTGATTACAATTTTGTGATAAGTACACATCTATGGGCCTCCATAAACTTGTTTTCAGAATGAATACAAACGATGTCCTATTGCCAAGATGCTTCTTCGGATCACGAGGCAAATCCTGTCATCGCGTCGCGACGGGCAGGCCAAGTTTTTGACCGGGCTGCGTTTCAAAGTTCCACACTTTGGCGCCGTATCGGACTTTCAGCGGACTGCCCTTCTCCGACACGATGCAAGCCCGCTGAAGTTTTCCATTGTACCACGATGCGTCAACGGTGAAAGCGCCCCGGGCGCGGAAGCCCTTGAAACTGCCTTTTGGCCAGGCCTTCGGGAGCGCGGGCAATAAATGAACTTCACCTGCGTGGCTTTGGATCAGCATTTCCGCGATGCCCGCCGTCACGCCGGTGTTGGCGTCCATGCAGTAGGGACGGCTACCCCACTTCTTGCAGAGGTTCGGTTCCAGCGTATTGAGCATAAAGCTCCGCAATTCAGCGTGGGCTTTTTCGCCGTCCAGCAACCGCGCCCAGAAATTAAGCACCCAAGCCCGGCTCCAGACGATCTTGCCCGCGCCGGACCTTTTAGCTGCTCCATGCTCCAGACGATACTCCAAAGACTTTCGGACCGCCCCAGCCAACTTGGGCGTTCCGTTCATCGTAATTCGGGCGCCGGGGTGCATACCGTAGAGGTGCGAGAGATGGCGGTGGCCAGGATCGGCTTCTTCGTACTCGCCGTACCACTCCAGCAGCCGTCCATCCGAACCGATTTTGGGCAGCGCCAGTTTGTCGAGGTTCTGTTGTGCTTCCTGCGTAAACTCATCCTTGATACCCATCAATTTAGCCGCCGCCAGGCAGTTCGTCAATAGTTCCCATACGATTTCCTGATCCATCGAAACACCCATATCGAAGCTAAGTTTGGCATTGCCGCCCGGTTCGATGAAACTGTTCTCCGGGGACGAGGTCGGTCCGGTCACGAGCTCGCCTGTTCGGGGGTGTTCGACCAGGTAGTCGAGATAGAACCGAGTTGCCTCCTTCATGATAGGATAACCGCGGTTGGCCAGGAATTCCTTGTCGAGGGTGAACAGGTAATGCTCCCAGATGTGCTGGCATAGCCACCCCGCGCCGCCCGACCACAGGCCGTACGGGCTCGATCCAAAGGGACCGACGCCGCCCCATCCGTCGAAGTTGTGATGGATCACAAAGCCCCCACAGCCGTAAACCTCGCGCGCGGTCTTACGCCCCCAGGGGCGCGCGATGTCGATAAGGTCGAAGAGCGGCATGTGGCACTCCGACAGGTTCGTCACCTCGACAGGCCAGTAGTTCATCTGGACGTTCACGTTAACGTGATAGGCAGCGTTGTAGGATGTATCGCCCATTCGCCCCGGCCAGATCCCGTGCAGCGCGGAGGCCATACATCCCGGCCCCGAACTCGAAATCAACAGGTAGCGCCCGTACTGAAACAGCATGGCGACCAAGTGAGGGTCGTCCGGACCTCCCTCCTTCAGAATCTCGACGCGTTTGTCGGTCGGAAGATCGGCGGCGTCCGTTTCGCCGAGGTCCAGTTCGACCCGGCGAAACAGACGCTGGTGCTCTACGACATGGGCGCGGCGCAGCTCCTTATATTTCTTCTTGCCCGCCGCGGCGATTTGTCCTTTTGCAATCTTCTCGGGCTCGCCCCCGCGAAAGTTTGACGCGACCGCCAAGAGTATGGTCGCCGAATCGGCGCCTTCCAGATTCAGCGCCACGCCGTCCGCGATGAGTTCTCCGCCCGTCGGGATGATTCGAAGGCGGGCCTCGTAAAGAAGGCCATTTGTTTCAGGATAGGTCGAGCCGGTCATGACCAGCACGTCGTCACCCTCGGTCTTAGTCTTCGCATACAGTTCGCGCGACAACTCGGTCCCGAACGAGATCCGCCCCGGACGATCGCAGGTTAGATGCATGACCAGAACCTGGTCCACGGGACTAATGAACGCGGAGCGTGTGAACGTCGCGCCGTCCTGCTTGTACGACACCGTCGCCACCGCCGTGTCGAGGTCCAGTTCGCGGCGGTACTCCGTGACCTCGGGTTTCGCCCGGAAATGCAGACGAAGATCGCCCAGCAATGTCATATAGCACCTGCCGGGCGGATAGAGGACCTTGCCGTTGATAAGCTGTTGGGCCTCGCCGTACTTACCGTCGAAGAGCAATTGACGCGCCTTGTAGAGGTTCTCCTTCGCGCCCTCGCGATTCTTCGATTTCGGCTCGTTGGCCCAGATCGTGTCCTCCGAGAGTTGGAGGTGCTCGGTTGTCGCGTCGCCGTAGACCAGCGCGCCCAGGCGTCCATTGCCCAGGGCCAGCGTCTCGTTTCGGTCCGTGGCGGGCTGCTTAAACCAAATTTTCATGTCCTCGCCCCAGGAATCGGCGCTCCATGTCAAGACAAACATCAGCACAAGAACCGTGACGAAACCGCGCTTCCATCTTTCTATTCGATTTATGATGCTCGACAACATTTTATTCTCCTATTCCGCCTTTGAGGCTGGGGGGCTTTGGACCGTTGATTTCGTGGTCTTTCTTGTATAGTTCGGCGTCGAATATCTCGCCCGCGACAATGGGTTCGTGTGCCTCCTGCGCGTAGGCGACGAGTCCTTTGAGAACATCCGGGTGGGCTTCGGCAACATCGTTGCTTTCCTCGATGTCCGCGGACAAATCATAGAGTTCCCAAGCGTCGCTTCTGGGTACGGAAATGGCCTTCCAATTACCCGCACGCACCGCGCTCCTACCACCAGCTTCCCAGTAAAGGTATTCGTGTTTGCGCTGCTTCCCATTCCCGGTCAACGTCGGGATGATGGAGATGCCGTCGCAGTCCTTCGGCGGCTTGACGCCCGCGAGTTCCGCGAGCGTGGGCATCACGTCGGGAAAATACCACGTGTGGTCGTTCACCGCGCCCGCCGCACAACCGCCGGCGATTTCAAAAAACTCTCTTCTCTTGTAACCGTTCACGCTGTTAAAACGGCGTTTGTTAATTATTATAGCCGATTTTGGCTGCAAAGCAAGAAATTTTGCAAGTTTTTTTGACGAAATAGTCAATCAAATCGCCCAAAACGGCTCAAAATCGGCGTATTTACCACGTGAACGGTTACCTTCTCTTTAACATGTCGCTCCTTACATTTGCTTTTCTATCCGTTTATCCTTAAACACCATAGATACTCGCATGGCTTGTTGCCGGGAAGCTTCACCTGCAGGCCTTTGGATTCGGCATTCCATTCGAGCTTTTTATTACTGCCGAGCAGCGACACCTTCTTGACGGTCATTTTGTCTGTAATGCCCGAGATCATCAGTTTTCCGTTAGCCGGCCAGGTCATAAAGTATGCATAGACGTTGCCGTTTTTCTGCGTGAAACATACCGCGCCTTCCTCGAAACTTTTGGTGCGATTGATCTCGCCGAAGCCATATACTTTCCAAGGTTGGGTTCCGAAGACTCCCTCGCGGTTTACCTTCATCCATTTTCCGATTTCCAACAGGACGTTTTCCTGTGCGTCGGGAAGCGTGCCGTCGGCCTTGGGGCCAATATTGAGAAGGAGGTTGCCGTTGCGGCTGACTATATCCACCAGCCTGCGCAGTATGGCGGCTACTGAGCTAGTGATGCATTGAGCATTTGTAACCTTAACTTTTTCTTTTTCACACAAGTTCTCGATAACATCATTGAGAAATCTGTACTATAAGATGTATTCGAAAGAGGAGCTCATTCTTAGGAATATTTGAACTTAAGAGGTCAAAACGAAGTCAATCATGTGGTAATTTTATCAAGAATTTGTTATCTTAACAGAATATTAAGATTTAGTAACGTTTGTTAAACTATCTACAGACTAAAAGTTGGAAAATATTACCTCTCACAAGGTACGTAAATTGGCTCGAATAATATATGGAATCGCAGGACAAGGCTTTGGGCACAGCAGCCGATCGCACATAATAGGCCAAAGACTGATTGATGCCGGCCAGGATGTGATGTTTGTGGGCTCTCGAAAATCACTTCTTTATCTAAAGCAATATTTCGGTCCGCCAAAAGCACATGTGAAAGAAATATTTGGCCTTTCTTTTGCCTTTAAAGGTGGACGCATAGATAAATCGGAAACTTTGAAAAAAAATCTTCTAAAACTGCCTGAAGCAAACAGAGTGAATGTGGAACTTTTTAGGAGACATTTTGAGCCATTCGACCCGGACCTTGTAATTTCAGATTTTGAGCCTTTCAGTGCGTGGTGGGCCTGGCGAAATAGGGTGCCGTTTATCAGCATCGACCACGAACATATGCTGACACTTTGCAAGTTGGAACATCGGGCGAGAAATT
>CAYNKI010000228.1:0-6150 GCA_964397675.1 uncultured Pirellulales bacterium
ATATCACTCATTCAAAAAATCTTTGGCAATAAAATGGAAACACGATATTTAACAGAGGTATAAAATTATGAAAACTCTACTGATCCTGATTACGACGTTGACAATAAACATTACTCTTCTTGGTTGTGCTCCTAACCTCCATGAAAGGCAGTTGCAAAAGTTCATTACAGCACATGTGGAAGAAATCAAACCTTTGGAGAAAGAAGCAAATCTGGCTTCTTGGCAGGCTGCGAATAGCGGCAAAGATGAGGATTACGATAGGGTCAGCGAACAGACACTTAAGATTCGCCAGGTATACAGCAATCCCGAAGAGTTTGCCTTTATCAAAGATATTAAAGACTCCGACCAAATAAAAGATGCGGTCCTTGCCCGACAATTGGACGTACTGTACAACGCATATCTGAGGAATCAGATAGAGCCGGAGCTACTGAAGAAAATTGTCGATCTTGGCACAGAGATTGAAAAGAAATTCAGCACATTTCGTGGCACCATTAAAGAAGAAGAAGTCACCGATAATGAAATTAAGGAAACCTTAAAAACAAAGACGGATTCTGCCAAGAGAAAGAAAGCGTGGCTGGCCAGTAAACAGGTCGGAGCTGTGGTTGCAGATGATTTGATTCGGCTGGTTAAGCTGCGAAACCAGGCAGCGAGGAAGTTGGGCTTCGATAATTTTCACACTCTTTCTCTAACCACTGCTGAGCAGGATGTAAAAGAGCTGGACCGGATTTTCAACGAACTATATGAATTAACTAACGAGCCATTTGCAAAATTAAAAGCTGATTTAGACCGCATCTTGGCTGCTAAGTATAACGTCGCTGTCGAAGAGCTAATGCCATGGCACTATCATGATCCGTTCTTTCAGGAAACACCCATGGTTTATCAGCTTGATTTAGACGCGTATTATGAAGATAAAGACGTCAAAGAATTGTCAACAAAGTTCTATGCTGATATTGGTTTGCCGGTGGAATCGATACTTGCCAACAGTGACTTGTACGAGCGTGAGGGTAAGAATCCACATGCTTTCTGCACAGATATAGACCGCGAGGGTGATGTGCGGATTTTATGTAATCTTAAAAACAACGAGGGCTGGATGGAGACGATATTGCACGAATTGGGCCATGCAGTTTACGACAAATACCATGACCCGGAAGTTTCGTATTTGCTTAGAGAACCGGCACACATTTTCACGACCGAAGCCATCGCCATGTTTTTTGGCCGACTGAGCCGTAATCCTGCCTGGATGCAAGAGATGTTAGACCTGTCTGACCAAGAAAGAGTCGAAATCGAAAAAGTGAGCGACAAGTATGCTCAGCTTAAGCAAATCATCTTCGCTCGTTGGGCTATGGTAATGTATGATTTTGAAAAGCAACTCTATGCAAATCCTGAGCAGGACCTGAACCGCCTATGGTGGGATACGGTCGAGAAGTATCAGCTTTTAAACAGACCTCCTCGTCGTGATAAACCGGACTGGGCTGCCAAGATTCATTTCGCCATTGCGCCATGTTATTACCACAACTATATGCTTGGTGAGCTGTTGGCTTCTCAACTGCATCACTACCTCGTCCATAATATCCTCAAGCTTGAATCAGATGAAGATGTCAGTTATGTCGGACAGAAAAAAGTAGGTGACTTTCTTACGCAAAAAGTCTTTGAGGTAGGTGCAGTCTATCATTGGAACGGAATGATTGAACGAGCGACGGGTGAGCCTTTGACGCCAAAATATTTTGTGCAGCAATTTGTACAATAAATGGTAATTGGTAACCGGTGATTGGTTAAATAATTACCAATTACCAATCGCAAGGTGAACAATGGATTTGAAGGAAAAATCATTACCGGAAATTACAATTAAGGCGGTTATTTTAGGCGTGGTGCTTTCAGTGGTGCTTGCGGCGGCGAACGCCTACTTGGGTTTGTTCGCAGGGATGACGGTGTCTGCCTCAATACCAGCAGCGGTAGTATCGATGGGGGTACTGAGGTTGTTTCGACGCAGCAATATCTTAGAGAACAACATTGTTCAAACTGCGGCCTCGGCGGGTGAGTCACTCGCAGCAGGTGTGATATTTACTCTGCCGGCGTTAGTCATTATGGGCTTTTGGCAGGATTTCAACTTTTTCTGGGTGGCGATTATTGCCGGCTTCGGAGGCATACTCGGCGTTCTTTTCACTATACCGCTGAGACGTTCCTTGATTGTAGAAGGAAAGCTGAAGTTCCCCGAAGGTATCGCGACTGCCGAAGTTCTCAAGACAGGCCAGAGGGGTGGGTCCGGGGTAATATATATTGCCGTGGCGGCAATCGCCGGTGCTCTGTTTAAGGTTGGCGCCAGGGGTATTGGATTCTGGCCCGAGATAGTGGAAATCGCAAGAGGTGTCAAAGGCTCAATTGCATATTTCGGTTCAAATCTTAGCCCTGCATTGCTTTCTGTCGGCTATATCGTTGGGCTGAATATCGCTGTTCTTATTTTCATCGGCGGTGCCTGCAACTGGTTTGTCGCCATACCAATTTGTGCAGGACTTAGTGATTGGCCCGTGTATCCTGATAGCCACGAATTGGCAGGGCAGGCTATTTCTGCTGTTGATTATGCTGGCCATATATGGTCCACAAAGACACGATACCTGGGTGTGGGCGGAATGCTCGTAGGAGGCTTATGGACAATCTTCCAGATGAGAAAATCACTGGTGAGTGGTATTGCAAGTGGGCTGAAGGCCTATCGCGGTACAAGCATGGGCGGTTCCGTCGCCAGAACCGAGAAGGATATTCCGATGAAGTGGGTCCTCGTATTGATCGTCGCTTCGATCGTGCCTCTGTTTCTGGTTTATCAGGTCTTTGTGAAAGACGTGTTAGTGTCACTTCCTATGGCAATTGTGATGCTGGTCGCTGGTTTCGTTTTTTCCGCTGTAGCAGGTTATATGGCTGGCCTGGTGGGCTCTTCCAACAATCCTATCTCAGGTGTCACTATCGCAACGGTTGTGGTCTCTTCACTGCTTTTGTTATTGCTAATGGGTAAAGGTGCTGAGAATGGGCCGCCAGCGGCTATTATCATCGGCAGTGTGGTTTGTTGCGCAGCCGCCATTGCAGGCGATAATATGCAGGACCTAAAAGCCGGATATATCGTTCAGGCGACACCCTGGCGCCAGCAGGTGATGCAGGTTGTAGGAACAATTTCAGGGGCGTTGGTGATTGCTCCGATACTTATGTTGCTGTACAAGGCTTACGGCTTCAAAGGCCAAGCCGGAGCTGGTCCTGATGCTCTTATCGCTGTTCAGGCAAATCTGATGGCGTCAGTTGCCAAAGGAGTTTTCAGAGGAGATCTGCCCTGGTTTTATGTCTTCCTGGGCATGGCTATAGCTGCCGGTGTGATCATAATCGATTTGTATCTGCAAAGCATTAAAAGTTCTTTTCGCACGCCGGTTCTTGCAGTCGCTATTGGTTTCTATTTGCCGTTGGAGCTGTCCGTGCCGATCTTTGCCGGCGGACTTATCTCGTGGCTCGTGGCTCGTCGCTCGTCGCTCGGACACGGGTCAGAGGCCCGGCATGGCCTTTTGTTTGCTTCGGGCCTGATAACTGGCGAAGCATTGATGGGAATTCTTTTGGCGATACCAATAATCTTGCTGAAGCAAACAGGTATCTCACTACCATTTTTCAACATTGATAATTTGATAGTCAATATGCTAAGCCTGGTTGGCATAAGGTTGCCATTTGAACCGCCGGTTGGCGCTGTGCTTGGTACAATTCTGCTACTTGGCGTCGCTTATTGGCTATATCGCACTGCCCGGGGAAACAGGACGCAGGCTAAAAGCTGAGGACTTAGCCTGCATTTCTCACAGCTATGGATTCTCAATCGATTTTGGCATAGAACCCTGTCCATTAACCACAAGAGCTTTGCGAACTCGGCGTTCTCCGCGGCGAAAAACACAAATTGGCTTTGTTTGGCTTTGTTTTGCATAAAATAGGGCCGATTTGTAGAGGATTCTCGCCCCGCTACGGCAACGGCCTTCGCCGTGACGAGACAATTGTAGAGGTGCCGAAGATAAAAGTGAAAAGGGATAAGGGAGAAAATAGCGTATATCGTATATCGTATATCGTATTGCGGATTTGGCGAGTATTTGGGCTTTGGTAGCCATTGGGAGAACCTCCTGTGATTTTACGATTCACTATTCACGAACCCCCATCCACGAGTCACGAGCGACGAATCTCCGCCTACGGGCGGATTATGTTTGCCTGCTGGCAAACATACGGGCATTTTAACACATTTTCAAACAAAAGTAAACAAAAAAACGAATAAAAAGAATTCACCACAGAGATCGCAGAGATCGCAGAGAAAATTCAATTAACAAGTAAAAAATTAGCCACAGAGACCCCATCGCGGCCTTCGGCCGCAACCAAAAAAAGATAAAGTTCGGCTCCTGCGAATCCGGCGAATTGTTTTTCGCCTCCGCCTTTCTTTTCGCCGCCTCACCTTCTTACGAAGGCGGCGAAAAGCGGACTACGGCGAAAAACAAAGAGCCGAATATAACATTATAGTATTAAACAGTTTGTGAAAATCATTTTAGAAAAACTTAACAAAATTTCAAGTTTTTACAGATTAGTAGTACAGAGTACTCAGAGAATTCAATAATATTTAACCGCGGATTAGCACGGATTTAACGATTAAGAACCATAATAATTCTGTCTTTCTTAGCAAAGTCGAATGAGTATATCACAAAAAACCTCTTTTTCTGGCCACTAAGACACAAAGATATGAAAAATTTTCTTAGACACAGATCCATTCTCCGCGATAGAATCGCTACGAAGGATGAATTGCACAGATTTACCAAGTGAAATGCTGGATGCGGATAGTCAAATTACTACGAGCTTTTGGGTGTTTTGATGCGATTCAAAATTCTCTCAAGAAATATAAATTTCTCCTACAAATCTGCAACTCAAGAAAAGTTGTCGAAATCTCCGCAGGTGGTGTTTTGCTCCTTCGTTTAACATATAGTCTGGGAACTACAGCATACTTGATACCCTAACCTCAACGTTTTAAGAAGAACTGTTTTTGGAATGGAGAAAGAAACATGAGCAATAAAACTAAGAAATTATTCAATTTCAGGGCGTTTGTTTCAGTTTTAGCGGGTTTCTCATTTGTATTAATGGCCGTTACCGGGCTTGTTTTGTTCTTTACCCCTTCCTGCCGAATCGCTCGCGAGACTTCCTGGATTTTTTGGGGGCACGACAAGGATCAATGGGTAGCTATCCATGTTTGGTTCAGTATCGCATTTGTAGTCGCGTCGCTGTTTCACATTTACCTGAACTGGACTGCTCTGACCAGCTACTTTAAGACAAAACTCCAGCAGGGTTTTGCGTTTCGGGCTGAATGGATATCAGTTTTGGTCATATGCGGCATTTTTTTCGTTGGGACCGTTCGTGAGCTGCCTCCTTTTTCATCACTCATAGCCTGGAAAGAAACTTTCAAGCACGGTGGATCTGGTGGGGGAGAACAAGGCAGACGCTTTGGCCAGGCAGGCATACGTGAATTGGAAAGTCAATTCACATCGGGTGCTGAAGATCAGGACCTGGACACAAGCGAGGGCGTAGACCATGCACAGCAACAGATTGGACGGCGAGCAGGCAGAGGAACTGGACAGAAAACGCTCAGGGAGTTTTGCGATGATGAGGGGATTGACCTCTTGTGGGCAGTTGAGCTATTGAGCAGGGCAGGCTTTACGGCAAAGGAGACAATGACCATGCGTTTGATAGCCGATGAATTCGCAATGCACCCAAGTGAGCTGCGCGGCATCCTGCTCGACAGGCAATGACTTGGGTAAAAGTATTATTTCTCGTAAACAGGCTGGTGATGTGGCTCAAAAATAGTATCGTACCCGCAATTCTATCCTGTAATCATTTTGTTTTTCTCCGAACTCGGTATATGAGTCCCCCACGAGAAATGTTGTTTTCAGTCGAAGTTCCAGATTTTTGATGCCGGTGTACAATAATTCGGGGCCAATGGACAAGCTTTTGTCACTAATATTAAATATCCCCGTTAGTGAGGGCGTAAAATATAGTATATCAAACGGCTCTTTCTGACTGACGCGCAGATAGAGATAGTCTCTCATGAGATTTTTTCTGTTGTAGCTTCCTCCAGCCACGTTTGATGCTTTTCTAAGAAGAGAA
>CAYNKI010000229.1:0-6057 GCA_964397675.1 uncultured Pirellulales bacterium
CCGCGTCTACGACCGGGTGTTGTCACCAGAGGAGATTTCGTGGCTTGCCGGCCGGGTTCAGCCGTTTGACAAGCTGTTTTGACGTGCATTAAGCGTTGTAGTAATTGTCGCATAATTTCGGGGCCTATGCTGAAGGAAGTGTAAAACGTAAAACGAAAAATGTAAAACTTCGGAACTCCCAGTTTTATATTTTTAGCTTTGAATTTTTCGCTTAATTTGGGATAGGCTCCGTTTTTTATAGTGTTTCTGCTCGGAATGACTCTTAAAATGATTCCTTCGACACTTCGACATTGCTCAGTGCAGGCTGGCACTCAGGACAGGCAAGAATCGATTATTTCTCTGTGTTCTCCCCGCTTCGCCGAAGGCCTGCCCGCCGGACAAGCCCGCCTGCCCAGAGTCTGGTACGGCGGGCAGGCCTCTGGGTAGGCGGGCTTCGCAGGGCAAGCTGTGGCCTCTGTGGCTTTATTCTAATTATTTGTGTCAATTAGTGTTAATTCGTGGCCCCTTTAATTGATTAGGAGAACCCTGGCCAGTGGCCAGGGCTAAAAAATTAAACAAACCCACAGATGGCAGAAAATCTGAAAAAAAATGTGCTATCAAAAGTAAAATTGCCGATAGAATAGTTGACAAAGCGAACTTGAATTCGTATATTATCTTTGTATTTGTATTAAAACATGCAAATACGGTCCTGAGACCCCCGACGGTTTGCTTCGCAAACGCGATGCAGCGGGGGGATTTCGGGATTATGGTAGGGCCAGAATCTTCGAGTGGTTCGGTCGTTTTTCTTGGTAAGGACGATTGGCCTCTCGGAGCAGCCCGGCAAGCTATGATTTTGGGTTCCCACAAAGTGGGGACCTCCGGAATAACTATTAACGTTTATCAGGAAAGGATTAAAAATGGCATCCAAAAATCGCACGCAGGCTTCCCCGGCCAACGAATCCTCCCTCAAGACAGGCGCACAGATAATAGTTGATACTCTCCTTGAGCAGGGTGTGGATACAATATTCTGCTATCCCGGAGGTGTAGTGCTGCCCTTGTTTGATAGATTGTATGATGCGCCAATCAATTTCATAAATCCACGGCATGAACAGGGCGGCTGCCATATGGCTGATGCCTACGCCCGTGCCAGCGGCAAAGTCGGCGTAGTAATCGTGACCAGTGGTCCGGGAGCGTGTAACCTGACTACAGGACTTGCTACAGCGATGATGGACTCTGTGCCGATAGTTGCTCTGACAGGCCAGGTTCGCACCGAGCTTATCGGAAATGACGCCTTTCAGGAGGCTGATACTACCGGCATTACCCGTCCGATCACAAAATACAACTGTATTGTCAAGGAGGTTGAAGACTTAGCCCGTACTATTCGGGAGGCATTTTTTATTGCATCGACGGGTCGGCCTGGTCCGGTCGTGATTGATGTACCGGTTGATGTTGAGGTGGCCAAGTGTAGTGTCGATGGAACAGCCGAAATGAGCCTACCCGGCTATCGGGTTCGGACCAAAGGCAACGCCAGACAGATATCAACGGCGGCATGGGCGATAAACAATTCCGAGCGGCCGGTCCTCTATGTCGGTGGCGGAGTCATTAGTGCTAACGCAAGTGAGGAGTTAAGGGCCCTGGCTGAAAAAGCTCATCTGCCGGCAACTACTACCCTTTTAGGGCTGGGTATTTTCGACCAGAGAAAACCCGAATCGCTGGATATGCTTGGAATGCATGGGTCCGCCTATGCGAATTATGCAGTTCAGGAATGCGATCTGCTGATAGCAATCGGTGCTCGTTTTGATGATAGAGTTACGGGCAAGCTAAAGAGCTTTGCTCCTCGCGCGAAGATCGTCCATATAGATATTGACCCGGCCAGCATATCCAAAAACGTGCGTGTAGATATCCCCCTTGTTGGCGATGCGAAACAAATACTAACTGAATTGATTAAGGAAGTAGAATTTAGCGAGAGGAATCAATGGTTTAAGAAGATTTCCGGCTGGAAGAAGAAATATCCATTTAGCTACGACCGACAGGCTACAAGTGTTAAGCCGCAGTATGTGGTCGAGGAGCTTTGTCGGCAGACTAAAAGTGAGGCGATTATAGCTACAGGTGTCGGCCAGAACCAGATGTGGGCTGCTCAGTTCTATCGATATATCAAGCCGAGACAGCTTATAAGCTCCGGCGGCCTCGGCACTATGGGTTTTGGTCTGCCTGCTGCTATAGGTGCCCAGGTGGCAAGGCCGGAAGCTACGGTTGTAGATATCGATGGAGACAGCGGCTTTAATATGACTATGACTGAACTTTCCACGGCAGTTCAGTACAATTTGCCTATAAAGGTTTGTATTTTGAACAATGGATATATGGGAATGGTTCGGCAGTGGCAGGAGCTTTTCTACAATAAACGCTATTCCAATAGCTCGCTATCTAATCCTGATTATGCCACAGTCGCGCGAGCAATTGGTGCGGTTGGTATTACTGTTGATAAAAAAGAGGATGTTTCCAAGGCTATCAAGAAAATGCTGGCTGAAAAGAAGCCTTGCGTTGTTGACTTTAGGATCGATCGAGAGGAAAATGTCTGGCCTATGGTTCCCGCCGGCAAAAGTCTAAATGAAATGGACGGACTTGATATTTTGGAGAGTATGGCTTAACAGTTTATTGTTCGTAGTTATTAGTTCATGGACTATTGACTACGAACTACGAACTATATACTAAGGACTCAATTATGAAGCATATAATTAGTTCATTGGTCGAAAATAAACCCGGTGTTCTGGCTCACGTGGCGGGGATGTTTGCCGCTCGTGGATTCAATATTGATTCGTTGGTTGTTGGCCGAACCGAGGACCAAAAGTTGAGCCGAATGACCCTTGTGGTTGTCGGCGATGACAAGGTTGTTGAGCAGGTTCGAAAACAATTAGCCAAGATCGTTCCTGTTGTTAAGGTTCAGGATTTTGTTGGTCAGCCGGTCGTAGCCCGCGATTTAATGCTGATAACGATTTCTTCTCCGCCGGACAAAAGGCCTGAAATTTTCTCGATGATAGAAATGTTCAGGGGCAAAGTCGTGGATATCAGCCCAAAGTCGCTAATGGTTGAGATAAGTGGGCCTGAGTCCAAGATTGAGGCCTTCATCGATGTGTGCAGGCCTTATGGCATTAAAAGCGTGGCCAGAACAGGAACCATCGCCATGCCGAGACAGGCAAAAGAAGCTTAAAGTGTAAAACGCAAAGCTAAAAATGGTGGGAATACCTTCTTTACTCCATATAATTGTGAGTTGTGCATAAAGCAGGTAACTCGGTTATCTTAAGTTTAGAAAATAAGGAGACTATTAGCATGGCAGCGAAAATTTATTACGAGAAGGACGCTCCGATAGATGCGTTAAAGGGTAAAAAAGTAGCGGTTATCGGTTACGGCAGCCAGGGTCATGCGCACAGTTTGAATTTGCGTGACAGTGGCATAGAGGTAGCGGTAGCTGAGCTGGCCGATACGGATAACTATAAACTCGCCCAGGGGCACGGTTTTACGCCGGTAGATATAAAAACTGCTATGGGTGGTGCGACCCTGAATATCGTAACTATCCCTGATGAAATCCAGGCGAAAGTTTACAAAGAAGCAATTGGACCTAACCTGGTAGCGGGCCAAACGCTTGGTTTTTGCCACGGCTTTAATATTCATTTTAAGTACATTGTCCCGCCGGAGGACGTTAACGTCGTGATGATTGCCCCGAAGGGGCCGGGACATTTGGTTCGCAGCGAGTTTGAAAAAGGTGGCGGCGTAGCGAACCTTGTAGCTATTCAGCAGGATGCAACCGGCAACGCCAAGGATATTGCCCTGGCATGGGCAAATGGGATCGGCGGTGCGCGAGCAGGTGTGATTGAAACAACATTTAAGGAAGAGACCGAGACGGATTTATTTGGTGAGCAATGCGTTCTTTGCGGAGGCCTTACCTCACTTATTAAAGCCGGCTTCGAGACATTGGTGGAGGCAGGCTATCAGCCTGAGATTGCTTACTTCGAGTGTATGCACGAGGTAAAGCTCATAGTCGACCTTATGTATCAGGGCGGACTTAGCTATATGAGATACAGCATATCTAACACCGCTGAGTATGGTGACTTGACTCGTGGGTCGAGAATTATTAATGAGCAGACTAAAGCCGAAATGAAAAAGATCCTTTTAGAGGTTACATCCGGCCAGTTCGCCAAAGAGTGGGTAAACGAATACCAGTCCGGGCTGAAAAAATTTAATCAGTTGTACGAAAAAGACTACAATTGTCAGCTCGAAAAAGTTGGCAGAAACTTACGCAAAATGATGAAGTGGATTGATGCGAAAGAAGTGTAAAGTGGAGAGCGAAAAATGCAAAACCAAAGCTTAAAGCTTAAAATTTTAAATTTTGAATTTTGGTTTTTAGTTTTTAGTTTTTCGCTCTTAGTTATTTTGTCTTGGAGCTTGTGTGGTTGTTCAGTCTGGCGGCGCTTTAAGCCGGAAGAGGCTCCTTACGAAAAACTCTCTGCCGGCTACAACCTGACAAGATTAAAAACCAGCAGCAGTCATGATGTGCTGCGGATTATTCGAACAACGAAAAATCTATTGGGACCTCGCTTTACGGGAACCCATCTGCTTAGCCATAGCGAAACTGCTATTGCTTCAGTGGGACAGAGCAAAAATGGTTACAAGAGCTGGTTTACTATGGTTGCCTTCGATGAGAGTGATATGACCGCAAAACGAAAGTACTTTTATTTAGTGGATGAAAAGGCCGTGCTTACGCCGGCTAACCTTAGAAATTTTCAGATTCTACCCAAGCATGGGCTTATATTTGACAGCCAAATGGTATTGACAACCGAATTGCTTGGTAAGGGCTATGTGACTGAAGAGGCGAGGCAAATAGTGATACTAAAGCAGGTTGCAGAAAGCCTCCGTAATGATATAGATGAGCTCAGCCAGGACAATCAAACACTTGCTATCTCCGGTATGCTTATGAATCAGGTGCTCAAGGCGGTCTTGCTTGAATTAGACAAAACACCTGTGCTGGCAAAGAATCTAAGTGATAAAAGCGGTGTTGCGTTCACTCACATTAGTTTCGACAAAGGCAGAATCGGCGTTATAGTTGATGAAAGTATTGTTACCGTCAAGATAAGATTGGGTGTGTTTGTGCGTACATTCAATAATCATTAATCAATTAAAAAGAGTGGGTCTATAAGCCGAGTTCTGTACCCATTGGGAAATCAAAAATCAAAATGCAAAAATCAAAATTAAGGAACCCACTTCGCGGCACTAACATAATCATTGAGAAATTGCAGTAGCAAAAATCAATTTAGTCGCGGCGAAGCCACATCAACAATTTTTCATTTTACATTTTTACTTTTTAGTTTCCCTTTGGGTAGCGATCATTTATCTTGACCAGCTGTTACCAGTTGGCTCTCCCGGTAAATCAGGAAGCGACCTACCTGCTGGTCGCCCCCGTTTCTGTCTTCGACAGAAGACAGGGGGCACACTCGGGCCAAGTAAGGGCCCCCATTTTGCCATATTTCGCAAAATGGGAACCCAACCAGCTATTTGGTCTTGCAGGCGGTGGGGTTTACCCTGCCGGCACCGTCACCGGCGCTGCGGTGCGCTCTTACCGCACCATTTCACCTTTACCTGTTCCCCGACAGGTCGGGGCCATCGGCTGTGTATTTTCTGTGGCACTTTCCCTAGGGTCACCCCCGGTGGCCATTAACCACCACCGTTGCCCTATCCTGCTCGGACTTTCCTCCCCCGCCGTTTGGCTTCGCAAAATCGAAGCAGCGGGGGCGACCGCCCAACCCACTCTTTTCAATTGATTATTTACTATTGATTACTGATATAAACAATAACCATTATAATAGAAATTTGTCATATTTTCAAGTCTGACTTTAGAAAAGATTCATTTTTATTACATGATAGCGAAGCAGGAAGCGACGAAATCGACAAAAGTATCAGTCATGCTGCCCAGGCCAGTAGTATCCATTCGGGGCTCGGCTTAGAAATCGCCGAAAGGTTCTCTTTGAGTCGCTTGAGAGGACCTAAGACCGGGAGTCTGACCAGCAAATAGTATCGATCACAGCA
>CAYNKI010000230.1:0-6053 GCA_964397675.1 uncultured Pirellulales bacterium
CATCCAGTCCGGAGCCGTTGATGGTATTTTCAGGCCCCTCGCCCGGGCTGTTGGAGCTGGAAGCGGTGGCGTTCACATCCACAATCGGATAAGCGATAGGCTCGACCGTAAAGCTCCAGACGTTGCCTTTGAAGATCGTATTGTCCGGCGGGGCGTTCACTTCATCTATGCGCCAGTAGTAGCTCTGTCCAAGTTCCAGACGATCGAGCGCATAGATTGTCTCGCTTTGACTGCCCTGATACACAGCGCTTGCAGTCGTAGCATCGTTGACATCATCGAAACCGGAGCCAAAGTACACATCGTGTTTGTCGGCATACATTCCCGGCGTCCAGCTAAAGGACACATCCCGCGGCACATCCGTCGCCCCGTCGACTGGGCTCAGCGGCGTTGCCAGAACGGGCTGTGTACCGGAGGTGAAGTTTGCCTGGTAGGGACGCCTGCCCTTGTTGAGCGAAGGAATACTGTTTCCAACGACTATGTCGGAGGCTTGGAGGCTGCCGTTCCCGCCGAGATCGTATTCAAAGAGATTATCTCCGGCGGCGTTTTTGTAAGTCACAGTTCCCTGATTACCGCCGGTGTCCAGACCACCCTGCCAGAATCCGACGTAATAGTCCGGGCCTACTTCTGCGCTACCGGACTGGAGATTAAACTGCTGGCGGTAGGTTGTGTCGCTCACCGTTACTTCGACGCTGGCACCGATGCCGGTGATAGTGTAATTGCTTCCGTCGAAGGTGAAGATAAGCGGCGTTGCGAAAATCCCAGTGCCCCTATTGTTGCTTGCGTGAAATTCCCATTCGACGAGGACTTCCTCCCGGGTAAATTGCTGGTCTATCAATACGACAATCGTGCTCGACCACCCGTCACCACCGCCGCTGTTGTTACCGGTGTTACCGATCGTCTCCGCCTGGACGGCACCAGCCAAAAACAGCAGCAAAACAAAAGAAACTAAATAAATCAATTGTCTAAACATAAGTATTCCTCCCTTCTTTCTATAGTTTTGAGTTTTTAGTTATGAGTTTTTAGTTTCTCATCTCAAACAACTTCCAACAAAACAACTAATCAGACTTCCCCCTCCCATAAGATTCTGCAGCAATTTAATACAACTTTTTAGGATTTGGCTCTACCTCCTTCCTTCCTTCCTTCAAAATTTTAAAGATTCTCTCCTCATACTACTTTATACCAAATTAGCCCCATTCGATTCAAGAAAAATCTCTGCATATCTAAGGGTAAACCGACAATTTTTTAATAAAATTATGCACAAATACATAAGTGTTTTATATTAAAGGTCTTACCAAACCTTGACCACACGGAGAAGGCAGGTATGTTTGCCCCAATCCGCCACGGTAGATTCGTCTTGATCGTTCAGCCAGTCTTTAGGTGATTTTTTTATTGCGTCCGGGAAACCCGGATCAAAAAAAGGCCTTCCTTGGGGCCAAGATTTAGCTCGCCTCCGACGATTGAGCCATCATTGCAAACAACATCCTGTGTGCGAGCTCCCTGAAGGCGTTGAAATGTTCGCCCTGGGAAGAGCCTGTCCAAATCGAACACGTATGGATGCGGTGACGGATTAGCCAGAACCAATCCATGCTCAAACTCACGATACATCACATCCGGATGGGCATAAGCTGAAATTCCACTAATCCAGAGTGGCTGGGAACCTTCGATAACGAATTCGAGGTCAACATTGTCCGTCTCGATGTTCGAGAAATAAAACCCGGAATCGAAATCCTTATCATTGACCCAGGTCATAAACCGTTCGTATTTTTGGGGCGGCCGGCCTTTTGTGCTGAGACCAACGTGCATCATTCGGGCAACCTGTGACGGATAGCCCCGCATCGGTTCGCCTCGTGCGGTTAACAGAACGAACAAATCAGGTCCATTAGTCGGTACATCGTTTAATCGAAAACTCATCTTTGAGATTTTCGTTTCGGCAGTAACTAACATCCCAGACTTCACACGTTGAAATTGCATACCCTCGCCCCGAAAAAGCTTCCCTATATTTTGGTCAATGGGACATCCTTTACCTTCTAATAAATCCGGCTGGCTTGTGGCCAGGCGCACGGCTGAGCCAAGGGGCTTGCCCAACCAGCCGAGACGATTGGCTTTGCCCATGCGGAATTCGTCCCAGATGCCAAATAGACCATCCGGGTCATTACTTGGGGGATAACTATAGCATATTGCCGAGTTAGTAAAGACACCTACCGCGAAAACAAGCCGATGGATTTTGAATGGAACATCTGCCTGCTGTACTACTCCCGGCTCACCAGTCGGCATATTGAATTTGTGGTTGATGTAGTTGAAGACAAGAGGCCAGGCATTTTTGTCCCAAAAGAACTGGCGGTTGAGACCACCTGACCAATCGTGAATCTCATAGTCCCTTAAATGTGGCCAACCCTCACTTTCGATACCGTTCAGGATACCAAAGGCACGCTGGTTATTTTCACTCATCCCATCGGCCAGGATGAGTTTGTTCTCTCCAAGTTGTTCTCGCAACCCTCGGCAGAACTCGACTACGCCAATACCGTAAGAGTTAACGCCATCAACAATGCCTCCATCGAGTTTTCCATCTGCGTCACAATCTGCTCCGCGTCCCTTACGGCCTCCACCACAGCGGAACTTTAAAACATCAAATTCCAGTCCATCGAAAGCTGCCAACGGCCCATTCGGCCCAAACAGTTCAACCAAATGTTCAACCAAAACATTGGCGCACGTTTTAACTTTATCACGTGGACAGCGAGTCGAGTAATTATAGTACCAGAGCAGATTATTTCTCTGGCCCCAAGGGCCCTCGGTCATGTGAGCTGCGGCATAACTTTGTCCCGCTGGAAAGGCCCGCGGCTCCGTGCCATAGCAGCCTCGCCGAACGCGTATGATTTTTCTCCGGTTATCGACCGAGATAAGCTGGACTTGTTCGCTCTGGTGCCAGTTGGGTTTGCCATTAGCATCGAGCATACATAGGCCGATATCTTCGTTTTTATCACGATAGCGGCCCATGTTTACTTTGAAAAGGTTAGGATTTTCAACCTGGATTTCTGTCTCACCTTCCTCAGCGGGCACGTCAGAGAGAATCTTCGCTCCATTAAAATACAGCCAATGTCCCGCGAAAAATCTATCCGATTCAAAGCGAGGGTCGCGGGCGTTGCCATTGAAATGAAGCAGGACAAGCTGTTCCGGGTGACGCTCCTTAAAACGTGTGAAGAAATCGATGTTGCGAATTGACCGCCCTATTATCTCTTCATCCAGCACCTTCCCTTCGATGCCCATCAGCCTCTCGAAGATTTCCTCCCACTGCTCGTATGACACGCTTTTTTGCGCTGCCATTCCTTCAGCCTGCCGAAAGAAAAACACGCGAGGATATTCATCACCCAATATCCTTAGCCTTTCGAGGTCCGTGCTTTCAGCTTCGATACTGGCTGCAATTCGCCTCTGGCTGAATGCTAAGGGTGGCAGCCTCAAGGTTGTCCCCGCGCAAGCGGGGACAGTGCTTGGGGATGGCTTTTCCCACAACCACCATCCCCAAAGCCTTCGGCTTTGAGGCTGCCACCCAAAACATGCTGCCACAATTAGCGCTGCTATGAACAATAAAACGATTAACTTCCAGTCACCACATCTATTCATAATCTCTCCTCTTGAACATACGACATTACATATAGCGCTTGCCTTCGGGTTTTTCCGGCTCGAGATGAGGAGATGGCTCAACGCGACTCGACTTCACGTATCCCACCTTCACTATCGAACAGTCAATCTGCAATCAGATACGGTTGTTCCGGCAGCTCACGAATCCAGATATTGCGAAAGCGGATAGGACTACCGTGGTCCTGCAATCTGATCGGGCCCTTATCGTGAGAACTGTATTTGGCTTTTTTCTTATGTGCTGTGGCACCCTTTACCTCAACATTATTGTGCACGACAACGCCGTTATGCAATACCGTAATGCTGGCTGGACGAATAAGCTTGCCCTGGTCATCAAATAAAGGACGTAGGAAACTGATATCGTAACTCTGCCACTGGCCGGGCTCTCGAGACGCATTGACCAACGGCGGATATTGACCGTAGATTGCCGATGCCTGGCCATCAGCATAGGTCTTATTGGTCTTATAGTTGTCGTCCGTATACGAATCGAGCACCTGCACTTCATACTTGCCCATAAAGAACACGCCGCTGTTACTTCGCTTCTGGTCGGTTATCTTTGGGTCTACACCTGGCGGCACCCACCACTCGATGTGCAGCTGGCAGTTACCAAACTCTTTTATTGTACGAATGTAGCCGCTTTTCTTGATGACCTCCATGTATCCATTCACTATGTTCCACTTAACCGGGCCGCCACTTTTTTCGCTTAGCCATTGTGAGGTATCTTTGCCATCGAACAGAATAATCGCATCGGATGGCGGCTGACCAAATCGTTCGGCAGGAGTAATAACCGGAGGGTGCGGACGCTCTTTATCGTGTACGCCGTATTTGTCCTTTTCCTTCGCTGCGTAGCTAACACCCAAACCCAGTGCTACTGCGAGCAAGCAAATACCTACCTTTATCAAAATTGTTTTACCTTTCATAATTGCCTCTCTTATTTATCATAATAATACTTAAATCAACTAACCAAATCCAATCCGGTTTAAATTGCTTTTCGCCCTTGAGTGAGTTTAGACTTTTTTCGGAACAACGAAGGGCTTGCGATACGGCCGCGTAAGCAACATATCTGCCGCTGGATTACCCACGAACTTCTCCGCCTTAGGGTCGAACTTCAGCATAGGTCCGAGCTGGTACGTGCTCTTCGACAAGTCGAGGCCTAATGTGCCTTTCACCGTTTGCGTGATCGTCTTCCAAGATTCGTTGACTTCCTCGTGCCTGTCAAGCACGTCGGGCCTGGTCGTGCCGGGGACCTGCTCACCAAGACGGTAAGAGATGTTGCCCAGATGACACAATGCACTTGAGAGATGACCATCGAGAATCTCAGCGTTGAGCTGCTGCCGCTTTCGACTGCGGACACAATTAATAAAGTTTTCATAGTTGTCGCCTGGATAGATGTGATAATCGACGTCGGCCAGCGGCTCGGCTTTATCCTTGCCGTTGGGATAGAACTTGACCTTGTCGTTCTCGTCCTCTTTGATCACTCCTTGCTCAAGGTAGAACTCGTTACCGACTTTTTTCGGATACTTCTTACCGTCGACACCGGCCCTGTCGACCAAGCCGACGACCTCGAACACGAGCAGTGTCCCGCCAAAGTCCATGACGGTCAATTGGCAGTTGGGAGTCTGCGCCTGGTCGGTGAATGGCGGATGCCCCTCCGTCGACTCGACCCAGCGGCCGCCCATGCTGATTACACTCTTTGGCAGGGTAGCACCTTTGATAGCCCAGCGGGCGATGTCCATCTGGTGAACGCCTTGATTACCGATTTCTCCGCAGCCGAAGTCCCAGAACCAGTGCCAGTTGTAGTGGACTATGTTCTCATGGTACGGCTGAAGCGGCGCGGGACCGAGCCAGATATTGAAATCCAGGTGCTCCGGCGGCTCTTGCATCGGCTTAAATCCAATACTCCATCGACCACGTCCAGACTTGGAGGCGTAGCCCTTGGACACCAGCAGCTTACCATACTTGCCGCTCTTTACAGCAGCAATTTGCTTAGCCCAGCTTTCCTTGGAGCGGCTTTGCGTACCGTGCTGGACAATACGCTTGTACTTACGGGCGGCCTCGACACACTTTCGGCCCTCAAAAACATTGTGGCTGCACGGCTTTTCGACATAAACATCCTTGCCCGCCTGGCAGGCCCAAATGGTCGCCAGCGAGTGCCAGTGATTGGTCGTGGCGATGGAAATCGCGTCAATGTTCTTGTCGTCCAGAAGTCTGCGAATGTCGACGTAGGTATCGACCTTTTCGTTGCTGTCTTTGAATGGCTTGGCGCGGTCTTCGAGAACGTTGCTGTCCACATCGCAAAGTGCTACAACCCGCACTCCAGACATACCATGGAATGCTTTTATGTGTGACCCGCCTCGGCCTTTGATCCCCACAACTGCCACCCGAATGTCTTCGTTCGCCCCCCGCACACGGGAAAACGG
>CAYNKI010000231.1:0-6051 GCA_964397675.1 uncultured Pirellulales bacterium
GCGAACTCGGCGGTTAATGAAAAACAAACCCAATACAAAGCCAAACAAAGCCAATCTCGAATCGGAAAACAGAGGACGGCTTGTCCGGCGTAGCCTTGGCGAAGACGGAAAGACGGAGGACAGAGAACGAACGACAGAAGACGGAGGACATTTTTAGTTGATTATTGATAATTGATTAATGATTATTCTTTGAAATTGTTTCCCAGCGTATATTATAAGAAAAAATTAAACGTGGATAAAAGGTGAATGAATAAACGAAAATTTGATATTGTGGCGACGTTGGCGTGTATTGGAGTGCTTTGCTGCTGGTCGGTTGGGCCGATATTTATAAAATACCTTTCCATCCATATCGATTCGTGGACACAAAATCTGCTGCGCTATTCAGTAGGTTGCCTGTTCTGGCTGCCATTTCTTTTATTCGCTATCAAGAAAAAACAACTCGATACAAAAATCTGGCGGAAGGCACTTTTGCCGGCGGCAGCAAATGTCACTATGCAAAGCTTGTGGGCTGCGGGTTTCTATTATGTCGGCCCAGCCTTTATGGCACTACTGGCGAAATCATCTGTTATCTGGATAGCCGGCTTTTCGCTGATGTTCTTTGCCGATGAAAGGGGCCTGGTTAGAAGCAAACGGTTCTGGTTAGGGCTGCTATCTTCTGCAATCGGAGTTGTTGGCGTAATATATTACAAGGAAGACTTCGCTGCGAGCGGGACCATGATCGGCATAGTTATTGCCCTTGCCACAGCTTTTATGTGGGCGGTATATACAATTTCTGTGAGGATCGCTTTTAGAAATACAGACTCGCGCAGCGGTTTTTCTATCATAAGCATCTACACAGTGGCGGGACTTTTTGTATTGGGAATTTGTTTCGGCGAACTTGGCGAGTGCGTGACAATGGGGCCGAAGCCCTGGGCGGCGGTTGTGATTTCGGCGGTGATAGCCATAGCGTTAGGTCATGTGCTGTACTATGCCGCGATGAAACGCATCGGTGCGACCATCCCGGCCTTAGTAATATTGGCACAGCCGTTTATCGTGCTTGCAATTTCCAATATCATCTTTGGCGAATCGTTAAATGCTCTTCAGTTACTTTTTGGGGCAGTTCTTTTAGCAGGTTCTGCTATTGCCATCTGGGCCCAGCAACACTTGAAGCGTGACTCGTGACCTATAGCTGGAGATTTGTGGTTTGTAGATATACGGTCTCTATACTGCGCCGGATGGGGGAAACAGACCTTTGTGGTGACGAGTGGATTACCGTGACATTTCACGCGGTTTTCGGCTATTGAGAGTAATGGGTTCAGCGCCTGGGGCTGAGATGCCCCGACGCTCCAGTAGCGAGCCTTCAACTCTATAAAGAGCAACAAGAGCTTTTAGATAAAAAGCTGCCGCTTGTATTTCGGCGATCTGACTGGCAACAAGGTCCCGCTGTGCCTGGGCAACAAGCAATGAAGTGGATTTGCCCACCCGGAATTTTTCGGTTTCGGCGCGGAGTTTTTCCTCCTGAAATTTGCGAGTGGCAGCCGTTGCGGCAATTTGCTCGCGAGCGCGTGTAACCTCAATGTAAGCAGAGCGGACATCGACCTGCACAAGCTGAATGAGATTTTGCAGAGCCTCATGTAGCTGCTGTCTGCCGATAATCGCTCGGCTATGGAGCGCCTGAGCGTTTCGATTTACTGGAGGGTAACCAAATGCCAGGCCGCCAGTGAAATCGTAGCTGTCACCTCCAATATTATCTGTGGCTCTGTTAAACGAATCGGCATAACCTGTTTTACCAAAAGTAATAAAGACATCCATTTTAGGAAGCAGCCCGTTTTTGGTTCTTACCACCTCCAGGTCGCCCCGTTGTATCTGCAATTGGGCCTGATTCAGGTCCGGACGCTTTTTCAGCGCGACCTGGACGTGCTGCTCGACACCATCAAGCTCAACGCTGGGCAATAAAGTCTGGTATTCAAGAATGATGTCCCTGTTCCAATTAATATTGCCTGATGGGTTCAGCAGCCATAGCAGACTCAAATGTTCCTTGGCAAGGTCACTTCGCGCATTTATGAGGTTTTCACGCCGAAGGGCCACCTCGGCCTGTGCGGCAGCCAGCTCGGTTTCGGCAAGTCTTCCAACGCTGATTCGTTCCTGAGCTTCGGTCATCTGCTTTTCTGCGAGCTTGAGAGAGTCGTTATAGATTTCAATTTGCCTTTGAGCGAGAGCGTAATCCCAGAACTTCGATTCGACCTGTTCAAGCAGAATCTCGGCAAAGCCACGCAATTCGTACTGTGATATGAGTGTATCAAGTCGGGCCTGATTTATGCGTGCCAAATTGGCGCGGATATCCATCCCCTGCAGGAGAGCCTGAGTGACAGTAAAGCCAAGACGATTGGCAGTAAACGTGTCACTGTATAAAGACGAGTCGGTATAGCTTGTGCTGCCTTCTAGCTCGAGGGTCGTGCCGGTAGGGAACAATGTACCCAGGGAAATCGAGCCTGTCACGGTATCCACAATTTGACTTTCGGTATCTGAGCGGGCTCGGGCCAATCTATCAGCTTTAGATCTTCTATTAGATACATCAGCGCTCAGGAGCGGGTCAAAAACCGCAAGCTCCTGGTTTTCAAATGTACGGGATATTTGCGGATTCATTCTTTCGACAACAAGCGACTGGTTGTTTTCCATAGCCATAAGAATCGCCTCCTGGATACTTATCTTGAGAGGGCCTTTGGTCATCGTGGCCTCGTTCGCGTCAGTGGGTTTATTCAGAGGAGGCTGCCCTAAAAATTTCGAATTTTGAATTTCGATTTTCGAGTTTTCGAAGGCCTCCGGTGACAAACACGAGGACAACAAGAGAATTTTGACAACCAGTATAATGCTACAAAGCATGGCGGGTGAACTCCTAATAAACATAAGCACCTTTCCACAAAAGATAAAATATCAAAAATCAAAATGGTTCGACTTTGCTCACTATCCTGAGCTTGTCGAAGGATGCAAAATTAAAGAGTTCCACAGTTTTGATTTTTAACGTTGTTGTGTACCGGGGCTGCCACGTTCAAAAACCGAATAGACCACAGGGACAAATATGAGTGTAATCAATGTTGAGCTAAGCAAACCACCAATGACGGCTCTGGCCATAGGAGCCTGAGCTTCGCCTCCTTCACCGAGGCCAAGCGCCAAAGGTAATAGGCCAATAATAGTGGTCATGGCGGTCATAAGAATCGGCCGCAGGCGTCTTCGGCCTGCTTCTTCTATGGCTTCTCGAATCGGCATCGCATCTCTGCGACGGAGCAAATTGGTATGATCGACAAGAAGAATCGCATTGTTGACGACAATCCCTCCCAGCATAATGCATCCGATGAAAGACTGAACGTTAAAGGTCGTACCCGTTAACAACAGCATCAGAATAACTCCTATTGTGGCCAGCGGCACCGAAAACATCACCACGAAGGGGTCGCGTAAAGATTCATACTGGCAGGCCATCACCATGTAAACCAGCACCAGTGCCAGGGCGCAACTGAGCAAGAGTTCCCGAAATGATTTTTGCTGCTCCTCATAATCACCACCGAAGATGATAGCAAAATCTTTGGGTACAGGAACGTTTCGCAGTTGTTCACGTATATCCGACAGAACCGAGCCCATGTCCCTTCCGCTGATATCAGCCGAGACAGTAACGACGCGTTCCTGGTCCTTTCGTTCAATCAATACAGGACCGCTTCGAGGGCCTACATTCACGACATTTTTAAGGACGACAGGCTGGCCATCTGAGTTTACGAGAGTCAGATCGAGAATATCTCCCAAGTCCATTTTCTCTGCGTCTTTGAGCCTAATCAGAATTGTATATTCGTCTCCAGCCTGGCGATAGTAGCCGGCCCTCGTTCCTGAGAGAATAGTTTGCAGAGCATTTGCGATTTTTGAAACGGTCAGATTCATATCAGCGGCTTTCTGACGGTCTATAAAAACCAGCTCTTCGGGACTACCGGACTCTCGGCTGATTCGGGCATCGGTGATCCCTTTTACTGATTCGACAATACCTTTGACCTGTTCAGCCAGCATATCTGCCATCTGCAGGTCGTGGCCCCGGATCTCAACTTGAATCTTGTCACCTTCAGAGGTGCCCATGCGCAGTATAAACAATCCCTGGCCGGCACGGGTTCGAATAATCATTCCTGGAATGTTGCTTAATTTACGGCGTAGCTCAGAAGCAATCTGCTCACTCGATTTTGATCGCTGAGACTGAGCTTTCAGTGAGATGCGAACACGGCCGGTATGTTTACCGGTCCCACGCCAACTGGAACCACCGATGCTTGTCACCATGTTTTGGATTTCAGGTGTGGATTCGTTGACAATTTCCTCGATGACTTTGAATTTCTCATCCAGCAGATTCAGGCGCGTGCCGACCTGCATTTCGCACTCGACCCTAACCTCACCCTCATCTGTGCTGGGCATTAGTTCTACGCCGACATACGGAATAAGAAGCATGCTCGCAGCAAAGACTAAAACCGCCATAAGGACCACAAAAACACGATTACTCAAAGCTAAGTGCAGCAGTTTCTTATAGCTACTTTCTAAAAATTTGAAAAATCGCCCGCTGATTTGAGTTCCCGCCCTGCGGGGTCTATCGAATAGTCTGCCTGCAAGAGTTTGCCGCAGCTTGCCATCTTTTGAATCAGATGAAAGAATATGTGCAGAGAACATCGGCACCACCGTCATGGCTACTGCAAGAGAACACAGAAGCGCGAAACTGACCACGATTGAGAGCTGCTTAAACATCACGCCGGACATCCCTCTTACAAAGATCAGCGGCAGAAAGACCACCATTGTAGTCAGTGTGCTTGCAATGATAGCAGATGTGACCTCTTCGGCGCCATCGATGGATGCCTCGACCGTCGAGTGTCCCCGACTGTCGGTGTTACCTGATTCCCGGAGACGGAAGATGTTTTCCAGTACGACTATTGCATTATCAACGAGCATCCCGACCCCAAGAGCCAGGCCTCCCAGGGTCATAATATTAAGGGTGAAATTGCTAAAATACAACAAGGCAAAAGTTGCAATGATTGAGATCGGAATGGCAGTGGAAATAATTATAGTACTTCGCAGGTTGCGTAGAAACACAAGCAGTACGATTACAGCCAGGATTCCTCCAAAAATCGCAGAAAAGCCCACATTCTTGATGGAACGCTGAATATAATCGGAGGTATCAATAGTAGGTATGATTTTGATCTGTGGTATGTCACGATTGATGCGCTCGAGCTCCTTAAGTGCGCCGCGTGCCACCTCCACCGTGTTTTTTCCTGACTGTTTATTGATGTATAGCGATATCCCCGGCTGGCCGTTGACTCGGACAATCCTCGTGATCTTCCGCCAGGAATCCTCTACGGTAGCGATTTCTCTCAACTGTATAGGCACGCCCTGGCGAATCGCAATCACAGTATCCTGTAGCTGCCGCAGGTCGGTGTATTCGCCCGGTGTTCTGACAATAACCTCAAAATTTCCTCTTTCGATATTGCCGGCGGGAATGTTTACATTAGCCTGGCGTATATGCTCGATGATTCTGTCCAGCGGTATGGCCAGCGCATTTATCTTGGCCGGGTCGAGATTAACATGTATCTCGCGCTCAAGTCCCCCTCTAATGTCAACGGCAGCCACGCCAGGTATTCGCTCGAGGCGATATTTCACCTGGTCTTCGATAATCTGTCGGGTCTGTACGGGATCGAGGTTGCTGGAAGCACCGAGATACAATATTGGAAAGCTTGCCAGGTCATATTTTCTAAGCGTGGGTCTGTCGGCCTCCTCAGGAAGATACCGATACCGCATAACGCGGTCCAAACGGTCACGGATATCATTTGCGGCGGCATCAAGGTCGGTTCCCCAGTTGAAAGTTACCCGAACGGTGCTTTGGCCTTCGGCGGAAGTGGATGTTACCTCTTCGACTTCGGGCACAGCGCTCATCGCCTCTTCAATCGGACGTGTTATAAGTTCCTCGATTTCCTCGGGGCCGGCGTTTTCGTAAGCACAGGAAATGCTTATAGTCGGGTATGAAATATCGGGCATAAGGTCGATTGGCAGCCGTAACAG
>CAYNKI010000232.1:0-6048 GCA_964397675.1 uncultured Pirellulales bacterium
TGGCGGCGACAATAATAGAGAACGCCACAAACTCATCCTCGGACGTGCGAATTTACCTGAACGGTCAGGATGACACCCAGGAATCAACAGACCAGGATGTGTACAATATCGTCGCCGATTGGGATGTCACTATAGGTTACCGCTCCTCACAGAACGACAGGTACTTCATGGGACAGATTGATGATGTCCGCATCTACGAGCGTGTATTGTCACAAGAGCAGATTGCGTGGCTTGCCGGCCGGACTCAGCCATTTGACAAGCCGTTTTGAGATGCATTAAGTGTTGTAGTAGTTGTCGCATAATTTCGGGGCCTATCCAGATATACATCGGGATAGGCCCCGGTAATTACAACTGCAATATGATGTAGATTAAGATTAAAGATCAGGTATTTAACTCGATAATTCCCTGTGGCTTGCCACAGGGTGAAGAACAAGCATATTCCTTATTGAAGTTAGATACCCTGCAGCTTGCTGCAGGGAGATTCATTGTTGGGTGTGTTACCCGATACTCGGTTTTTTTACTGCGAGGATCGAGCATTCAGAGTCGAACTACCTTTGTTTTTTTACCCAGATTTGTACTTTTGCCAATACTCGGGCAAAAACTCTCTGACCTTAGCCTCAAGCTCCTGGTCACTTATGGCGGTAAGACGACCATGCTGCTCGTACTGGTCGATGACCCAGCGGGCGAGCTTATGTATTTTAATCTTGTTGATTCTGTCTTGGTCCTTGAGACCGAAAAATTCATTGACCCAGTGAGCTACACCATCGGTACCGCTTTTATCGGTGATGGCGACACGAGGGGGTCGGCCGAGCAGTTTTTCCGTATCAAAAATGTTGTATATCTGCTCATCCCGACGGAGTCCGTCGGCGTGGATTCCCGCCCGTGTTGTATTGAACGCCTTACCCACGAACGGGAAGCTCTCCGGAATGGGCAGACCTATGGAGCGCATGTAGTCGGCCAATTCAGTGATAGCCATGGTATCAATCCCGCACAGGTCACCTTTTAGCGCGATGTACTCGAAAATCGCACCTTCGAGCGGCGGATTTCCTGTGCGTTCACCGAAGCCGAACAACGTTGTATTTACGAAATCGCAGCCGTAAAGCCAGGCCGTCGCGGCGTTGACATGTACCTTATGGAAGTCGTTGTGTCCGTGCCACTCCAGACGGTCACTCGGCACACCGCACTGGCGGTTTAGCTTATAGATAAGTTTCGGGATGCTTCTGGGTAGCTCAGCGCCAGGATAGCTAATGCCAAAACCCATTGTATCACACAGACGAATCTTGACGGAGAGCTCCTCCGGCACCTGACTGCTCATTTCCATCAGCCGGTCAACGAACGGAAGGACGAACCCATCGATATCCGCACGGGTCAAGTCTTCGAGGTGACAGCGAGGACGAACACCAGCCTCGAAGGCCGCCTCCACAATCTCGCAATAGCTGTTCATGCATTCGGCGCGGTCGCGGAACCTCAGCTTCTGGAAAATGTGGTAATCCGAGCAGCTTGTCAGGATCCCGGTTTCCTTTAACCCAACCTCTTTGACCAGTCGAAAGTCCCCCTTGACCGCTCGGATCCAGCCGGTACACTCAGGATATTTATGCCCCAGTGCCCGGCATCGGTCAAGCGTTTCACGGTCATTCTTGGTATATAGGAAAAACTCGGTCTGCCGTATCACTCCGTTGGGCCCGCCCAGACGCGACATATAGTCGTAGATGCGGACCATCTGGTCAACAGTATAGGGCGGGCGAGCCTGTTGGCCGTCACGGAAAGTCGTGTCGGTGATCAAAATGTTTCTATCCTTAACCGCCGAGAAGTCAAACTCCACCGCTTTACCGTCAATATATTCAACCACCGGACCTTCAAACCGAATCAGCGGCGGCAATCTATACGGATAGATATCCTCCAGCAGATTTGGCTCACTGGCGTTAATCAGAGGATGCTGTTTTTTTACATTGTCCATTTCAAGTCCTTTCGTCTTTTGTGGCATAGACTACTGCTCGAGGTCAACGCCCTGCTGCCTGCAGACCTCAGCAATGAATTCGACCGCTTTGCCCACGGTTTCTACCGAAAGCGCAGCGTCTTCGTCCATTTCGATACCGAATTCTTGCTCAAACATAGCTGCCAGCTCGATGGACTGCACACTCTCAGCTCCCAGGTCAACGGTGAAACTGTGCTCAGGTTTGATTTGGTCTGGTTCAAGTTTCAGAACCCTTGCGGTTACTGCCTTAACACGTTCTTCTATTGTTGCCATCGATGATTTCCTATCCTTCGACTACGCTCAGGACATGTTTGTTTTTATCGAGTTAACATTGCTATTCGGCCCTTTTTAATGGCCTTATTTCTCACTGGTGCTGTCATTTCAAAAACAGCGTCCCACATAGTTTGCTCGGCCGCAGTCCATTGGCATTGGCGCCGGCTCATCGTCACCTTGGCTGATTCATACAAATTTTTTTTGCCGAATCCTTTCGTCACCACACCCTCAACGAACCACGCAAACGATGGTATAAACTTCGGCAATGGCTTACCTGTGGCCACAATCAGAGCCATCGCCCCGACATAAGCACCGGTATTCAACAGCGTCCCTATCGATGTCTTAACGTGGTCTCCAATGACAGAGCCGACTTTGGTCAAGCCGGTATCGATCGCCTTGCGCCCGTCCAGTATTACCGAGACGGTGGAATAGTCGTTCTTAAGGTCGCTATTGGTCGTTAGCGCTCCAAGATTGACCCACTCGCCAACGTATGCGTGTCCGAGAAAACCGTCGTGATACTTATTCGAGTATCCCTGGATAATCGACTCTTCCACCTCACCACCAATCCGACAGACCGGCCCGATTGAATTACCCGCGCGGCACTTTGCTCCGAGCAGGACCGATTCCTTCCCAATGTAACAAGGCCCTTCAATATGACTGAAAGGACGGATCTCTGCCCCCTCGTCGATATAGACCGGTCCGTTGTCAGCGTCGATGACTACCATCGGATGCACCCTCACGCCCGGAGCGATATAGATGTCCTTGCAGCTGCCGCGAATGGTGCTCGGCTCTTCCACCGTCCCCTCGATGCCGTTTCGCCCCGCTGCCGCAAAGTCAGCCTTTATCTGCTCGGGATTGGCCAGGATTAACTCCCAGATGTATTGCCACGTTGGCAATGCGGACCTGACATTGGGCAGATTTGCCTTGGCCGCCGTTATGAACTTTCCGATGTCGTCTGTCGGAAGCTTGGCGAGGTCGGCTTTGGCGATGCGGGCATACAGCAGACTGCCTTTTTCATCCAGTCCGACTTCGCTCGGCCCCTTGGCCGACACATTGAAGCTGCCCGGCTTAACCCGCGGGTCCACGATAAGCAGGTCCTCACCGTCCAGAACGGACAGGTCGTTGACCGGGCGCTCTACTTTCGCCCGATAGGCATCAGCCATGTAATCAGACACAAAATAGGCTATGTTAATCGTCCCAACTTTGGCGATAAGTTTTTCTCCAAGCGTAGTGAAGCCACATCGAAGCTCCCACACAGGACGACTCAACGTCAAAGGGTAAAAGTTGGCTCTGACCTCTTCGGGACTATCAAGTAATATCAATCGCATAAGTTAACTTCGTTCCTTTCCTGCGGTATAAAAATCAGCCCGAAAAACTTCCTTTTCCTTGGTCAACCTGCTTAAGATGCTCAACTAAATGTATAAGGCTACATCGTCCTCCACGCTTACCCAGTGTAATCTGCCGTTTCCAGATAGAGGTAAAATTTTACTAAAGGCCGTGAACCGTGTCAACTCGAAAAGACAATTTGAAAATATCGCAAGATGAGCGTTTATTCAAAATTCAGCCCGATGCCTTAGCCTTGTGATTAGCAGCCTCGATTTCCATCAGGGTGACACTATAGTCTGGTTAAAATTCTTTACTTTCTTTTCTTTTGAGATTAAGTCAAATAGCATAAAGAAATTACAGAGGACAAAAAAATTCAAAAAAACTGTTTTTCTCACCATATTCTCATTTTTAGTTTAGTAGTATCGTCATTGACAATTCCTATATAGGACGGTCTATCCACGGTGGCAGGCTACAGAATTATTGGTACTTGTTTATAAGGAGATTTAGAAATGGTAAAGAAGCACTGGAAACTGGTTGCTTTTATGGTTTTGATTGGTGTTATGTTATGCGTAGCAGCATCCGAGCAAAATAGCAAGAGAAAAAGCAGGCGGACGTCCCGCGTCCAAGCGTCCAAGGCGGGCGAAATCGAACGCAAGGTAACTGAAGCGGATGTCCCAGCGGCTGCCCTTGCGGCGCTTAAGAAGCTGGCTGCCGGCGCTGAGATTTATGAGTTCGCCGAAGAAGTCGAGCACGGCAGCACCTTCTACGAGGGCTCGTGGAAGGCTCCTTCGGGCGCAAACATGGATGTGCTGGTCACAACGACCGGCGACCTGGTGGAAATCGAGGAACAGATGGACACCGACAAAGTCCCGACAGCGGCGTTGAAGGCAGCAAAGAAGGCCGCAGGTAAAAACGCCCAGTTGGCCTTTGAGAAAAAGACGATGATTCTTTACGAGGTCAAGTTCCGCAAAGGCAACCGTCGACATGAGCTGCTTCTCACTCCGGATGGTCGCCGTGTTGAGGAAGAAATTGAAAAAGGTAAACGAGACAACAATGATGAGGACGATGATTAGGAACCAAAAAAGTAGTGACACATCAAGTTTTGGCAGCTAAAATATACACCGTTGAGTAATAAAGCACTCTTACTCAACGGTTTTTTTGTTTTTGTATAAGGTCATTAGAGGATTCGTAAATAGCAATAATGATTTGTAATACGGCCATATGAAGGAGCTAAGAAGGAGCTAAGAAGGAGTATTGGAGCATGATGAATAATCACCTACAACAAAGAAAAGCATTTTTTCTAACGGGTCTGTTTATGTTCCTGTTCTCAATGACGAGCCGGGCAGAATTTACCGCCGAAGGTGTCAAGCTTGTTCCCCTGACCGATGACGGCAAGTCGATTGCTATCGCTTGGGCGCCGCATGGCAACAAGATACTCTATCAGGTCAAGCATACTGAAACCCAGCGACAATTATTTATCGCGGAAAGTGATGGATCGAATGCAGAAGCGATTTCACCGATCGGTTATCCATATTATGCTGAATGGTCCTGGGCGGGAGATAAAGTGGCGTATCTATATGCGAATTCTTCATCATCGGAAAGCCAGTCGAGAGCTTACGTCTATGATCTGAAGACAAAAAAGACAGATATGGCTTCAGCACCTTATCCGCAATTTAATTTAGATTATGATGAGGGGCCGCTTTGGTCACCGGACGACCGATATGTTGCATTCAAGACCCGCAGAGGACCTTCCAGAAGACGCTTTGTTACGGTTTATAACACGCATACGAAAACCCGATGGGATGTGGTACCGGAGCGTGGCCAAAACCGACATTTGCGCTGGAGCTTTACCCTGCCACCGCGTCTAACCTTTCGATCGGAGGCCAGCGCGGAGCATTATGATATTGCCGTGACAGATCCGGATGGCCGTAACCTGGTGCTCCTGACCTCGATCGGCGCCGAATCCATCAATAACGCAACGCCTTGCTGGCGCCCTCCCGGAGCCTATGACGAGATGATTGCCTATACCAGCAACCAGGAAATGACCCACACAGAGCGGGGCATGAAGCGGAACGATGTGTGGATCGCACGCCCGGACGGCACCGGGGCCCGAAATCTGACCCAGGCAACATCGGCTTCCACAGAAAGGCAATTAAATAACGATATTCTGCTGTGGTCCTGGGACGGACGATGGATCCTGTCACGCGGAGATCGCTTTGATACCCAGGGCAAAGATATTCATACCGCCTATCTGGTGGATCCGATCCATGGAGGCTATAAGCCGATCTTTACGACGTACCCCAAAGAGGACGGTGTGCATGAACGTGTCTATGTTATTAAATGGTCCTATGACAGCACAAAAATTCTGATGTATACCAAACGTTTTGATGTGAAAAACTGGGATACAGAGCGGGAATATCAGAGAACCCGCCATGTTTTGAGTCTGCTGCACGTGGACACGGGCCAGCGGGACG
>CAYNKI010000233.1:0-5994 GCA_964397675.1 uncultured Pirellulales bacterium
CCAATTCAAGGGTAAGCCGCATCTCGCAGAGGTCACGCTGTGTCTTTTCATTAAGGAAAGCTGCATCTAAGATCTGGCTGCAACCCCCGAATACATCCGGCTCTGCGATGACCATTCCGCGTTTTTTCCTGGACTCAAGCAGTCCAAGCATCCTTAAGCGACTAAGGGCTTCACGCACAACACTTCTGCTGACACCGAGTCCTTCAGTAAGTTCGAGTTCAGCAGGCAGGCTGTCGCCAATAGACAGGTTATTCTTACGAATGAGATTGAGAATTTTTTGCTCAACCACTTCAACAAGGCTACTTTTTTCGATCGTTTCTAATTGCATGATGGCTCCTTATAATGTCATATAATATGACATATAAAAGACAAAAGTCAATGGGAAAACACTCAAACTTAGGGGTTTTTCCAAGCTACCAGCAATTCACAATTGATATTAGCTGTAATTCTATCTGGCTTAAGAACTTATAAGATTTCAAGATCTTGTTTTTAACACTCGATGTTGGACCAAATGAAAAATTTCCCACGCATTCCAAGAGTTTTGTTGCGAAAGCTATGCTGAGCTCTTCATAAATAGTTAATACCTGTTGCGGAAACGGGTATTTGTCATTCCCGCGAAACCTATCCTGAGCAAGGTCGAAGGAGCAGGAATCCAGTTTTTTGCCCTGGACCCTCCTGCTTTTGCAAGGGTTGCTATCCGCCGGGGCGGATTCTTGACCAATAGTTGCATACAGCAACCATTAGTTGCATACAGCAACCATACAGGCGTAAGCTATGGGTGAAGGACCGATAAAGCACGACAATAAACTAAAGTTCCAGAAGAGGTGGTTTGCTGGTAAAATTATGGAAAAAGCGTTATATTTGGTATAATTAATGGCACTTAATAATAGTTATGGTTTGTGCGAAAGCAGTAACAGTGGACCTGTATGAATCAGCAGTTGTATCAGATTGATCAGAGCGAACTGGTCGGGCGGGCTCAGCGCGGGGATAGAGAATGCCTTGATCAGTTGGCTCAGCAGGCAAAAGAACGCCTGCGTGTATATGTCTACCGTCTCACTCAACGGGAGGACCTAACCCAAGAAATTGTACAGGAGAGTTTGTTTGAAATGTGCAAGGTATTAGGTAAGTTGAAAAGAACAGACCGATTCTGGCCCTGGCTCTACGGTATAGCCATTAACAAGTTGCGGCGTTATTACAGAACTGAGCATACCCAACGGAAGTTGGCAATCAACAGTCTGGCAAAGAAGCCCGCAATAAAAGACCGGCAGGGGGGGCTAGAGAAACTCGTAAGCGAAGAATTGAAACAAATCGTCTCAGAGGCTATGGCGAAGCTGCGGACGCGACACAAAGCCGTGCTCGTCATGCGCTGCTACGATGAGATGGCGTATTCGGATATCGCAGAGACAATGGGTTGTAGCGAATTTAGTACGCGCATGTTATTTTTACGTGCGAAAAAGGCCTTGCAGCGAGAGCTTTCGCGCAATGGCTTTGGCAAGAGCTCTTTGCTCGCTGCTCTGGTACTATTCGGCAAGATAACAGCCCCAAATGAAGCCGCAGCGGCACAAATTTCAATCACGGCCGCTACAACCAAAGTTGGCTTGTTAGCCGGAATCGCAAGTATAGCAACCACAAAAACCGCAATTGTATCGTTGACTGCAGCCGGTGCATTGACTGCTGGCACGATAGTTACAACCACAGGACCATGGAAGCAAAGTGCTGAAGCTCCTCTCCCATCACCAGCCAGTTCACAAATTATCAGCCAGTTCGGCCAGAACAGCAACGGCAATGAAGAGTGTTGGTACTATTTTCCACAAGGTCCGGGACAATCCATGATGCTAAGGGCGAAGTCAGGTACGGTCGGTGACGCGTCATACCGTCAGATACTGCAAAACGACCATGCAAATTACTACTACCACAACAATAAGGTCTACATTAACAACCACCGAATGTTCAATAACGACCTTAGCGTGCTAAAAGTCCCCACAGACTCCCCTAAATTGACTGACTTTCTCTATCAGGTCGGGGCAAATACACAGCCTATGGATCATATACGGGCTTCAGGTAATGGCCTACTGGTTATTGCTGCCCGTAGCAAAGATAAAGAGGATAACCTGCCCGCCGAACACTCTGGGCAGGCGGGTCGACAGTGGGCTATCCGTCACTACAACGTTTTAGAGGAGGACTACTTTCAGAGTAACTGGCCAGCTACAGCCAACATCGTTGATAACCGTGATGTTATGCATAAACGCGGATGGACTTACTTTCGGATCACTGGTCAAATAAACGGGAAGAACGTTTTAGGAACGGGAAGAATACCATTTGTCTATCTCACAAGCAGACGATTCAGCCCCTGGCTGAAACTGCGGGTAGGATCCCTGACGATAGTTGACACATACAAAGAAGCTTATATATACCAGGCGCCATCTGTCCAGTTCGAGACATATAGGGGCGGCAGCTTCTTCAAGGGGCTAATTAGACCTTGGATGGGTCTGCACACAATCGATACGGTGCGCCGCGATGCAGCCGAACAACATATTTGGTTTGAGACAACACTTATGCCAGATAGCCGTTTTGCACAGGTAGAGTTAGTTTATAAAGATATCAGACTCATCTACAAAATCGATCTGGAAACAGATGCCATTGACGAAATCTCTTTCTTCAATGACCAAGGTAATGCGGGGAATATGAAGTTCTCATATCTTCAGTCCATCGACGATGTGAGTGAGGAGTTTTCACATCCAGACAAAGCAAGACAACGAACGGCCCCTAAGAGTAGCCAGGGTCTGTTGTGGCTTGTGCAGCTGGTAGAGGGTTCACTTAGGTAGACCATAAGAAGTATCAATAGTTAAGAACTAATGCTGGTCTTAGCAACTGATTCGCGGGTGAGGAGTTACTCACCCACGAATCAAACTGGGGCAACAGAAATGAGACTACCAAGCACAAGCTGGCTTTGGATTACTGTCATAATTTTGATGGGTGCAGCAACATGCTTGTCCCCCAGCCTCGCCGAGGCAGATTGGACTTACAAATACAGTGACGACTTCAGCACTAACAAAGCCGGAGGAGATAGCTACCTTCATTCCGTTTTCTGGCCCCAAGGGGCATTTCCTCCATTGGAGCCGTATCTGTACTATCTTGATACGGAAACACAGAGAGAATTAGCGTTGGGAGACTATAACAGTCAGCCAGCTCATCTGGGCTATTGCTTCCCAATCGACCAAGTACCACCAAAGGCGACAGTTAGAGGAAACCTATACATTGACGTTCGATTCCGATACAGCACCGAGGTGGTATCGTCACTATCGGGCTATTTGCTATACTCTTTTTCACCCGATGGTATCAACTGGTCAAGCTTAGAGGAACTGGAAATAGGAAGCAATAACATACCAATCGAGTCGACCCGGGGTACATGTTATATCATCTTCTTCGGGACTGAGGTGCTGATTGATAATCTCGTAGTGCGTCTGGACTCGTCCCCCGTAACGATTCACGTACCCCAGGACTTTGCAACGATTCAGGATGCGATTGATTCTGCGTCAGACGGTGACATCGTGGAGGTTTCTCCAGGCACCTACAGCGGTGATGGCAATCGGGATATTGACTTTCAGGCTAAGGCGATTACCGTACGCAGCATGTATGGGCCGGAGCAGACGATCATTAACTGTGCAGACCAGAGCCACAGAGGCTTCTACTTCCATCGAAAAGAGGGAGCGGACTCTGTTTTACGTGGTTTCACGATTATCGGGGCTCAAGTAACGGGTTCCGAGATTCCGCCGGATGATGTGTATTGGATATCAAGTCCTACACATCCGGTTGGTGGTGGTGTATACTGCGAGTTCAGCAGTCCAAGCATTATTGACTGTGTCATAAAACAATGTGCCGCAGAGCTGGGAGGCGGCATCGGATGCGTGGGCGGTGCGCCTACGATCATTGATTGTACGATCGAACGGTGCAATGCTGGAGGTTTAGGACCAGCCGAATCCGGAGGATATGGAGCCGGCATCGGCATTATCAGAGACTCTGACCCCAACATTATCAACTGTATAATCAAAAATAATGTTGGTTATCACAACAGTCAGGGAGCAGGTGTATACTGTTGGCAAAGCAGTGCTAAGTTAGCTAATTGTGACATTTCTTTTAACAGTGCACCGGGACACATCGAGGGCGGCGGTATCTACTGTGGAGGCTCTTCCACGCGCGTTGAATTGGAGCGATGCATCATCTCGAACAACACCGCTGAGGCTGGTGGTGGCATCTTTGTGAGCTCGCTAGCCTATGTGCGCGTGACAAATTGTACCGTTACCAACAACATGCTGTCAGAACTCCAGATGACATTTTTAAATGGGGGTGGGATTCACTCAGCTGGCAGCGACATTGTGATCAGAAATAGTATTGTTTGGTATAACGATGGCGCAGCTATCTCGCTACTTGATTCGACCCAGAGCAGCCCCGTTCTCTATTCAAATATCGAAGGTGGTTATCCAGGTCAAAGTAACATCGATACACCTCCTCTATTCGCATCAGCAGTATTAGGTGACTATCATCTAAAGTCATTCCTTGGCCGCTATGAGCCACACAATAATGAATGGGTAATGGACAACAATCATAGCCCTTGCATCGATGCCGGCGATCCCAAAGATCCAATTGGCCCTGAACTACGACCGAATGGCAAGCGCATCAATATAGGTGCCTATGGAGGAACCAGCGAGGCAAGCAAAAGCGTCGGTCCTCTGATTTTTCATGTTGATGGTACAGATGGTAACGACTTTAACGATGGGCTTAGCAGAGAGAAAGCATTTGCAACTATCCAAAGGGCAGTGGACGAGACTATTGACGATGATATTGTTTTGGTATGGCCGGGGACTTATAGAGAAGAAGTTACTTTCGACAACAGAGCGATAACACTACAGAGCGCTGACCATGCAGCTACAGTTACGGCCCCGGGCGGCTATGCGTTTTCCTTTTATGGTGCTGAGAGCTCAAGGAGTATATTACGTAACTTCGTCATCACCAACTGCGGCGAAGGAGCTATTTTCTGCCAAAGCGCCTCACCCATGCTGACTAATTTAACCATAGTTAAAAACGAGTTTGCGATTGCTGCTTATGGTGGAGCCGACCCTATTATAACCAATTCCATCCTTTGGGACAACAAAAGTGGTGATTTATTCCAATCACGAGTTCGCTATAGTTGTGTCGAACGACTGGACGCCGTTTTAGAAGGTGAGGGCAATATAAATACTAATCCCTCATTTGTCGATGCTGAGAATGGTGACTTTCATTTGCGGTCCAGATACGGCAGATATTCGCCAATAGATGGTACATGGATAACTGATACAATCACAAGTCCTTGTATCGATGCTGGTGATCCCAGCGTGTACTTTGGACGTGAGCGGATGCCTCACGGAGGCAGAGTAAACATGGGTGCTTATGGTGGAACGCCGTTTGCGAGCAAGAGCGGCTGGCCGCCATGGTGATGTCAACCACGATGCTCTGAAGGAAAATGAATATCGAATATTGATATTCATTATTTTATACGGATATTAAAGACGACTTATCCAGGATTTGACTTGGTATATCTTATGATGCGGATTTTGTGATAAAAATCGCTTGGCCGGCAGAGACGCCGGCGGGCGCTAGCCAGAGTGGCGCGAGGGCCCGGGGAGGTAATTAAAGCCCCGCGCTCACTCTTGGCGGTTATCACAGATAGCTATTCCAACTGCCAAGAATCTGTGCTGAGGCTCTAAAAATCGTGTTCTGAAAAAAAATCCACAATTTTTTGAATAATTATTGAAATTACTGGCTTGACAAAGAACAAATAACGTATATAATAGAGTAGAATAAATAAAAGCGCTTAATGAGCGCAGAAAACTACCCCGGGCTGGTTGGAGGATAGAGAAATCTGTGCTCGAGAAACACATTTGCGGGTAGGTAAAGCACAAAAGCGGGGTTTCACGCTAATCGAACTCCTTGTAGTTATTTCCATCATCTCAATGC
>CAYNKI010000234.1:0-5906 GCA_964397675.1 uncultured Pirellulales bacterium
CTTATCCAAAATCAGATACCAGATCGTGATGTTAAGCAGGCCGAAGCCGACGACCACCAGGCCCATAACCGCACCGCTGCGGAAAGCAACCTGCAGGCCGCTATTCAAACTGACGCTCGCACCCTGGGCAGTTCGGTTAGAAGCGCTGGTCGCGGTTTTCATGCCCAAGAAGCCGGAAAGTGCGCTGAAGAAACCAGCGGTCAGAAATGCCACCGGAACAAACGGGTTCTGAACACCAACGTAAGCAAGGGCTGCCAGGATAATCAAAAGAATAAAAAAAACCAACGATACCACACTGTATTGCCTGAACAAATAAGCGTAGGCACCTTCACGGATGTGGCCGGCAATTTCCACCATTTTTTCATTTCCCGGCGGTGCAGCCATTACCTTTTTGTAGAAAAATAGCGCAAAGCCCAGCGCCAACAGCGCTCCTATTGATGCGATTGCGATTGCCCAGCTCGCTGGGGTAGTGACAATCTCAGCTAATCCCGCTACGGCCTCGGCCTTCCCGGCTACGGCACGCTCCGCCGTGACGAGCGCCGAGACGAGTTCAGACCCTTCTTCTGCAACTGCTGCTGCATTAAAAGCAAACACCGGCAACATTATTGTAACAATACTCTTAAGAATTCTCACTTTTTCGCTCCTTTCTGATTTACTTACAAAATTGCCATAGTTTAACTAAATAGAATTGCTTTTCAAGTGTTAGGTGTGATACTTTGCGTTGATCGTTACGTATTTCGTGCTTAAATCACAGCCGTAGCAGAAATCACTTGCATTTCCTGTACCCAGGTCTACCGTTATGGTGTGCTCGGTTTGTGAAATAACCTTACTTGCCTTTTTAGTGATAAATTTTTTTGGAACGCCGTTCCTAAAAACAGTTATTGGCCCGATTTTGCAAGTGAGCCTATTCGGATTTAACTCGACTCCAGCTGAACCGACGGCACAGATAATTCTACCCCAATTGGGGTCTCCGCCATGGACGGCGCACTTTACCAAGTCATAATCAGCTATTGCTCTGGCAGCCTTTGCCGCATCGATTTTTGTAGCTGCGCCCTTGACTACAACTTTAAATATCCGTGTCGCACCTTCAGCATCGAGTGCCATCTGTCTGGCTAAATCATCGCACAATTCCATCAATAGCCTCGTGAATTTTTTGTAACGCGGACACTGGGTCACTATCGGGCGGTTGCCTGCTAATCCGGAGGCAAGAATTATCGCGGTATCATTGGTGCTTTGATGGCCATCAACGGTCAGTTTGTTTAATGAATTGCCAATTGAAGTTTTCAGCGCTCTTGCTAACAAAGCTTTGCTTATAGCTACATCGGTCGTAATAAAACAAAGCGTGGTTGCCATATTCGGAGCAATCATACCGGCCCCTTTGACTGCACCAGCTATTGTAATTCGTGACTCGTGACTCGTGACTCGTGGCTCGAGGTTCACATGGCGAAAAGCCTGTTTGGGCTTGGTGTCGGTTGTCATTATGGCTTTGGCAAAATCCAAGCCTGCTGAAGCAGAAGCAGACAGCTTCGCCGCGGCTTTTGAAACGCCAACAATGATTTTGCTAATCGGCAACTGCTCTCCGATAATGCCGGTCGAGGCAACGAGAAAATTTCGAGGCCCATGAATAGTACCCCATGACCCGAGCGACGAGCGACGAGCGACGAGCGACGCTGTTTCAGAGCACATGTTAATTGCGTTTTTGATTCCTTTCTGGCCTGTGCAGGCATTAGCGTTGCCGGAATTGACCGCCACCCCGTAGATTTTGGGGCTTTTTATGTGCTTTTTGCTCACCTGCACCGCTGCTGATACGATTTTATTAGTTGTAAAGACTGCCGCCGCTTTTGCACCGGTTGGACAAACAAGCAGCGCTAAATCCAACTTACCTGATTTCTTAATCCCACAGTGTACACCCGCCGATAAAAAACCTTTCGGCTTAGTAATAGTATTATTTCTCATATATGCTCTCCGTCTGTCATTCCCGCGCAGGCGGGAATCTATTCAATTAGTTAGATTGCAACACAAATCCTCCCAATTCGGGTTCGCTTTCTCAATCAGATTGGTCTTCCATTCTCTATTCCATTTCTTCATACGTTTTTCTCTCGCTATTGCACCATATATGTCGCCATATACTTCATAATAACCAAGCTTTTTGTGCCAGAACGTGACTTATATTTAAAGACTTGTTCTGTTTCTGGAGCGTGGGTCATTAACTTTACTTAATCCATTACTAAGAGCCCCGGCAATCACCATATCTCTAAATTCAGCCATCGGGTCGTAAAATTTCTTGCTTAGGTCAACTGTACTGACCAACATGCCAGGCCGATTCGCTCTGAGCTGGCGAACGATTTTGCCGTCCGGGGTAATTATGCACGATGGATACGGCGAATAATAGCCGCTCGAATTTGACATGCTTACCCAGAAATGGTTCGTCGCTGCCCGGCATTGCATTGTCTGCCGCATAATGTGAGTGTGTACGCTTGGCCCTTTCTGCCGAGCATTGTAAAACGACTGGAAAACACAATTAACTTTTTGCTTATACAATTCTCGATAAATCTCTGGGAACCGCAAATCGAAGCATATAAGCAGCGAGCACTTTACGCCATTGATTGTAAAATTCACGAATCTATTGCCAGGCGTATAGCGTCGCAATTCTCCTTTAAGACAAAATCTCTTGTCATAGCGATCTATGATCTTACCGTTAGGATTTACAAGGTATAGGCTGTTATGTGGTTTGTTCGGTTCGGTCAATCTATGCGTACTTCCCAGAACAACCCAGATGCGGAGCTGGCTGGCAAGAGCCATAATCTTTTTAATTTCTTCTTTAAGCAGTTCCCAATCATAGCCATCGAAATTAGGAAAATCCGTCCCCACGTAGCCGCTCAGTGCACATTCGGAGAAATGAACGATATCAGCACCTGCCTTGCTTGCCTGGTGCAGAAATTCGCAGATTTGCTGAGAGTTCCGCCTAATAATCCTTCCCACCGCAAATTGGCAGGTTGCAACTTTTAGTATGCCGATAGCCATATTAGCACCATCAAGAAGCTCTTTGGCCCCGCTTTAGTCTTATTTGTCATTTAAGCTCTCAACGCATTCCCAGAAAAGTGGCATCTATTTAAACTGCTGAAATTCTAACATGAACTACAGAAAAGTCTATTGTTGAAAGAAAAAAGACTTTACATTCTCACCAACCGGCGTAATACTTATTCACACAAGTAATCAAAGGAAATAAGTAACTGTCACAAATTTGAAAGTCCGCCATAGGCGGGTCATATTAGGAGGTGACCAAATGAGACAAGCGAGAATTTCTATTTGCTCTAAACTTTTCCTGATGGTTCTAACCACTTTCTTAATTGCAGGAATGGCACATCAGGTGCTTGCCAAAGATAAGGTTAATGTTGGCAAGATGATCAAGGAAATGTTGACCGGACGCAAGTCGCAGACACAGCTTCCATGCCTAACCAAGACATACGGTTCGTTCTCCATTGACGAGGCCTACAAGATTCAGGCGGCTCTGGCAAGAAAAGTCAGTAAGACGCTCGGACCGGTCATAGGTTACAAGGTCGCTTATGCAAGCAAGGCAGCGCAGCAGCAATTTGATATGGATGGGCCGGCAAGCGGACCTCTCTTCCTGCTGCAACGTGTGCCGAGTGGTTCGAAGCTGCCAGCCCATGCGTTCATGGGGCTCTTGATCGAGACGGAAATAGCCTTTACCCTAAGCAAACGCATCGATCGCCCAATCAAGGACGTTACAGAGATAAAGGATTACGTCAAGTGGGTACACACTGCCTTCGATCTTGGAGACTCTCGGTTTGTTGAAGGCCAAACCAAACCCACACCCCAGGACGCGATTGCAAGCGGTGCTGGCGCCCACTTCTTTGTACTTGGACCTGCCATGGAACCAGGCAAGGTGGATGTCGATAAAATCACACTCAAGCTGATCAAAAACGGCAAGGTTATTACAGACAGTCCTTCAACTAACGTCATGGGCAGTCCCTGGAATTCTCTGCTTTGGCTTGCCAACCACGTAGTGAAGCTTGGCGGTAAATTACAGCCCGGTATGGTTGTCGTCACTGGCACGGCGGCTCCGGCTTACAAGGTCAAAGGCGACGAGATAAAGGGGGATTATTTAGGTGACTGCGGACCATTGGGCAAAGTGACCTTGACAATCGAATAGAGCCTGACTCTAAAAGTCTCTTGAACAATATGATCAATTGTCATTCTGAGCGGAACGAAGTGTAGCGAAGAATCTCAATTTTGGGCCAAGGCCAGATCCTTCGCCCCCATGCTTTCTTGCGAAAGCAAGAACGGGGGCTCAGGATGACAGTAAAAGCAAATAATCAATTTATTATATACTCTCAGGACACAAATTGTAGGTTTATATCAACAATAAAGGGATAGAATATGTCAGCTACGTTATTGATAGTTGTAGCAATCGTTTCACTATTGATTGGCTATGTTTTTTATGGCCGATATGTAGCCCAAAAGTTGGAACTTGACCCCAAGCGCGCAACTCCAGCACATACTAAACAAGATGGTGTAGACTACGTCCCAACCAAGGCCCCGATATTGATGGGACATCACTTTGCCTCCATTGCGGGTGCCGCTCCCATCATTGGGCCAATTGTCGCTGCTGTCTTTGGATGGATTCCCGTGCTGCTGTGGATTCTGATTGGAAGCATCTTCTTGGGCGGTGTCCACGATTACTCTTCCTTGGCGGCTTCCATACGACACGGTGGAAAGACCATCGGAGAGGTTATTGAAGAACATATTGGCAAGGCCGGCAAAAGGCTGTTCTTGGCCTTTGCGTGGTCTCTGGTAGTTCTGGTCATTGCCGTGTTCGCACACGCGGTTGCCAACGTGTTTGTTAAGGAACCGGCCACGGCGACCTCTTCACTCTTATTTATTGTCGTTGCGATTCTATTTGGGATGAGCGTGTATCGGCTGAAGGCGCCTCTATGGTTGTCATCCATTATAGGTGTGGCGTTGCTGACAGGTTGTATCGCCCTGGGATTGCGGTTTCCTATCATATTATCGAGCGACCCGATGCACGCCTACAATCTCTGGAAGGTAATCCTGTTCATTTATGTTTTTTTTGCTGCGGTTGCACCGGTCTGGGTCCTTTTGCAGCCGAGGGACTATCTGTGCTCGTTTCTTTTATATGCTATCCTGATTGCAGGCGTTGTTGGGATCTTTGCAGCCAAGCCCAAAATGGAGTTTCCTGCTTTCACTGCGTTTAATGTTGAAGGCGTGGGATTGCTTTTCCCAATTCTTTTCGTGACAGTAGCATGTGGTGCCATATCCGGATTCCATTCCTTGGTCTCGGCTGGAACGACCGCAAAGCAACTTAATAAAGAAACGGATGCCAAGCCCATTGCTTATGGCAGCATGCTCATCGAGGGGCTCCTGGCCGTGATCGCACTGATTACCGCCACCACAATTCTGCGAGGTAAATATGACGAGCTGATGGCGCCTGGGGGAGGAGGTGCTATTGGCGTATTCTCAAGTGGTATCGGCAACTTTGTGGCCCATCTGGGAGTACCTGAGAAGGCCGGCGCCACGTTTGCGGCCCTTGCGATATCGGCATTCGCGCTGACCACCCTGGATACCGCCACCCGCTTAGGACGGTTCATGTTCCAGGAGTTCTTTGAAGGCATAGGCAAACAGACAGTACTCAGCAGCAACCGTTACATCGGGACCTTAGTGACGATTGCTCTCGCGGCGTTCCTAACATTCTCGGGGACACAGAGCAAGCTGTGGCCGCTCTTTGGTTCGGCCAATCAGCTACTTGCGTCTCTGGCACTGTTGGCCGTTACCGTTTGGCTGGCGAAGCTCGGCAAAAAGAATGGGTTTGTTAAAATCCCCATGCTCTTTATGTTCTGCGTCACTGTAGCTGCATTGTGTTTTCT
>CAYNKI010000235.1:0-5883 GCA_964397675.1 uncultured Pirellulales bacterium
GCCGCTAAAAAATCTTTATGGATTGTCTTTGCATTTAGGCCGAAGCCCTTTAATCTGCGAGCAAAAGTGGCCCTGGCTAAAAAGATAATTACTGCAATTGTAATTATTGCGCCTATACAGAAAATGAGGTGGTCAATATAAATACTTTGCCAATCTCTTAAATCAGCCGTCAGTCCTTCTACAATATGTATCACAATTGGGATAGGCCCAAACCATATAAACAGTGGAATAAACGGCAGATAAATAGGCATATTATTTCGGCGAGGTGCTGAAACGGCTAACGACTTTCTGCCCAGAGATGTTCTTAGCAGCCAAGAAGCTAATAAGATTAGGCCGAGCAGACAAATAATGTCTTCTATGCTTATAAAACTAACGAATTGCTTTACCATTGACTATTTGTTATTGACTATTTAATATTTTATAATTGCCAATATGCAAAATTAAATTGGAAATAGCAAGTGGATTATGGATGTATTTCGCATTAAAGGACCTGTGCGACTTTCCGGCAGCATCGAAGTAAATGGCTCCAAAAACGCAACGCTGCCCATAATGGCTGCTGCGATTTTAGCCGGCGGCAAATCGTCTATTTCGGCAGTGCCTAATCTCTCTGATATCTCAGTTTTTAGCCAATTGCTCCAGCGTCTGGGCTGTCGAGTGACCAGAGGGCACCCTCGCAGCGGGGTGACAAACCAAAAGAGCCATCTGTACATAGATTCAACGGAGATTGATAATCCGGTCGGTGAATACGATATTGTCAGCAGGATGCGAGCCAGTATTTGTATTCTCGGCCCACTACTTGCTCGCTGTGGCAGGGCAAAGGTTTCGATGCCTGGAGGATGTGCGATTGGTTACAGGCCCATCGACATCCACATAAGGGGTCTGCGGGAGCTTGGTGCACGGCTCTATCTCAAGAATGGCTATGTCGTAGCAGAGGCGCCGAATGGATTGACCGGCAAAGAGATTTTCCTCGGAGGACCATTCGGCTCAACCGTTCTGGGAACTGCAAATGTACTAATGGCTGCAACGCTGGCCAAGGGTCGAACCGTAATTGAATCGGCAGCTTGTGAGCCGGAAATTACTGTGCTGGCAAACTGCCTAAATAAAATGGGTGCTAAGATAAGCGGTATCGGCTCGCCACGGCTTATTATTGAAGGAGTCAAACAGTTGCAGCCGGTCGAATTTGAGGTGATCCCGGACAGAATTGAGGCTGGAACCTTTATGGTCGCCGCTGCTATAACCGCGAGCGAGCTGCGACTGAAGAACTGCCGATTCAGTGACATGATGGCTGTTGTGGATAAGTTAAGGAATATCGGCGTAACGGTTGAGCCACAAGACAATGGTTGTGTGGTTGCCTACGACGGCCCTATAAAACCTGCCGATATTACCACCCAGCCTTATCCGGGTTTTCCCACCGATTTGCAGGCTCAATTTATGGTCCTTTTGTCACTTGCTCAGGGCAATAGCATCATAATCGAAAAGGTTTTTCCCGATAGATTTATGCACGTTGCCGAGCTAAATCGGATGGCAGCCAATCTGCGTAAGGAAGGGCCGGTTGTGATTGTATCCGGCGTAAAAAAATTAATCGCTGCTCCGGTAATGGCTTCTGACTTGCGGGCCTCGGCAGCTTTGGTGCTGGCCGGTTTGGCGGCAGAAGGAACCACAACCGTCAACAGGGTCTATCACATCGATCGCGGCTACGAAAGAATCGAGGAAAGGTTGAACCTGGTCGGTGCAAAAATCCTTCGCGAGCGTGCTTAGCCTGCATATTTCATAGGATTTTTGGCAGCTCTTAGATGTTCGGGCTTGAAAAAAATCGAATTTTCTTTTTGACGATTGGTTCAGAGGATGTTAAAATGGAGATGCGCAAATGTAGCGGATTCTTGGAGGATAGACTACAAATGGCAGTCAATCAGCAGAATTTTCTCAAAATAAACGGCGATTGGCAGCCTCAAGCGCAGCACTCGCTTTCGCGGGTACAAGCTTGGGGATGGCCCGTGGCCGGTAAGGGTGCCCCGGCTCTTGTCTTCGCCTGCTGCCTCGTCTTGCGACGAGAGTCGCAGAGGCAAGACAAGAAGACGCAGGGACGGCCTGAATATAAACGCTTCTTGAAAGTTTGGTGAACTCTCTAATTGGAGGTTAATATGATGGTGAAGAAGAACCTTAGCTACAATACTGTCCTCGTCGGCGCTATCCTGGGGATGATAGCGCTTTCATTGCCCGGCCAGGTGTTCTCAGGCGAGAGCCCCACGACAGAGGCCTTCACGTTTGTGCAGGTCTGTGACACACAACTGGGCTGGGGTTTCGGCTATCAGAACGACATAAACTCATTCAAGAAGGCTGTAAGATTAATTAACGCTTTGAAGCCGGATCTTGTAGTCATCTGCGGTGACCTAGTTGACAACTTCAACGACACTTCCGTTGCCGATTTCCTCCAAATCAGAAGTGGGCTAACCGTGCCCTCTTACTGCGCCGCGGGAAATCACGATGTTGGCAATGAACCAACGGTTGCATCTTTGAATCGCTATCGCCAGGCCATAGGCGATGACTATTTTTCTTTCGAGCACAAAGGCTACACCTTTGTAATTACGAACACACAGCTTTGGAAAGCACCTGTTGCGGGTGAGTCAGAAAAACAGGATTCCTGGCTGCGGCAGACACTGTCCGCTGCCCGTGATAAGAACAGTCCTGTCTTTATAGTGCAACACTATCCTTTATATCTGAGAGAACCTAACGAGGGCGAGGAATACTACAACCTGCCTCCGGCCAAGAGGAGCGAGCTGTTGGACCTGTTTGAGGACTCTGGAGTTGTTGCCGTCCTTTCCGGTCACAGACACCAGTTAATCATCAATGAGTACAAGGGCATTCAACTGGTAACTGGCGAAACTACGTGCAGGAATACCGACGGACGTCCTCTGGGTTTTAGGCTTTGGCATGTCGATTCACCAACGTCAATAACACATGAGTTTGTTCCTTTGACGCTGACAATACCAACAGCTGACTTTAACGGTGATGAAATCGTTGACTGCGCTGATATGTGCATCATGGTTGAACATTGGGGGGAGAATTACGCTTTGTGTGACATTGCTCCGCCACTCTTCGGCGATGGCATTGTCGATGTCCAAGACCTGATTGTTCTTGCTGAGCATTTGTTTGAGGAAATTCTTCCGGTTGAATTGGCTGCATACTGGAAGCTGGACGAGACAGAAGGCAGCATCGCCTACGAAGGTGTCTGGAACAATAACGGCATCCTCACTGGAGGACCGCTCTGGCAGCCAACAGGTGGGAAAGTAGCCGGCGCGCTTCAATTCGATGGGATTGATGATTATGTTAGCACGCCATTTGTGTTGAAGCCTGCGGACGGGCCATTCAGCGTCTTTGCCTGGATCAAGGGCGGTGCACCAGGGCAAGTAGTAATATCCCAGGCAGGTTATCCTTATGGAGTGAATTGGCTGTCTGCCGAGCCAACAGAAGGTAGCTTAATGACCGAACTTAAAGGCCCTGCCAGAGCTGACCGTCCATTGATTTCCCAGACTATCATCACCGACGGCCAGTGGCACCGCATAGGTTTTGTGTGGGATGGCTCCAATCGGTCTTTGTACGTTGGTGACATGCAAGTGGCTGCCGACACGCATAATGCTTTGAAAAGCTTAGGGGGAGGGCTATATATCGGCACCGGAAGCGGTCTTGAACCGGGCTCCTTCTGGTCCGGCCTGATTGATGACGTCCGCATCTACAACCGGGCGGTGACGCCGTAATAAGAAACTCCCAGGCGAAGTAAGTATTTAGCCGGATATGAAATACATAGCCATCCCCAAGCTCGAACTCCGCTTCGCGGAAGCTTTCGCTTGAGGCTGCCACACGTTGTTCAGTTTCATTGGGTGGCAGCCTCAAAGCCGTAGGCTTTGGGGATGGTTCTTTTCCGTCTCATCATGGCAACGATGAAATATGTGGGTAAAACGGCCCGCCCAAGGCGAAAGTTACCGAAACTTTGGTGCTAAGTATGCCTGGGCATTATAGTTCTTCTTGTACCATCAGAAATACTCAACCATACTGTTTTTGTCCTGTAAGTTATTTATTGGGTTGCTGCAAAGGGCGAAGTTCAGTAGAATTCTGACCATTAGACAGTTCAGAAAAAAATGAGAAGAATTTTGAAAGGCTCGAGAAATGAAAAAGTCTCTCAAATCCTTGCGCATATTTTTGTTAGTAATTGTACTTTTAGTTGTTACTGTTTTGTTAATCATTGACCTTTTTGCCGACCGGGCAGTAAAAATAGGTATTGAGACCGCAGCGACCAAAACATTAAACGTTGGAGTGGATATAGATGACATAGATCTATCGATTATTGGCGGTAAACTCGCGATGCAAAATCTTATCATTAAGAATCCGCCTGGTTACCAACACGATAAACTGCTTGAGCTGAGAAACGCTAATATCGAAGTTAATGTGAAGTCCCTTCTGAATGACGTAGTCAATATAAGAGAGATCAGGCTCGATGGCATGGAAGTCACTATTGAACAACGAGGAGTTTCCGGCAATAACCTGCAGGATGTAATTGCAGCAATACCTAAAAGCCAAGAAACTAAGGATGAGCCCTCTGGGAAGAAACTACATATCGATAATCTTGAGATTTCCGACATAACGGTTAAGGTTAAGTTACTACCTGTTCCGGGAAAAGCAGATACCGTGACGTTGGAGATTTCCCCTATTAAGATGACCGATTTAGGAAGCGATAATAAGCTGGATACGGCAGAGTTGACCAGCAGAATTTTGCTGGCCATTGCATCTGGTGTGGCCGAACAAGGTGTGGGAGTCCTGCCGAAAAATATGGTTGATACGATGCAGTCCACTTTGGAAAAAACTATCGACATAGGCAAAGCCGCTTCTGAAAAAGGACAGGAGCTTATGGATACCGGTAAGAAACTTTTTGAAGGACTGCTGAAATCCAAGGAAAAAGAATAATCTTACTCTTGTGACTTTTGATATTTTGATAAAAAATCTCTTAATAGTCTCGGCCCTGGTTATTATAGCTACCTCTTGTGCGTATGGAGAGACTTTTTCATTTGCCGTTCTCGCCGACCCCCATATCGACGGAAATGCAGATCACAAAGCAAAATTAGAGACCGCGATTGACTGGATAATCAGCAACAAGACTAATAAGGATATTGAATTAGTCTTTGTGTTGGGAGACATTGCATGGGGTAGGTCCAGAGAGAATAGAAACCTGAAAATTGCAAAGGGAATGCTTGACCGCCTCAATCATGTGGGAATTCCTTATATTCCTGTAATAGGCGATAACGAAGTCCAAACCAGATGTGAAAAAGAGTTCCAAGATGTCTTTGAAAAACAGTTTCAAAGTCTTTCAGGCACTTTCCGTAATTGGCAAAAAACACCTATTCCTGTAAAGGGACAATATCTTCAGAATTTTTCCTTTGATTATAAAGGCTGTCATTTTGTATGTGCGGATTTTGTGTCCCGAAAGATAAGAGATGAAGGCGGCGAACTGCATGACTATGCTGGCGGAAGCTGGCAATGGCTTAAAAAGGATATTGAGCATTGCTCAAAACCCAAAAAGGAAAATATAGTTATTATGACGCATATCGGAATGTTCCGCACAGGATTTGAATTTGCAGACCAATATCTTTTCTCTGAAAGCGAGATGAACAAGATAAAACAATTTCTTTACGACTATCGAGACTATGTAGATTCAAATTATGCAGGCCATATCCATCAGAATTGGCATGCCGTGGTATGGTCTGGATTTTTTGTCCCCCTCTATCATGTTAGAGTGACAGACGAAACATGGTATGACACAGCATGGCCGGAAAGTAATGACCAAAAATTAACTATTCGGTTGGTTCAAGTAAATAACGATGGGCCCAAAAT
>CAYNKI010000236.1:0-3661 GCA_964397675.1 uncultured Pirellulales bacterium
AAAATGGACGTAAACATCTATTACACAGAGGTATATGAAAATATATTGTGCATTCGGAGTCAAGGAAAGCAAACCCAATCAAAGCCAATTTCAAACGCGACGCAAGATGGGGGCCTCGCAATGACAGTCCCTCAATTAACGAGCGACAGCATAATACAATGAAATAGTAGTGGTAATGATAAAATGCGAATAATGATTTTAATTGTACTTGTGTGCTTCATTTGCACCGGCTTCGTACAGGCTGATTGTGATACTCAAAGTGCTCATGGTCCGGAGGCAAATGACCGTGCGGATCAAAGCGGGACATCTGTCCGTGGCTCCGGTAGGAGGTTTGATTCGTATCTGAAAGCTGTCAAAGACTTTGCTGAAACAATGTTGCAGTACGGCACAGACCGATACGGCACCGAGCATACCCCGCAGTTCGCCACGGCCCTGAGCCGTGGTTCGGTTCCGGAATTAGTACCTGCGTCGTCCAAACTGTCTGATTGGCCACCTCGATTCACACAGGTCCCCAACGTGTTTATGGGAAGCGACTATGCCCATAAAATCACGATCCGCGGCGGTAATGTCGGCACAGATGTGGCGCTCTATGAGATGCTCTACAAACTCTCGGCTCTGACCAATGACCAATCTTATGCGCAAGCCGCCGATGCATCTCTTAAGTGGTTCATCGAAAATACGCCTGATCCGTGGTCTGGCTTGTTCACCTGGGGTGAGCATTGCGGGTGGGACTTCCGCAAAGAACAGTATATCGACGGCAATGACATCTGGACCGATCCCGAGTACTGGGCCAAGCACGAGTTTCGGGGTTCCATCGAGCCTCTCTATGAGAAATTCGGCACACTATCTTCCAGCAACGCCCCGCTCGAGAACTTCGCCAAAGGCATCTGGGAACAGCACGTCTGGTTTGATACGAATGCAGACTGGTTTCCTGGGGACACCGGCCTGCGATACAGCAGACACGGTCAGATAGGGCAGTTCGGCGGCTCCGGTGGAAAAAACGCCGGCGGCATGTACCCGCGGCATGGCGGTTATATGGTCAATACTATGTCGGCGGCATACCGCTACTCGAGCAGCACCACGGTCAGGCGAGACATACTCAACTACATTGACCAGTTTGTGAGACAATGGGAACGGTTGACAAACCATTTTGGCTACGTCCCCTATGACGTGGGTAGTACGAGCAGCTCTCAGAATGGTGCTCTGGCCAGCCAGCTTAGGTATGCGGCAGATCGTCTGCGATCAGGAAACAGGGTCCTTGCGACCCGGATGACCTCCTTGGCCGATTCTATCGACAGCCCCCCAAAGAAGGAATACGAGAAGGTCGGGAATCTTATGGCCTCGGGTATTGGCAATCGAAGCTTGGGCAAGAACTCCGGGCACTTTGGCAAACCGGACTATAACATTGGCTGGGACCTGCCTGGGAAGGTGCCGAGCCAGTATGCAGATGCTATTCGCAAGCTGGTCGCCGCAGCAAAGGAAGGACACCCATCTGCTCCACACACCAACCAGGAATACCTTGCAAGGGCGAACTGGTTTGGCAAACAGGCGATGGATCTGTTCCTAAATGACGACACCGGCTCGCCACTACCCCGAATGCTCGACAAGAAAAGCACCGTTATACTGGTTGACGGGGTCACTGAGGCTGATGCTATTTACCATTCCTACACCGGCGGTGATGATCTCATGCTCGCGTTGCTCGAGTTGTACGAGGCCAACCAGCCTCAGTCGTTCCTGCATTGAATACATACGCGATATTTGGATGCTCCAACAGAGCCAAAGCCTGGCGTTCTGCCTCAAAGCGGGCGATAACCTGTTTGGTCTCCATGCCCGGTTTGATGACCTTCAGCGCCACCCGCCGTTTGACTGGTCTGAGCCGCTCGGCTAAGTAGACTATGCCGTAGCCGCCTTCACCCAGGATGCTGAGCAGCTTATAGGGACCAATCTGCCCGCCGGGCCCTACTGCCCCACCTGTTAAACTTGCTGTGGGAACAGCCTCCTCCTCACTTGGTTGCTTATCGTTTTTTTCTTCAGCCTCGCTCATCGGCCTCTCACTTTCAAGCTATAAGATAACCAAAACCGCAATTCCCGTCAAACTTAAAATATATCATCAGTAATAAGCAAACAATAGTCACTTAACGCCAGCTTATGAATCCGACAAAGAAAAGCTGTATTCTTTTAGCTCAGTTACATTATAATAACAGAAGGCAGATGACGGAAGACAGATGACAGAGAACAGACGGCAGAAGGCAGATGGCAGATGAAGGAGAGAAACTATGGCGAACATTATTAAGGTACGATGTACGGGTAAAGAGCAGCATGTCAATGAAATTGATTTAGACAATGTGCTGGGGAGCGACGTAATAATTCATGGCACGCCGATTGACACCGGTCGGCCGATTCCCGCACGCATTGTCAGAAGGTGCGAAGTTTGCGCCGAGGGCAAAGTCATTATTACGCGGGAGATGATTGAAGAGAATCTGACTTAGCAGCAGATTGTTTAGCGATATTTAACAGTACGCCAACCGCAGCGGATGACAGCAGCATACTCGTTCCGCCGGCACTTACAAACGGCAGAGGTATGCCTTTTGTCGGCAGTACGACTGTCACTACTCCAATATTAACCGCCGCCTGAAGAGCGATTGTCAGGACGATGCCGCCAGCTAAAAGCCGGCCAAAATGATCCCGGCTCCGCATAACCACTAAAATTCCCATCCAAACAAATGCAATAAACAATCCGATGACAACTGCGGTCCCGACGAAGCCGAGCTCTTCGCCGATAATCGCGAAGATAAAATCACTTGTATCTTCCGGCAGATGCCCATATTTGCAGATTCCTTTACCTAATCCTTTGCCCCACAGCCCGCCGGAGCCGAGTGCAATCAACGATTGGTTCGCCTGATAAGCAGCCGAATCTATCCACCTATCAGGACTTAAAAAAGCGGCAATTCGCTGCATTCGGTTGGGTGAGCGGATCAAAACAACAAGAAAGCCGGCAGCACCGAACGGCAAAGGAGTGAGGATATGCCAAAATTTTACGCCAGCGGCAACCAACATCAAAAAGCCCAGAAGTGCTATAAATGCTGCTGTACCAAAATCTTCGATGATTATAAGTCCAACCACTGTCGCGATAACAAAGCAGATGGGGACAAACCGTTTCCAATACAGCTTGATGTCAGCACCGAATTTATCGCAAACAGCGGCTAAGAAGAAAACAAGTGTCCATTTTGCCAACTCAGAGGGCTGAAAACTCACCACAATTGGCCCAACGGGGAGCCTGAGCCATCGGCGGGCACGGTGTATCTCCACGCCGAATTGTGGGATCAAAACGACTATAAGTAACGCTATGCTAAGGACTAATAAATAGCTGGTCCAGGATTTTAGCCAGCCGTTAGCGAAACCAAATCTGCGATAATCGAAACATGAGACGGTGAACAGAACAATAATCGCCAGTGGGAAAAACAGCATTTGTCGTAGACTGGGGAAATCGTAGAATCTCTGTAAGTCCAGCTTTTGACTTATGTTAGCACTTGCTGAGAAGACAAAGATGGTGCCGATAGCCATCAAAAGAACCACAACCATAGCAATGTAATCGGCTAAGGATTTGCCTTTTATCGTTGTAACCATAGTTTTACAAGATACTTAGAAAAACATTTGCCTT
>CAYNKI010000236.1:3761-5872 GCA_964397675.1 uncultured Pirellulales bacterium
CTGTCAGCGGATTCTGGGTAGTCAACATCTTCTTCGTTTTGGGCCGGTTTTGCTCTTGACAAAAGAATCCGAAATATTCAAGGATTAAGCTTGAAATTAAGGCGGCTCATTTGGTATTATAAATATAATTGGTAAGGTTTGAGATTTTGAAGGAAGGAGGTAGAGTCAAATCCTAAAATGGTAATTGGTTAAAGGGTTAAATCCCGATGTACATCGGGACCAGTTGCCAATTACCAATGTTTGAGAAAGGAGGATTATTATGAGTAAAAAATTGATTTGTTTAGTTACTTTAACAGTGTTTTTTATTTTAAACGGCGTGCAGGCGGATGTGATACTCTACTACAACGCATCCAAAGACACCGGTGACCTCGACGGCGATGGTAACGTCGAGTGGGAGGATGTGACTGAAGTCAGTGGAACGGGTGCCAACGGCGATGGTACAGGGCTAATTAACTGGGACTGGGACACCTCCTTAATGGGCACTAACGACAGTGGTGTAGGTACTCCGCCGACCGTCAGCTCTTCCTACCCCGGCATTACCCACGCCTTTTACTTCGCAGAGGACAATGATGCCCGCGGCCACACCATCGCGCGGCAACAAGCCATACCCTTGTCCTTCACAGATCTGTCGCCAGATCCAACCTCTAGTTCATCCACGTGGGAGATCTGGTTCAGACCAGACAACCTAAACGGCCAGAAAGTCCTGGTGGAAACCGGCGCAGGTAGTGGTTCCTCCCTTACGCTCAACGGAAGCATGCTTCAATTCGCCGCCCGGGACAGTGGAGTGGATGATGCAGGTATCTCCGGGGATCTGAACGGTTTTGACACGAGCGACTTCCTTCAGGCCGTGGGTGTGATCGACATGGACAACGATTTCATCGCGTTGTACGTCAACGGCAACCTTGTGGCCGGCGGGCCCGGCGGCGACGCCGACTCCCAGTTTACCGGCAACCGCTGGACCGGTGTCAACGGGGCCACTCTGGGCGATGGGGACGGCGACGATAGTGGCAATATGGGTGTCGGCGGAACGGGAGGTACATTCGGTGGTATGAACGGTTACGCTCCCTACGAAGGCTACATCGCCATCTTCCGCCTGTACGACTATGCGCTGACCGAACAAGAGATTCAAGAAATTATGAAAGATATGGTGGCTCAAACCATTGCTTCCAATCCGAATCCAGCTAATAGGGCAACAGATGTGCCGCAGGATGTGGTTCTTAGCTGGACGCCGGGAATGTATGCCGACAAACACGATGTGTATTTCGGAACCAGTTTTGATGATGTGGACGGTGCCACGGCAACCATGGATCCGGCCGGTGTTTATATGGGCCTTCAAACCGAGACCACCTATGCGCTCGACCGTCTGGAACTGGGCCAGAGTTACTACTGGCGTGTCGATGAGGTCAATGCTCCGCCCACCAGCCATGTCGTGTTCAAAGGCAACGTATGGAGCTTTACCATTGAGCCGGTTGCTTATCCTATTGACGGTGAGAATATCATTGCCACCGCTTCCAGCTCAAACGCTATAAATGAGGGGCCTGAAAATACCATCAACGATTCCGGGCTGGATGCCGATGACCTGCACTCGACAGTAAATACAGATATGTGGCTGAGCAGTACGACTGGGCAACAGCCAACCTGGGTCCAATATGAATTAGACAGGGTTTATAAACTGCATGAAATGTTGGTATGGAACCATAATAGCTCCCTTGAGCTTGCTATCGGTTTTGGGGTCAAGGAAGCTACCATTGAGTATTCGGTCGATGGGGTCAACTGGACCACATTGGGTACCCACGAGTTTGCCCGGGCCCTTGGCGCGGCTGGTTATGCAGCCAATACCAGTTTTGATCTTAGTGGCGTGGTAGCTAAGTACGTAAAGATCACTGCCAACAGTAACTGGGGAGGCTTTATGCCGCAGTACGGTCTGAGCGAGGTACGCTTCTTCTATATACCTGTCTTAGCAAGAGAGCTTGACCCGGCTTCCGGAGCAACAGATATAGATGTGGACAATGTGACTCTTAGCTGGCGAGCGGGCAGAGAGGCAGCCTCACACGATGTATACTTTAGCGACAGCAACCAGGCTGTGATAGATGGTACTGCCCTTGTTGCGA
>CAYNKI010000237.1:0-5871 GCA_964397675.1 uncultured Pirellulales bacterium
GCCTCGCTAATGCGTCCCTGCTCCCCCAGCAACATGCCTAAGTTCAGATGCGCGACCATACAATTCGGGTCAATCTTCAATGCATTTCTAAAACTCTTCTCCGCCAGGTCGTTTTGTCCCTGAAGATGATATGCGAAGGCCATATTGACGTGCGTGGGGATGTAATCCGGTCGTAAATCCCTGGCCTTTTCAAATGCCTTTACTGCCGAGTCTAATTTATTTCGATCGACCCAGTAATTTGCCAGATTAAAGTGACTCGAGTAATCGTCCTGCCGGATCCGCCAGCTCTTTAACAACTCCTGATTCGCCAGATCCAGGCTCTCTTTGTCCGATGCCTTGAGAGTATTCCGGGACACCGAAGCCAGGGAAGCGGCTGCACGGATGCGAACCAAGCGGGTCTTGTCACGCGTTGCCTGTAAAAGCGCGGGCAGGGTTTGACCGTTCACATGGTCTGATAAGGCATCTGCTGCGGACGCGCGTACCAACGGGGAACGGTCTTGTTGCAGGACCTTCACCAAAACCTGGACCGCCTTTTGACTCAGTGCGGATTGAAGCAGACGAACCAGAGACGTAGCAGTCACTTCATCCCGATCCGGTTTCAGGAGGTAGCTCAACATGGCATCCAGGCGTTTCCAGTCACCAGACCGTGCTGCGCTGACCAGACGGGCGGGCTCCAGAATCGCCTGTTGGTAATCATCATCCGGGTGCCACTGCCGTACCAACTGATCCGCCCATAGGGCACTCTTGTCGTCATGGCAAATGTTGCATGCATTGGGACTCTTGAATTCCATTGTCGCAGCCGGAGCCGGGGGACGCATGGAATGATCACTGCGACGCATGCGCGCAAATTCCGTCATGGGCATATGGCAATCAATGCATCGACTGCCCTCAGTTCCAGGCGTATGGTGGGTGTGGGCCGGTGCCTCGGCTACCCGGGCTGCATGACAAGGCAGACAAGCGTTATTGGCATTGTCCGGATCACGAAAACGATACCGACCGCTGGAGGTATGACAGTGACTGCAATCGAGCTTGCCTGATTGCGAGCAAGGGCTCATGCTCCAGGTGGTGTAGGTATAATTCTCACCCAGGTCCCGTCCGTCCGGATAGAAATCCGGGTTCTCCAGGGTCACCAGATCAAAGTGATCATAGAACAACTGGCCGGGTGTAAAGACCTTGGTCAGGGGGCTCATCTTGGCGTGACAGGCACTGCACATGGCATTGATCTGTTCCCCGGAGAGTTCCCGTGTGATAATGATCTTCATATCTTTCGGCGTCTCCTGACCTTCCTCGAGCTGTTCAAACAAGGTCACATGCCGCTGGGACGGCCCATGACAGGTCTCACAGTTGATCCCCGCTTCGCCCCATTGGGTGTGGTAGGTATCGGTATTGGGGTCATAGTTTGTGGCCAGCTGGCTCACATGGCAATCAAAGCAGGAGGTGTTAAAGGTGTAGAACGGATCGGTCCAGTGCACGGCCTCATCGGTGAGCGTGCCGGGAAAGTGCCGAATCCCGCTCGCAGCCGTGTCATACCACTGCCCACGCTGTACATCATACGCCACAGGCATGGTTTGCAGACGCCCCTTTTTCCAGTTTGCCAGGAAATAATAGACATTCTTACCACCCAGCACATGAACAATCGGGTAGCGTTGCGTGGTCTCGGGACCTATCTCCAGCACGTATCCCTCGCCGGCTCCCACAAAAGCCTGATAGGTATATCGCCCCACGGTAATGGTCTTGGTTTGCGGAGTTAGTTCATTCTGTCCCAGGGCATCGGTATAAGGCTGCATGGCCAGTCCGTGGTGTGACGTGGCCCATAACTCGTAAAATTTCTCGTGACACTGTCGGCAGCTTACCGACCCAGCAAATTCACGAGGTTCGGATTTCGTACCGGTTTCGGTTCTTCCTGTAGTCGCAGCCCCTGCTTCTAAAAACAGACTAAAACTAAAAGCCAAGCCTACCGCTAATAAAACAAAATGTGCCAATCGAATGCGCTGCATTTACCACCAAGTTAAGACAACTTGAATCCTCCGGTACAAAATCTAAGGTTCGATATCAACCACATACTCCCATAATAAAGACTCAAGTTGCTGTCAAGAGAATTTTTAAATAGCCGTCAAGGTTTCCCCACAAAATCCTAAAACGTCCAACAACTCCTATTAATCTCCAAGTTGTCGAACATGCTCGGCACACAAAAAATGGGAGGACCACATCTGTGATCCTCCCTCACCAGTACCGCTGAGGACAAGACAGTGCTCGGTGGAACTTCGTGAAAGGACCGAGACCGCCAGGCGATACCGATTTTACTATAGATTCCTGAGATTAGTTATTAGTTATCAGTTTTTAAGTAACACGCCTTGAAACATCGGACATACATTAGTAGTAATCACTGTAAATGAGCGTCAACCCCGATGTACATCGGGATTAAACTTACGGGTGTATATTCTGTAAACTGCGATCGCCATCAAAATCCCTATAATATCAGCAGTCCAGTCATAAATACTGCAAGACCGCCTAACAAATTGTTGAGTATATTCATCAAACCAGCCAAACGCTGCTATACATAGAAACAATCCTATATATAGCTTCCATCGTAACGGGACTTTTACTGCACGCAGAGTCAAACTGGCAATGATAGCATAGGCGAGAATATGCAGGGTCTTGTCAACACCGAATAAAGTCAACACCTGTGGTGCATGTTCCTTTGGGACATGAGAAAGGATATAAGTTACCATAATCGCCAAGACAGCAATAATGAACCGTGACAAATGGAAAGTGGATCTGATAACAAACACCTGAGACTCGGTAAGCAAGTTAAAAAGAAAAAATACGTTATTATTGATAAGCTCAACGAAAGGCGAGCATACCTATCAATAAGAAATTTCCGGTACTTTATCTACCAATAAAGCAGGCATGTGAAGATAACGAGTGGCATTGCGTTTATCTTCTATATCAAGATAAACTCGCTGCACTTGTTCAATCGTCAAGCCCACAGCCTGGGCTACCTGCGCCGGCGATACATTATGGTTTTTACCATACAAGCAAAGATCCATTTTATCGTAGGGCACAGAGAAATAGAACTCCTCTTGGTTTTGTGGCATTGAATAAGTATCTGTGGTAGGGCCGCTTTTGCGGATTTCCTCTGGGATACTTAGAAATTCCGCCATTTGATAGACCTGGGTTTTGTAAAGGTGCGCTATGGGTTTTATATCAGCAGCTCCATCGCCTAACTTTACAAAGAATCCCTGATCATATTCCTGGCGATTTGGTGTCCCTGATACAGCATAGTTAAGCCGGTCTGCGTGGTAATACTCCAGCATTTTTCGAACTCGCTGTTTGAAGTTGGTGGCCGACACTATCTCCAAATAGGCTTTCGCTGATAACCGCACCTTTTTCTGCTGGCCCTTTGGTGATTGAACAACCACCGAGAATATCCTGTATCTTTTATCATCCATCAAATTAGGAAGAACAATTTTGCATCGGTAGTCGGCCCTATACTCAGGAATCACACTTTTAATAGCCTCGTCCCGATATCGGTAGCATCCAACCGCCTCGAGAATTGAAGTAATGTCCCTTTGTTCTACTCTTATGCCAAGATGCTCAGCGATCAGACGGCTAAGATGCAGCGTCTGTGTCGAAGAATCCTTCTCAGGCATTAGCAGCCCTAAGACCCTATCCTTGCCGAGGGCATGCACGCAAAGGGCTCCAACGACACTACTATCGATTCCGCCTGACAAGGCAACCACAACTCCCTGTTTTCTTAACTGCTTAAAAACTATCTTACGCAGCCGATTGCCTATCTTCTTGCTTTCATGGGCACAATCGATTTTTAGAACATCTGATGTAAATGTCTTTCGCCGTAAGGCATCCTGCGGATTAATAACCATGCTGCTCAATCCCCATAGTTTTCAGTGCCTTCTTGTTGACTTTGCCATTCGGTGTTTTGGGCAGCTCGTGAACGAACTGAACATACTTTGGAACCATGAATGTCTCCATGTTGGCAGCGCAGTACCTAAGGACCTGCTTTTCAGCTAATGCAGCTCCATTCAAAGACACGATGAAGGCCTTGACGGCTCGCCCTAAGATTTCATCGGTTACTCCAACGACCGCCACCTCAGCAACACCATCCAGATTCTGGATGACGTTTTCGACCTCCTTGGGACTTATCCGCTCGGCGTTGCAGTTGATCATGTCGTCCTTTCTGTCAACAAAGTACAAGAATCCCTCCGCATCCCTCTTGAAATAGTCACCGGAGTATAAAATCTTTCCAGCAGGATACCCCGAAGTATTTCGGGGATTCTTAAACACCCTACTGGTCATGTCTGGATCGTTCCAGTAACCTTGCGCAACGTTCGATCCTCTAACGGCCAATTCTCCGACTTCGCCGGGTACCACTTCGCTTCCTGCCTCATCTACGATAAATACCTCACAGTTTGGCATGGCTTTGCCCACGGATGAAGGCCTCTTATCCAACGCTTTGCCAGCAAGGTATGAGACACGTGCGCATTCAGTTAGACCATACATGTTGAATATTTTCGCTTGAGGCACCAATTTTCTCAGACCGTGAAGGTGCTTAACGGGCAAGGCGGCACCTGCACTGGTGATGTACCGCAAGGTGCTAAAGTTGTATTTTTGGATGTCTTCCATCTGTAGCATCATAGCAGCCATGCTTGGCACCAGAGGGACTCCGGTAACTTTCTCTTTGGCAACATGTTCCAATATAGTATGTGGATACAGAAAGGATCGCTCCAGCACGACCGTACCGCCAAACATACACGACATAATGACTTGATATAGCCCATAGCTAAACGACAAAGGCAAAACGTTTAAAATGATGTCGTCTTGTGTATTGCCTATATACTGGATGATACTTTTGGCCACGGAGATCATGTTCTGATGCGTCGACACCACCCCTTTGGGTTCGCCAGTCGACCCGGACGTATAGATCAGCGAGGCTAAGTCCACGTCAATGCACCGGGGCAATGTTCTTCTATCCGGATATTCAGCACCAGTAGTACTTATACCTGAAAAAATCTCGTCCCATCTTATGGAGTCTGATGCAAATCGCAGTGGTATGGCCTTTGTGGGTCCTATCCAAATGAGCTTGTGCAGGTTCAGGTCGCTGTCCAGAGCCTCCTCCACGACCCTGGCTTTAGAAGTATGAGTTATTAGTACATTTGCTCCAACGTTCTTCAGAACGTACCTTAACTTTCGGCTTTTAACCGAACTGGCCAGTATGACAAAGATACTCCTTGCCTTAAGGATGCCGTAAAGCGAGATTACGGTCTCAGCAGAGTTATCAAGAAGCACTACGACTCTATCCTGTCTTTGCACTGCCATGTTCCCAAGAACACTTGCCAAGTGAGAGCTATATAGGTCAAGTTCCTTGTAGGTCCAACTCCGAAGTACTTCGGGGCAAACAAGTGCTTCTTTGTCCGGCAGTAACCGGGCGGTACGAGAAAGCCAATCATGTACTAATGTAGGATCAAATTCAATCATCTATTCAGATACTTGATTTATCTATTCAAGCGTAGGTGGTAATTGTCTAAGATGTTTTGTTGCATTGTATTTGGCAACAAAATCTCTGTTAGCTCTTTTTACTTGCTCCTCGGTTAAATCCATAGTGTCGCAAACTCTTGCCAGAGGAATGTTATATTCCCACGCATAGAGTAAAAGATCGAGTGTTATGAAGGGGATGCGGAAATAGAATTCCTCGTCGCTCACTTGAAAACTATATGTGTCTGGACTCGGAGCTGTTTCGATAATTTCCCTAATTACTCCAAGGTATTCTGCAAGCTGATATACTTGAGTTTTATAGAGATGACCAAGGGGCTCAATATCTACTCCACCATCTCCATATTTCACAAAGAATCC
>CAYNKI010000238.1:0-5854 GCA_964397675.1 uncultured Pirellulales bacterium
CATAAAACCGGATGCGTCAAGGTTATGCGGTTTAGCTTCTCATCTAAAACGTAAACGACAGAGGCCAAATTTTCCATATCAAAGGGGGCGAAAGAGTTGGGAAATAGCGAACCGGTATGTCCCTCAGACCCCATACCGAGTACAATCAAATCAAACTCAGGAACCTGATTTTCTTGTAAGCCAAAGACTTCTCGAATCGTATCTTCGTAACAATTAGCTGCGATCTTAATATCACTATAATCAGTTGGAATCCGATGAACGTTTTCTTGAGGGATGGCCACCTTACTCAAGAAGCCATCGGCAGCCAGCTTGTAATTGCTCCATTGCGAATCCGGCGGAACGTACCGTTCGTCAACCCAGAACAGATGTATTTTATCCCAGGGTAAAGATTTAGCCTGCGGTGGTTCGCCGAGCAATTCGAAAAAACGTTTGGGAGTATGTCCCCCAGATAGCGCAAGGTAAAAGACATTTTTAGCTTTTATCGCCTTTTTGGCATCAGCAACAAAAATCTCAACACTTCTGTGAGCGAGACTTTCAGTGTCGGATACAATCTCAACATTCGGTTTATACTTTGCTGCAGTTTCCATTTCCCGCCCCTTTAATACACAGATATAAGTTAAACTCATTATCTACTTTTAGCAATACTTTGCCAGAAAAAATTTGTTAAAAAAAATTGCCATTTGTTAATCCTTGGCTGCTAAAGAACTTAAGGCCAAAAAAATCCGGTCTTTTAGACGGCTGCTTTAAGTAACTTCCTCAATTTCCCACATGAATGCCTTTACACCCTCCGAACCCAGCTTCTCTCTCATCTCGCGAACTCTGTCAAGGATCACTGCAGCTAATTGTTCGGACACAACAGTTGCCATAACATTATTAGCTTTAGGCCAGATATGACTGTACAAATGAGGACCGCTTGCTTTGCCCTTGCCGAGCACTTTCGTCCACTTAGTGTAGCCCTCAACATTAACCTCTTCAAGAATTTCAAACACTTCCTGGTCAACCGCCTCGTTGTAACATATCAGCACAAGTTTCACGGATACGCCTTTCAAGAAAATTTTGTCTTAACGCGGGCCTCAAAAACACTATAGAGTACGGGGACGATAATCAATGTCACCATAGTGGAAACCAACAGTCCACCCATGATAGTCAAGCCCAACGGATTCCATACCTCAGAACCTTGGCCTCTGCCAAAGGCCATCGGCATCAGGGCACAAATCGTTGTAAATGCCGTCATCAGAACCGGCCTTAATCTGGTTTGGCCAGCTCGGCGTATAGCCTCCTTCAACTCCAAGCCTCTGGCACGAAGGATGTTGATATAATCTACGAGTACAATCGCGTTATTCACTACGACACCTATTAACATCAACAAACCGAGAAAGATTACGATGCTTATATGATGTCCGCCCAGAAATATGGCCACAATAGCCCCGCTGAACGCAAACGGAATCGAAAACATTATGACGAACGGGTGAAGCAGTGACTCGAACTGAGAAGCCATGACCATATATACTAAAGCCGAACCCACAATCAACGCAAGCGTTAGCCAGAAGAATGATTCCCGCTGCTCTTCCGCCTGTCCTGCCATGTACACTTCCACCCCAGCGGGGATATCCATCTTTTTTATTTCAGCTTCTACGTCACTGACAACTTCTCCGAGCGAGCGTTTGTAAATGTTACCTTCCACGTTAACAATTCGTCCCTGATCTTTGCGTTGGATCTCGACCGGCCCATATTCAATTTTGGTCTGAGCCACGTTGTCTACACGAACCAACTGTCCGCCAGGCAAGTGAACTGAAGTTGCCCTAACCTCACGTATATCCTGACGGTCCTTTTCCTGCAGGCGAACAAATATGTCATATTCATCTCCCTTAACGCGATACATGCTCGCCTGACGGCCATAAAAGGATGCTCGGATAGTATCACCAATGTCAGATACGTTCAGCCCCATAGCTGAAGCCTTGGCACGGTCCACATTAACCCAAATTTCCGGTCTTCCTTTAACTCGGGACACACCAACATCCACCGTTCCAGGAGTATCCTCTGCAATCTTTTTGATCCTGGCAGCGATCTGGTCCGCGACCTCCATATCATCGCCGATGATGTCGATTGTCAATGGTTGTCCACCACCCAAAATCATGCTTTCCATTGGGTCACCCGTGCCTATAGAATATTTTTCAATTTGCAGTATGCCTTTGGACTCATTTAGACGCTGCCTGATACCTGCAGCAATATCTGTAGCAACGCGCTTTCGCTGCACTTTAGGCACCAATTTTATAGTGAAAGTACCAATATGAGCACCTTCACCACCGGATGTAGGGGCCCTACCACCTTCACCAACTCCACACCTTGTGAATATGGCGACCCTGTTATTTTCCGGTATTTCCTTCTCCAAAATATCTTCGAGAACTTCCATCACACGAACGGTCTGCTCTATGCGAGTGCCGACGGGCAGTTGCACCGTTCCCTGAATGAAGCCTGTGTCTTCTTCGGGCATATACTCACTTCCGAGTGAAGGTACCAAAGACAAACTTCCAATAAATAAAACAAGGCCAGCCGTAATAACTATCACACGATGACCAAGTGCCCAGGAAAGAACCTCGGTGTACCTGTGCACCATCACATTGAATATATGCTCAGTTTTAGTAAAGAACCTTCCGCGCCTAACATTTTGCATGGACGAACGCATCAGTTTGGATGAAAGCATAGGAGTAAGGGTAATAGCCGAAAACAACGATGCAAGCAAAACGACAGATATAACAACTGCAAACTCAGTGAATATAATCTTGGTGAGCCCCTTTACAAAAAGGATGGGGAAAAAGATACATACCGTCGTTAGCGTGGAAGCGGTTATAGCCATTGCCACTTCAGACGCTCCGTACACGGCTCCTTCTTTGGGACGTTCACCTTCCTCTCGATGCCGTGTAATATTTTCCAGGATCACAATGGCATTATCCACAACCATACCAATAGCGATTATCATGGCAAACATGCTCATCATGTTGATGGTATAATCGAGAAAATAGATCGCTATGATAGCTACGATGAGTGAAAATGGTATCGTAAGTGCAATTACGAGAGTTGCCCGCCACTGACGAAGAAAGATAAGAACCACCGACATGGCGAGCAATCCGCCTATCAGCAAAGTGCTGGAAAGGTCGTGAATTGTCCGCTCGATATCTTCGGATGAGTCCATAACATTTATCACTTCGACGTCAGGTGGCAAACGCTTCTTTAGCTCTTCCGTTCTTTTGCGAACCAGCCGCGCCACCTGTACCGTATTTGCCCCAGATTGTTTTTGAACAATTACTGCAGCCCCTCGCTGGCCGTTGACTCGGATGTATAGTTCAAGTTCTGCAAATCCATCCGAGACCGTGCCGATATCGGAGAGCCTTACGATAGAACCGTTTCTCGAGGTCAAAACAATCTCACGCATGGGCTCAACCTGTTTGAACTCACCTGGCACACGAATCAGATAATCAGTTAGACCCATTTTGACATTTCCAGCCGATGTATCTTTATTCTCGTTCATAATGGCCCAAACAACATCCTGAGGCGTGAGCCCATAACTTGCGAGCCGTTCTCTGTCAAATTCAACATTAATCTGACGATGTAAAGGTACGTAAGCAGCGGCGGTGCCGACTCCGGGCAGCCGTTTAAGCGGGTCTGCAATTTCATCTTCCAAGATGTCCTCGAGGTAAGGATAGCTTTCATCAGCCATTATTCCATAAACCATAATTGGGAATTGTGATACATCAAATTTCATAACGCGAGGTTCTTCTATTTCGTCAGGAAGCCGCATTTTTGCCATTCCTACGGCGTCTCTAACTTCATTGGCCCTTGTATCCAGGTCCGTATCCCACTCAAACGTTAGCGCTATTATGGACATGTCCTCCATGGAGGTTGAGGTTATATGGTCTAATTCCGGAACGGTCGAAAGAAATCGCTCGAGTATTTCGGTTACCTTGCTCTCCACTTCCTCCGGCGCAGCTCCAGGATATTGTGTTACAACCGTGATAGCGGGCAAATCCATCTCTGGCAGTAAGTCGATAGGCAGTAAGGCAAGACAAAGAGCTCCAACCATCAAAGCGCCGATAAATATCATAAAAACCGTAACAGGCTTTTTCACCGAAAATTCGGGAAGATTCATTTTCTTATCTCCTGAATAACCTCAATTGCTTGGCCATTCTCTAATTGCCTCTGGCCTCGCGTAATAACCATATCCCCAACTGACAGCCCATCCAGCACTTCATAATATTCGCTTTGCAATAATCCAAGTTTCACCTCCCGTCGATGTGCTTTACCGGCATTGGCAACAAAGACATACACACTATCTTGCTCTCTTATCAGTGCCGAATCCTGAACGACTACCACATTCTCTCTCTGTCTTGCAATTATTGTCATTCTCGCAAACATACCCGGCTTTAATCTTATGTCAGGATTGGGAACACGAATTTCAACCTCACCCGTACGAGTTACCACATCCACCTCAACGCCGAATCTATAAACCACACCTTCAAATTCATCCTCCGGATAAGCATCCGTTTTGATGTGCACCACCGTTTTTCCGGGTACCAATTGTCGCAGATAGCGTTCGCTTACCCCACCCAACACTTTTAAGGTCTCTATCTGCACAATCCTTATCAGCGGTGTGGTCGGTCCAACCATATTACCTTCATCAACATATTTCTTTGAAACAATTCCTGTGATCGGCGCTTTTACGGTGGCTTTGTCAAGAGTGATCTTGGCAGTGGTTAACGCTGTTTCTGCTTGCTTGACGTTTGCCTTGGCGACCTCTAAGCCGGCCTTCGCCCTGTCGTACGCCGTACAAGCAGCGTCATATTGCTGCTCGGGCACAGCTCCACTTCCAACAAGGCCCTGCATGCGTTTCTTTTCACGCTCGGCGTCGGCAAGAGTGACCCGAGCCGTTTCCAAGTTGGCCTGGGCCGTCACAAGTGCTGCCTGGGCCTGCTGAACCGCCGCTTCAGGGACCGAATGCTCAATAACGGCGATAACCTGGCCTGCCTGGACCGAAGTGCCCACATCGATAAATGTTCCGTCCGGCAGACGCAGCTGCTCTAATCGGCCCACAATTTCGGGTATGATTTCAACACTTGCCAGAGCCTTAAAAGTCCCGGTAACGGCAATCGTCTCAGAGATATTTGAGGTGCCAATTGGCTCAGCCGCCACTTTTAAAGGGGCGTCATCCTTGTTAAGAGTCTCTGATAAAGTCGAGTCCCTTTGAACTTTGCGCGTGTACACAAACCAGCCAACCAAAGCTACACAAATTCCGATGATAAAAATAACTAATATCGTCTGTAACAATCCCTTGCCTCGGTCTTGGTCTCTTGACGTTAGACCTATGATTTGTCTTTTTCTTTTTCTTTTTCCGGCCATTTTGTCACCGCTTTCTCTTGTTCTTGATAATCCCAGTCGCCGCCAAGCGCCAGGAAAAGATTTACTCTCGTGGTCCAGATTTGTCCCTTTAGCATTGCAACTTGTTCCTCAGCCATTCTTCGTCGCCGTTCCGACTCGAGAACCGTCAGTATGCCTTCAATGCCCCCTTGATAACGTTGCCTTGAGAGCTCCTCAGCCGCCAAAGCTTCTTTGAACTGGCGCTGGGTATGCTCAAGCTGCCGCTGCAGCATCTTCTCACTGACCAGTGCATCTTCCACCTCCCGCATTGCGGTCAGCACTACGCCGGCATAATTAGCCGCCAATTCTTCATAGCGTGCCTTGGCAGCATCAATTTGTGCGCGAAGCTGGCCGCCTTTGAAAATCGGCTGAGCAACATTGAACAAAAACGAATAAGTCTCTGCAAAATGCTCCCAAATATCACGCCATCGGTCGGCACTGG
>CAYNKI010000239.1:0-5847 GCA_964397675.1 uncultured Pirellulales bacterium
TTTAATTCAAACTGACCAGTTTTTGTTGTCATGCTGAGCCCCCGTTCTTGCTTTCACAAGAAAGCACGGGGGCGAAGCATCTGGCCTTAGCAATAGGAAACTGCATTCTTCATGGCCCAGATTCTTCGCTTCACTGCGTTACGCTCAGAATGACAAATGGCTGTATTCCTTTGCCGACAAAAGAATTAAAATTATTACCATCAGCAAATCGGTCAGTTTGAGAATTTTATAAATATCGAATTAAAAAGAACACAGCGTAAATTGTCATGTTACTGTTAGACAAGCAATTATGGTAGTTTCTGGTGAAAAATGGTCAGTTTGAGTTCTTTAATAACTCCTTATATGCGTTTCTTTTTTCCCTATCGATTTTGTGATATTTGACCAAACCAAATTGAAAAGCGTGCGGCTTATAATTACCCAGCCAGTCGTGGTGCAGCATATATGCGACCGGATGATTAATAAAGGCAGCCGGACAATCCCGAATTACGACCTTTTCAGCCTGTCGGTATAATTCTGTCCTTTCAGGACAATCAGGCATGTAAGAGGCCTTCTCGTAGAGCTTATCGAATTCCGGGTTCTGATAGTTAAAACTATTTATTCCAGGCGAAACATTTTTGCTATAGAAGAGTTGCAGAAAATTTTCTGCATCCGGATAGTCTGCCGTCCATAGGCAATGAAACATCTGGGCGCTTTTGGTACGTATCTTATTTAAGAACGTAGCCAGATCAAGGTTCACAAGTTCAACATCCAGACCGACATCTTTAAAACATCTCTGCCAGAATTGACCTATTTGCCTAACCATAGTATCCGTTCCAGCCATTGTTAAAGTAAGAGTTGGAATTTTACCGCCATAAATCTTTTGTGCCTGCTCAACAAGTTGTCGGGCTCTTTCCGGGTCATATCTCTGGCCGGTCTTTTTGATATCAGGATTGTATGAGCTCATTATGGGTGGAATAAGGCCATGTGCCACTTCGTCTCTATTATTCCAGAAAAGCTCGATGTATTTGGCCCGATCCAGCGCATAACTTATCGCTTCTCTCAATGGCTTATTGGCCCCAAGAATTTTGCCTTCCATATTGAAGCCGATATAGACGCTGCCGGGCTGCCTGAACGTCTTTAAATCTATATTTCTCTTGGTCATTGCAGGTGTCAACTCCATGGAAGCCGCTATAGCCTGGCCAAAATTATCCTTCGGAATAATAATATTATCAATCTGGCCTCGTAAAAACAAAAACCAGCGAGGAGGATCCTCTTCGATTATCCGGAAAATCACTCTGTCTACAAAAGGCATTGGTTTTCCTGCATCATCGAGCAGACCTTCTTTAGCATCCTGTTCTTGGCCTTCTGTCGGATAATAATCTTTGCGGAAATTAGGATTGCGAACCAGGTCGATGTAACTGCCTCGGTGCCAGGTTCTCAGCATGAAAGGCCCCGTACCGACAGGGTGGCTTGTGATATCTTCGCCGTAATAATCCACCGCTTCTTTAGCTACTGCTGTAGCCCGGTAAGTCAACACGTAAATTAGCTGAGGCCATTGCTTTTTAAGTTTTATGACCAGAGTGTAATTATCAGGTGCCTGCAGCCCTTCAACCGGATGGCAGTAGTCTACATCTTCTTTGCTTTGGCACGTTTTGGAATATTGTCTAAATTCATCCAGACCAACAATCCTATCTTCAAAAATCCACCAGTTTTTGCTGAGATATTTTATATTGGCGATTCTCTTGCATGAATAAATAAAGTCAGAGGCCTTCAATTCTCTGCCATAACCATCCTGAAAACAAGGAGCATCGTGAAAATAAACTCCCTTTTTAATCCTGATAGTATACGTTAACATATCATCGCTCACCTGGGGCATAGCATCAGCTAAAAGAGGCACAATCTCGTATGGTCTTTTCAAATAGTGATATCCGTAGAGAGGCTCGAAAATCTGTCCGGCAACTATAAGTTCGTAGAAGGTCTCTATATTGCCGGGATCCAGAGTGCCAATTTTGGCAGGTAAAATAGAATGAATGATTAATTCGTTGGGGTCATGATTTGGGTCGGCACCGCAGCCGGTAAACAGAATTGCTGATATTGAAATGAGAACGGCAAATTTCAAAGGCATAATCCTTTATGCGGTGTAAATGTAGAATCTGCAAAATTTATTTTTTTGGTGGGTTTAGCAAGGTAAGTGGTGCCACCATTTTATTGCCGCTGGTGTCCGTGCCGTAATCAAAATTCATCTTCGATGCTAATTGGCCCGCTCTTGTTTCTTCCCCGAGCAATCTATTGTGCTCCTGCAAAAGTAGCGAAAAATCTTTCTGTTCAACAGCCCTTCTTATGGTTGATTGGGGTCTGCCGAGAAGTTTGCCGATACATTTATCCTCCGTTTCGACCAATATCGAAGCCAGATAGTGTTTATTGTTCTGCCTTAGAAAATCCTGTCCCTTAATGTATCTTTGCATGGTGTAAGAATACAACTGCGCAAAGCGGCGCGCAATATCAGTCTGGCGTGAACTCGTGGTAGTTATCTTCTGGTACAGTAATTTTAAGATGGCGCTATCCAGAAGTTCATATTTCACTGTCCAGTCAGCGTACCGTTTTATCCGTGTATCAGCTATCTGCAGAAGTAAATCTTGTCCTTCCGGAATATTCACTTCGGCTGCGAATTCAGCCATCAAAGCTAACATCTCCGGATTGCTACTGTCAACGAGCTCTTTAAGCTGCTCTGTGATACGCTGTAACAATCGCTGATTGGCCTCTTCAGGACGGTTTAACTTTTTTATGAGGTCAGGATTAGTAACACATCGAACCGACCAGTAGCGAATAACCTTATGCTTATCTTTTAGCCTGCTAATAGCCAAATCTGCCAATCGAGGGTCTTTCAGGCCGTCCATCAGAATAAGAAGATTGAGAATTACCTTGAATTGCCGCTCCTCCGCCAGCTCCTTGGCCTGTTGAAAGCCTAACGAAATATATTTGTAAGCCGACTCAGAAAACTGTTGTGCGTATTGTGCTTGAGTGCTAATTCTGCTCAATATGATTGTACGGGTCTTGGCTATAGACGTAAAATCTCTGGTCTTTACCAATTCTTGCACGGATTCTGAAACGAATTGGTCGATAATCTGCAGGTCTGTGCTGTCGAGTACCTGCTTTTTTAACACTTCATCAATCTGCCGGGTGTCAATCGCTGCTCGGGATTGCAGAATTAACGCCAGGACTATAAAAACCGGCAGTGCAGCATAGATAGCACGTTTTAGTTTCATATATGTATATCACCTCACCAAAATTATGAGCACACCTCAATTTTATCTAAATTAACTAAAAAACAGACTTTTGTCAAGTAAATTCGGTCAAAATCAAGAGTGTCGGCTGAAAGAGCGATAAAACAATTAACAAATCATTGCATTTATTATGTGATATTTTATCCTAATATAAAGATAAGTAATTTTTGTAGATAGAAAACTTTGTAATAATTTATCGGAATTGCTTTGCAGAAATGACCATATATTGTGTTTTCCATAAAGAATATCGGAATCTGAAAAATGGTTAAGCATCTTATTGTTTTTATAACTTTGCTAACGGTTTTGATTTTTATTGCCGGCTGTCCACAGGCAAAACTTGTCTTCGACCCTGAGGCTCAGACCCAAAGGGAACCTATCGAACCTAACAGGACAGAAACGCTGCAAGTTCCGATTCACAAGCCGGAACCCAACGAGGTTGAACTAACCATAGTTGACCCCTCGAAAGTTGAATTGCCAAAGTTCGAGCCGAATGACCTTGAGCCAACGAAGATTGAACCACTGGAAGAGAAACCTCATAAAGAAGAGCCTAATGATGTTCAATATATTATTGTCGAGCCTAATGAGATCGAACTCGGCCTTAGCGAACCTAATAAAGCCGAGCTCGCCACGGTTGAGCCTAACGATGCAGAACCCAACAAGGTCGAAGCGTTTATGACTGTTTCTTTTCACGACAAATGTGCTTCTATCTTGAACAGCTTCGTTGATGAAGATGGCATGGTTGACTACTCTACGCTTAGGCGAAAAAGACTGAAGTTGAAAAAACTTCTTAATGAGTTCGACGAGCTGGATCCAAATGAATATAATTCTTGGCCCAAAGAAGACAAAATCGCCTTTTGGATCAATGCGTATAATATCCAGATGCTCAATATCATTGTCGCCAATTATCCTATTGACGCATCGCGAATCCTTAGCCTTTTCTGGGGCCCTTACAGTATCAGGCACATCAAAGGTATATGGACTGATTATAAATTCATTGTAATGGATGAAGAATTTACGCTTAGAGAGATTCAGCAAAGGTTTTTCCGTAAAGAGTTTGACGAGCCGAGGATATACTTTGCACTATCTTACGCCAGTTTTTCAAGTCCGCCTTTGCGTAATGAGCCTTATTATGGATACAAGCTGCGTGAGCAGTTAGAAGAACAAAGCAAAAGATTTTTATCCAGCCCACGTGCCTTCAAAATTAATAGAGACAAGCAAACAGTTTATCTTTCTGCGATACTTCAATCGAACTGGCATGGCGAAGAGTTTGTTGATAAGTTCGGTATAGACAAAAAGTTTAAAGACCAGCAGCCGGTTACCCGCGCTGTTTTGAATTTCATTACTAATTATATTTCTGAGCAGGATGTATCTTTTTTAGAAGTAGGAAAATATTCTGTCGAATATATCAAATATGACTGGACACTCAACGAAAAGTGACTAAAATTTAGAGTGCCTAAAGTGCCTAAAATGACACAGAGTGTCATTGCGAGGAGCACAGCGACGTGGCAATCTCCTTGCTCAGGTTTGAGATTGCTTCGCTTTGCTCGCAATGACGCTGCGCGTCACTTTAGCTCACTTTAGACACTTTAGTTCACTTTGCACTTTTAAATGAAAAGTACAACCAACTACTAAAAGGATAACTCACCAATGGCAAAAAAAATAGTTTCCGGCAATCCGCATTGTGACACTAACAGGTACCTCTTTACCAGCGAGTCTGTAACGATGGGCCATCCTGACAAAGTGGCTGACCATGTATCCGATGCCATCCTTGATGCAATGCTCGCTCAGGACCCGCAAAGCAGAGTGGCCTGTGAAACGCTTGTAACAACTGGCTTAGTCGTTGTGGCCGGTGAAATCACATCAAAGGCAATTGTGGACATCCCAACCGTTGTACGTGATACCATCAAAAAGATCGGCTACACAGACCCTACAATGGGTTTCGATTACGATAATTGCAACGTTATGGTCACACTCGATAAGCAAAGTCCCGATATCTCACGGGGCGTCACCGAGGGAACAGGTCTGCATCAAGAACAGGGAGCCGGCGACCAAGGTTTGATGTTCGGCTACGCCTGTTGGGAAACGCCGCAATTGATGCCTATGCCTATCCAGCTCGCACATGCTATAACAACCCGACTGGAAAAAATGCGCCAGAGTAAGAAGCTAACCTGGCTGCGACCCGACGGCAAAAGCCAGGTAACAGTCGAATACGAAAACAGTAAGCCAAAGCGCATTCATACAGTTGTTGTCGCGGCTCAGCATGCACCTTCTGTTACTTATAAACAATTGCGAAAACAAATTATTGAGAAAGTTATTCTTCCTGTTCTGCCGAAGCGCTTAGTGGACAAAGACATAGTATTCCACATCAATCCTACCGGGCGATTCGTGATAGGAGGCCCGAAGGGCGATTGTGGCGTGACCGGGCGAAAAATAATCGTTGACACTTACGGCGGAAGAGGAAGCCACGGCGGCGGCTGCTTCAGCGGAAAAGACCCCACCAAAGTCGACAGAACCGCAAGCTATATGGCACGATACATTGCAAAAAACGTCGTTGCTGCCGGCTTAGCTGATGCCTGCGAAATCC
>CAYNKI010000240.1:0-5842 GCA_964397675.1 uncultured Pirellulales bacterium
CATGGAGCGCCCGGCGGTCGCGGCATGAGTGCGCTCAAAAGGGAAGTTCAAACTCGCGGCATGGCCGCCGAACGCTTTTTGAATGAAGGCTACATGGTAGTAGTTGCTGATTACCGCGGCCAGCAGCTCCAGGGAAAAGAAGGACCGGAAGATTACTCGTACTCCGCCGATATCGTATCGGTCATCCGGTATACAAAGAAACTGCCCAGTGTCGATTCGGAAAAGGTCTGCCTGTATAGTGGAAGTCTGGGTTCTGAGAGTTCCGTGCTGGCCCTTGGCAAGGAATCCGTTGCGGCCGCCGTTGTGAATGCACCGGCGGGATTTACTTATATGAAAGTCTCCCGCAACGATTCCAACAAAAAACGCATCCCTGGCGAAATACTCACCGATGATATGATCGACAAAGAAGTCGCGCTTGCAAATCTCGGTAAGATTAACAGTCCGGTGCTTTTTGTAGTCGGTACGGCCGACAATTTTCAGGGCGCCGTGAAAAAGTCGCATGCCATACTGACCGATTTGGGGAAGGATTCATACATTGATATCTATCCCGATGAGAAGCATGGGTTTTATTGGGGCCCCCGGAAAACGGAAGGGAAATATGAGCCGTCTCCCGCGTTCTCGAAGGCCTTGGAGAAAGCCGTAACCTTTTGCGGGGATAGAATCAAATAGACGAGCAACATGCGGGGCTGTGCTCACCGAAGCGCGTGCAGTTGAAACTCCTCGACATGCGGCTGAATCTTCGGAATCTCCAAGACCTGATGACGTTCCGGTTGCGGATCTTCATCATCAAGCTCTCGGCTGCAGTGTTCGCAAGCGGAAGGCTTGACGCCAGTGACTTGGTCTACTTGCTCAACAGGCAACAGTCTGCGGTGATGGCCTTCATGGCCCGGCTGTCATCCAGGCTTGCGCGCCTCGGTATCGAGTCCGTCACTCGAGACCAGCAGAAACTTGGGCTGTCCGAGGCGAAGAACATATAATGAGGCATGAACGGTTACTATGAAAGATGCGGGTAACGTTTGTGAGTTTCACAGCTTTCCTGGTGAGGAGCACGGATTTTTCAACTATGACCCTCACAAGCCTCTTGAGCCTTTTCGAAAGACCATTCATCTGGCGGATGAGTTTTTGTGCCAAATGGGTTATTTGAAGGGCGGGCCGATGACTATTGACGATGAGTAGTTTCCAAGGTGAAACTGAGTCACAATTCACGTCTGTGTGAAAATGACTCTCAATAATTGGAAGGTAATCATGAAGAAATATATGCTGCGTAATACAACCCAATTCGGATTCTTGCTGATTGCTCTGTTCGGGTTTCTGGCCCCGGAAACGCTACGGGCCGCGGAGCCGCCGAACCTGATAGTTATCATGGCTGATGATTTGGGCTATGCCGATGTGGGCTTTAACGGTTGCCAAGACATCCCCACGCCTCATATTGACTCGATTGCCGCCAACGGCGTCAAGTTCACCAGTGGTTATGTTTCCTATTCGGTGTGTTCGCCCAGCCGCGCGGGCTTCATTACCGGTCGCTACCAGCAGAGGTTTGGACATGAGCGTAATCCTCAATACCGACCAGGCGACCCGAACATGGGTCTCCCGACGTGCGAAACGACCCTCGCCGACACACTTGGTAATGCCGGTTATCGCTGTGGGCTCATCGGCAAGTGGCATCTCGGTGCACACGAGGTTCACCATCCGCTCAAACGGGGTTTCCATGAATTCTTTGGTCATCTGGGAGGCGGCCATCTCTATTTTCCTGAGGAGCTGACTATTCAGGACGGTTCCAAGGTGAAAACCGAGCAGGAAAGTTATCGCACCTGGATCGTGCGCAACCGCAAGCCGGTAAAGACCACGAAATACCTCACGGACGAGTTCTCCGATGAAGCTGTACGGTTTGTGGAACGTAGCCGGGGTAAGCCGTTTTTCCTCTTTCTCTCCTACAATGCTCCGCACACGCCGCTCCAGGCCACCGAGGAATATCTGGCACGTTTTCCGGATATCAATGACAGGAAACGCCGCACTTATGCCGCCATGGTCAGCGCGGTAGACGAAGGTGTGGGCCGGTTGCTTGACACGCTGCGTCAGCTTCAACTGCAAAACAATACGCTGGTCTTTTTCCTCTCCGACAACGGCGGCCCCACATCGAAGAACGCATCGGACAATCGCCCACTTCGTGGCGGAAAATCCGATGTGTGGGAAGGCGGATTTCGCGTTCCCTTTGTCGCCCAGTGGCCAGGTACACTGCCGCAGGGTATGGTCTATGAAAAACCTGTTATCTCGCTGGACATCTTTGCGACCATCGCCTCGTTGGTCGGCGCATCCACCGAACGACCACTCGACGGTGTCAATCTGATGCCTTATCTCACGGGAAAGGATGATGGCACGCCGCACCGCACCATCTATCTGCGGAAGTATGACCAGGGGAAATTTGCTGTGCGTAAAGATGATTATAAGCTGGTCATTCCCAGCAAAGACGCAAAACCTCAACTCTATAATCTCCGCGATGATATTAGTGAGAATAAGAGCATTGCATCTAAGCATCCTGAACGTTTAAATGAACTTGATAAACTTCGTAAAGAATGGGCATCGCAATTGATTGAGCCAAAGTTTCTTGGTTTGATCCATACTGAAGCCTTCCAGAAGAAATTGAAACGCAAGAAAAACCCTAAATAGCCGAAATCGACAAAAGTATCAGTCATGCTGCCCAGGCCAGTCGTCCAGTAACAGTCTCTGCGTCTGAACTGTTAATACCGGATTAAAGCTGTCAAACATGCGATTTTGTTGGGGATTGACGATCCTTCGCATAATTGATGTAACCTCCTTATAAAACAACAGGTTACATTATAATTGGACAAAATGGCATGTCAACACAAAAATTCGATAAATTATTATAAAATCAGCAGTTACTACATAATTTTACTGGACTTGACTTTTGTCAGGCGCGTCTATATAAATCTAATTTTGTTCGCATAAAGTTTCAACACTCATAAAATTTCTTCATCTATGAAATATGGTTTGATATAATTCTGCAATAATTGTGAAACCGAGATATTGACAAAGGTCAATTAATTTTGGAGAAAGAACTTATGGATTACAGAAGAATCATCCCCTGCTTAGATGTAAAAGATGGCAGACTGGTTAAAGGTATCAAGTTTGTTGAGCTCAAAGATGTTGGCGACCCGGCAGAAAACGCCGCAGTTTATAGCGAAGCAGGCGCGGATGAATTGGTCTTTCTTGATATCACCGCAACGCTTGAAAAGAGAAAAACGCTGCTTGATGCGGTAAAAAGAACCGTCGAAAGAATCTCCGTGCCATTGACGGTAGGTGGTGGAATCGGAAGCTGTCAAGCGATTGAGGAACTACTCGACATAGGTGTGTCAAAAATATCGATTAACACTGCTGCCGTGCGGAACCCAGATTTTGTTAAAGAAGCCGTGAAGGAATTCGGTAGTGAGAAAATCACCATTGCAATAGATACTTCCAGCAATTCAGATTTGCCATCCGGCTTTGAAGTTATAGTTACCAGCGGCACCACTGGCACAGGGATTGATGCTGTCGAGTGGGCGAAAAAGGTTGTAGATTTGGGTGCGAGTCAAATACTGCCAACGAGTAAAGATACCGACGGCACACAGAACGGATACGATATTCCAATGACTAAAGCTATAGCTGACGCCGTTTCAGTACCTGTAATAGCATCCGGCGGAGCCGGAACTCTCGAACACTTATACCAGGCTATTGTTAATGGCCATGCAGACGCCGTTCTTGTAGCTTCAATAGCCCACTTCGGTACGTACGCCATTAGGCAAATGAAAGAATACTTAGCTGAGCGTCAAATACCTGTTAATCTTTGAATGGCGTTACTTATCGCTCCTATGCATTTATAAACTGAGGCGTTATACGGCACAACACCGCTCTGAGACATTTTACGAAAGTCGATGATTAAATAAGCCGATAGGGGAGGGTGCTGTTTCTATTGTTTTGCTCCCAGAAAAGGCTTATTAATGTTCAGGAAAATGAAAAAAAGCAGATTACCATTAAAACCGCAACTATTTACTATTCGCTGGTACCCCAGTAATAGAAGCTGCCTGAACATGGGCAGCCGAAGACCCAAGCCTCAACAGATGCCGCCGCTGATGGTCCGCAAGCCCGAGTGGCGCCGGTAATCTTCTATTCCCCTCTGTTGTTCGTTGCTTGCAATCAAGTCTATAAGTCTCCATGCATAATCTGATACGAAAAAGTACGAGTAGTTCTGCAATTTTAATCAGGCTTGTCTTTTTGGTAATCTATAAATATAATTTGGGGGAAATAGAGGCTTTACACAAATCCTGTTTAAATCGTCGAAAAATTACTGATTTTGTATTTGGGAGGATTCAAAAATTCTAACTGTGTTTTTACCTGCCTGCTTAGCTGTGTATAGTGCCTGGTCAGAACGGCTTGTAATATCTTCTGGGTTAATATCAGCGTCATATTGACCAAGCCCTACACTAATAGATAATGGTATCTGTTCTTTCTTCCAGTTAGTTGGACAACGCGCAACCACATCAACCATACGCTCAGCAACAACAACAGCAGCGCTAAGCGAGGTGTTCGGTAAAATTACTGCAAACTCATCGCCGCCATATCTCGCCGCAACGTCGATTTGTCGAATACATTCCTTAATCTTTTTACTGACTTCTCTGATCACCTTGTCACCGGCACGATGGCCATAAGCGTCATTTGTTTTCTTGAGATTATCAATATCAATCATAATCAGTGATATTTGACCGCCGTATCGACGCGACCTCCATAGCTCCTTTTCCAAAATTTCATAAAATGTTTTGTGATTCACTAAACCAGTCAGGCCATCTGTTGTAGCTTGGCGCTGTGTTTTCTCAAACATCTTTATATTACCGATTGAAGCGCCAACTAGCTGGCCAAACAACTCTATCAATGCAATATCCTCACAATCAAAGCTATCACCGCTCATTTTATCGGCCAAATTTAGTACGCCGACAACTCTATCCTGGCAAATAAGTGGAGCGATAGCACAGTTGTTGGTTTTGTAATTTTCAGCGAAATTCCGTTGCGATTTTCTAATTATCGGTCTTTTGTGGGTGTCTATATTCCTTATTAATATGAGCTCTTTACTCCTTACAGCCATAGTCATGAGGGAAGGCGGATTCTGATTAAGTGAGACGATTTTATTTATCAGAAACGGATGATTATGTTTAAGCAAATGTAGAATATTGTTTGTTTCGTCAAGTATATACAGTGAAGCAAACCTCACGCCTACTAAATTTGGAACGTTTTTGATACAAATATCGGCTATTTGCTCAATATCAAGGCAATTTATCTTCCGAGCCAATGGAGTTATCTGCTGAAGCAAAGAAATACTAACATCAGTGTTATTAATCATCTCTTCCGAGCTTTTGCCATTTCGGAGCATAGCTACAACTTTAATCTACTCATACAGTTTAAGCGAAAAATATACGTTTTACTTACTTTTATCGGATATTTTGGCTAAGGCATTTGGGAAAAAGCATCAACCAAAGGTTAAATAAATCCAAGCCTCTGTATCAACCCCGGTAAAATCCACTCGGCAAAACAAGTCGGAAAGTTTAGAAAAAAGCGACATGGTTCAAACAGCACAGATTCTGGGTAACATTGATTTGTGGCTCCATAGTGTGTGGCAGCCTCAAATCCGCTCGTCTCGGCGACTCGTCACGGCGGAGCGTGCCGTAGCCGGAAGAGCCAAGCCGTAGCCAGGGAAGGATTTGGGGATGGTTACTCCGCTTTTGAAGCTTTGCCATCCCTAAGCTGCGCCCATTCGACTTCGCTCAAGGCAGGCTTTAAGGCTGCCATCCAAGAT
>CAYNKI010000241.1:0-5839 GCA_964397675.1 uncultured Pirellulales bacterium
CTCTCAGGTGCAGCCAGCCGTCGTCAAAATCGAATCTACAGCCGTCGGTTGTATCGAGCTTTGCATCAGCGAAAGTCTTCTTTGCCGAATTTAAAATTTGTTGTGCCTGCAACTTATCTGCGGCGAATTTATCTTTGCTCATATAATAGCCGCCGATCTCACCAACCAACTGGCTTATCGTTTTTCCTGTCTCAGCCATCAACTGCAGGACAAGAGCAATACCAACAAGGCTGTCGCGGACCGGCCCCACTCGCAAATCAATCACACCCCCGTTACCCTCTCCGCCGATGATACAATCGTGTTCCAACATCGCCGCGGCAACATTAGCTTCACCCACAGCAGTGCGGATAACCTGACCACCAACCTTTTCAGCGACATCGTCAATCATCCTCGAAGTCGAAAGATTCGTAGCCGCCCTGCCGGTTCTTTTGCTGAAAATATATTTCGCCGCCAAAGCAAGAGAATACTCCTCGCCGATATAGTTTCCGTTCTCGTCAACAATTGCCAATCTGTCAGCGTCCGGGTCCTGAGCAAAACCGATCTCGGCCTCTTCGGTTGTTACTATTTCACAAAGGCCCCTTAAGTTCTCGGCAGTCGGTTCAGGCCCGTGAGCAAACAAGCCGCTCGGCTCATCGTTTATTGCAGAAACTTCACAGCCAAGTTCAGCTAACATCTTTTTAGTAACCCGCCCCCCTGCCCCGTTGACACTGTCCAGAACAACCTTGAATTTTTTTTCGGCGATTGTCCCTCTGTCAACAATCGCCAGAACCTTGGCGATGTGAATGGCATCAGTTTGCTCGTTGGAAGTTACTTTACCGCAATCAGATGAATCGACGAGACCAAAACGTTTATCGAAAAAATATTGCTTGATTTGTTCTGCTGCATCGCTCGGCGGAGCAATACCGTTGCTGAGCAATAGTTTTATGCCATTGTATTGGCTCGGATTATGCGAAGCCGTTACAACCATCCCTCCCGCACAGCCTAATTCCCTCAACATAATCCCTACGCCGGGCGTACTTACAACCCCCAAATCAATCACGTCAACTCCTGCCTTACACAATCCTTCTGCAATAGCGGAGCCGAGTTCCTGTCCGCTGGGCCGAGAATCTCTCCCGACACAAACCGACAATCTCGCCTTTTGTCCCGCGTAGTTCTCTTCTAAAAACGTCCCGAACGCACAGCCGTAGTCAGTGGCAATAGAAGGAATGAGGTTTTCGCCGACAATGCCTCTCATCCCGCTGATACTTATTATTAATTGCTCAGCCATAACATTGCTCGTAATTGTTCAGGCCCTTGTAGGCTTAGGTATTTTATTTGACGGGGCTACGCACCTAAAACTATAATTCCGACTTTTTCGTCTCTGAGGCGAAGATAGTCGCGCCCATTACACCAAAGACAACATCATTCGCGATGGCTTCGACCTCCACCGAACGAAGTTCTACGTCTGGTTTTAGGTCGAATGAGACCAAATGGGCTTCTATGTCACCAACATTGATGGGCTGGGTCATGTCCTCGACATGGGCAGAACCTGCAGGACCAGATATGCCGCTGATGTTCTCGAATCCGTTGGCGGCGGTATCGTGAAAGCGCCCGCACCAAATAGCCCAGCAGTCGCCGATATCAAAGGGAGAGACCAAGTCCAAACTTTCCTGAACACTATCGGAATATTTCAGCACCACCCGAAGGTTCACAACATGACTTTGGGCTGGGAAAGTTGTGCCCGTGAGCATCAAGTAGAGTTTTTTTCCTCGCGCACCCACTGGAAATTCGAGTTTAGACGGATACCCTCCAGCCAAAGTAACAACCGCAATGTTATCGCCCGTTTTGGAGCTCTTGAAAGGAATTCCGTCTGTGGTCCATGCGACGTCATCGGAACCAACTTTGCTGCGCCAGGCAGCGTCACTCACTCTGTCAGAACTTGTGCCATGATGAGTCCGGGTAAGATAGCTCTTCCAGTACGAGAAGCCGACCTGACTTGCCGGCCCGCGAGGCGGTTTAGCTGCTTGTCCCACTCGGCTGAGAACCTCTGTTACCGGCGAGTTGAAAGTTCCGCTCAAATCCACAAGAAACCATCTTTGCAAATCCCGGTCAGGCACATCCGGCGCCGACCAGACTTTGACGACAGCAGCCTCTCGGGGTTCGACGGATAGCCTTAATGGTAACCACATAGGGCAGGAAGCCGTACCTGCGGCAAGAAACATCAAGGCAGGCCCCTGTTCGCAATTCACCACCCCTTTCAGGATACCTTCCTCGACTCTCGTTCCATCCAGGATTCCCTGCGGGTCGAGCCAGTCGTTAGCGTGATAATCGGCAAGGCGCAGTTCGAGCGTTCCGCCGTTCGTAACCGTAATAACCTTGGGCGAAGCAGTTTTGGCAGGGGCATACTTCACTTCAATAGCGCCGCTTTTTGCCCGTGGCGTGTTTACCGAAAGCCAGGTCAAACCCACGCCGGGCTCTACCGTGTAGTTGGCATTTTTCCCATTGACCTTGACGGCATTGATGCGAGAAGCCCGCAATGGCAGCCGCAGATGCACAACCGTTTTCACCGCAGACTCCCATTCAACAGAAACCTTCCCGCTTTTGCGTTTCCAATGATATGAGAAGTGAGGCGTGCGAATGGATGCTCGAGGCCAGTCACTTGGGAATTGAGGGGTCAACTGGACCAACCCATCGGGCCGTTTCGGTACGATTCCGAACAGGCCCTCGGCAATTACTCGTCCCCACATACTAATGGCGTCGGCAAACTCGTCATTGGCCCGGCGACGGCCATCAGTGAAGGCATGACAGGCCAGGCCCCCTGGGGTCGGTTCATTGTATATCCCACAAAGAACGCCACGAATGAGAGAATAAGCCTCGTCGTTTCGACCGACCAGGTAATTGGTAAGGGCAAGGTTCAACTCCTCCGCGTAGGCCAACTCATAGGTGCTGTGTGTATAGGACCTGCCTCTGTTGGGAAACCAGTTGGAACTCCAATAAAGCCTGCCGCCTCCAGGGGTTAAAACCGATTCCAAGTGCGTCTCGGCCCAATGGAGCATTTGGTATATCTGTAAGGGGCTTGCCGCTCCGAATTCAGCTGAGTGGTAAATCGTCGGCAGTTCCGGCTCAGTGTGGAGCATACGGTTTCCCCGTGTATCCAGGGACTCCGCAAATACGCCAAGACGCCACATCCAGAGCTTTCTCTGCATCGCGTCCCGTATCAGTCCAGCACGTTCCTTGAAAGGTGTCGGATTCTTATCGAGTCGCTCGGCAAGGTCTGCCAGGAACTTATGGGCGCCAAGCATATACGCCGAGGCCTGTGTACATTGCGCCCCAATGTACCAATGCCCATCGCTTATCCACGTGTTCAGCGCATTTTCATAGAGATATTCGTTTTCCGGCTGCAGGCGACGGCTCTCCCACTTCACAATCCCTTGCAAAATTGGGAAAATCTCGCGCATCAAATCCAAATCGTTTGTATAGTCAAAGTACTGTCGCACCTGGTCGAAGAACACCTCATTCATATTATAATAAAGCGAGTTCGGCTGCTCAAGCATGTGGCCGAGGCCGCCTCGGTTGGGGCCGTCTTTGATAAGAGAAAGGCGGGTGTGATTCCAGATACTTTTCTTGACACGGTCGGTCCAGCCATAGGCGGTGGGACCGTACCAGCCCCGCCAACCCAGATACGCAAACCGCCAGGAATAAGCACCGTGCAATATCGATGAGTCGCCCCAAATTCCTTCGGTTGAAAAGGCTATCATTGGCATTGAAGCATCAAGATACGGGTCGGGGGTATGGATAACAATTCGTTCGGCAATGCTTCGATTCCGCCCCAGGGCCGCTCGATATGCCTTTGATGGGCTCTTCAGCACATCCTCTATATTTCCGCCCATCCCAACGACCACGAAACCGGTTGTGTGGTTCTTCCGGAAGCGGACCCTCTGAAGGGCAACACAGTTGCGCTTCTCTGACAGCTTTTGCCTTACGCACCATTGTGCCGATTCCACGAATTTTCGCGGAGAATTGGAAAATGCGGATGGTTCGCCAAACCCCGAGCCATCCTCCCAGGAGCTACCCCCCCGCATCACTGCCTTCCAATTCGGCAGGTAACGTACAGCCGCAAAAGATTGATTCGTGTAGGTATCCGATTTATCGAACACACGGTGTAACGCAAGAGTATTATTCTGCCATTGTATGAGATCCTTAGAGCAGTGCTCGGAAGCGAATGTCCATTCTTTTGCCTGGTCATTCCAGTTCGTGGAGTATGCACTTGCACCGCCATAGCCCCAGACAAGCGATGCGTTGCTTGATTTACCTTTAACATCAATTTTTACGATAATGCCAACGGACTCCGCAAGAGCGGCGGCACTGAGCGATACTTTCGTGCCTGGAAATTTCTTGTCTTGAATGGTGTAGTCCATTCGGCCGTCGACATAACGCACATCGATTTCGGACCACTGGTGAAACCACTTGCTTGCACCCCCTTCAGTCTCCAGTCCAATAAAGAGATGACCAAGCAGCCCACCCGCGGCGTGGAAATCAAACAAAAATCGCGGCTTGGTGTAAGCCATTACCAGCGGACGAAAACCACAGCGCTCGATTTTTTTTATCTCGTCCTCCGTCCACACCAACGACCTGTCTGCCGGTGGGTAGAGTGGCCGTCGGGTCGGGCTGGGATTAGGCTCCACCACGCCAATGGTTGAATCGTATTCCAGACGGGTTGCGGCTGGCTCGGCGCTCATACGCATCTTCCAGCCGCCCCCAATGGGCGTATAACAATCGACAACTTCGGTCGAAGGAATCTCAACAGCTCCCTTTACCTCATGCGGCCAAAAAACGGCACAACCTACCCATAGAACTAAAAGGAACTTAACGTAAAACTGCATCATCATAATCATTACATGCTTTACGGAATCGAAGCTTTTTCCAACCGTTCAAGCCTTTTAGCAACCTGGGTTTTTGCCTGACTGAGCTACACGCCCGGCAACAAAATACCTGTCCATAGTTCTTGTTGTATAACACGCAATACGATAATTAGTCCAGCTTGCAGACGTAAATTTCGTTCACGAAATCAAGTTTACTGAGCTCTTCAGTGGCTTTTGAGTCGGGTTCCTTGTCGAGACTGACGGCAAGAATAGCCTTTCCCTCTGCCGGCTTTTGTCCAACGCCCATCGTGCAGATATTGATATTATGCTTACCGCAGAGTGTTCCGACCGAACCAATGACGCCGGGCTTATCATCGTTAAAGATAACCAGAACCGCTCCCTGCGGCGTCATTTCTATATTGAACCCATCGATTTCAATAATTCGCAGCAGCGTCCCCCCGAAGACCGAGCCGGTCACCGTGCGTGTAACCTTATCCGTAACGACCTTGGCGCTGAAACTTGCAGACACGTCTTTGGACTCGGTATTTTTGGTCTCGTCTATGCTTATCCCGCGCTCTTTAGCTAAAACTGGAGTGTTGACCATATTCAACGGCATTTCAAAGTGTTTTTGCAACAAACCAACCGCAAAATTAAGGGTAACCTGTTCGACGGCCATTTCGGCAATCAAGCCGCGATACCGCACCTCAACTTCCTTGATTTGGCCCGGCCCAATCGTGCTGACAAGGGTCCCGATTCGCCGCGCAAGTTCCGCATACCGGATCACAATCGGCGGCACAGCACCAGTCGTCGATGGAGCATTAAGGGCATTCTTGACCGGACCGCCTTTGATAGCATCAACAAGGATTTGTGCTGCCTCGACCGCAACCTCAATTTGGGCCTCTTCTGTGCTCGCGCCTAAATGCGGCGTAACAACGCAATTCTCAAATTCGGAAAACCGGGTATTCTCCGGCGGCTCCTTGGGATAAACATCAAGAGCA
>CAYNKI010000242.1:0-5787 GCA_964397675.1 uncultured Pirellulales bacterium
GCAGCCATAAAGATTATAATAATCGGCTCCATCGCTGCACTAAGTCTCTCAATAACTACATCCGTCGAGGACTCAAGGTTTTCGCTGATATTCTTAAGCATAATCTCTAATTCACCGCTCTTTTCTCCGACTGCAACCATGTGCGCAATGGCAGGGTCGATTACGCCACTGTCTCTTAACGGCGTTGCAATATCCGCGCCAGCCAGAATCCTCTCACGCGATTGCTGAATCGCCCGCTTCATAAGACTGTTGCCGGTAACCTCTGCCACTACTCGAAGCGATTCAGCCATAGCGAGACCCGAGCCGAGAAGCGTCGATAGAGTAGATGCAAACCGCGAAACCACACGCTGTTTTATAAGAGGACCAAATATAGGCAAAGACAGTAAGAACTTGTCGCGCAAATATGCCCCTCGGTTAGTCTTGAAAAAGCGTTTAAGAGACCAGACAATCCCAAACACTGCCGCAATAACCATCAACAGCCACCAGCTCGTTAGCACGAAGCCAACATTCATTAGTTGTTTGGTAATCCACGGTAATTCCTGCCCCGCCCTTTCAATTTGATCACCTATGGTAGGGATGACTTTTATTGTCAAAATCAGAATCGCAGCAATACAGAATAAAATTAGAACGATAGGATATATCATTGCCGTCATCACCTTCGATTCGACCCGCTGACGTTTTTCCATAAAGTAAGCAATAGTCGAAAGGCTTTTTCCTAAAGTGCCGGTGACCTCGCCTACGCGGACCATGCTTACGTAAATGACATCAAAGTAATCGCCATAGTCTTTCAAGGCATCGGTAAATGACTCGCCGGTGACAAGGCGATCACGGATGTCGGTAATGGCGTTTTTGAATCGCACATCGGACGTTTGCAAGGTTAGCACAGAAAGCGACTCGGTCAGCTTAATCCCCGACTCAAGCAGCGTAGCTAATTGCTTGGTAAAATCGATTAATTGGCTCTTGCTGCTTCTGGCAACAATCGAAAACAATGCAGCTTTGCCTTCGGTTGCTGAGCCAACCTCTGTCACTGATGTAGGGTGAATATTGCGCACCCTAAGCTGTTTTCGCGCAACATAAGAGCTTTCAGCTGCAATTGCACCTTTAACCTTCCTGCCGTCCGCTGCTATTGCTATATAATGGTATCGAGGCATAAGCTAACAACTGAAAATTAAAAACTAAAAACCACAACTCAAAATTTAAAACTTTTGAATTTTACGCTATGGTTTTACATTATTCACTTTAAGTTTTTCACTTCACGCTACATAATGTCTGTTTGTGTCACTCTCAGCACTTCAGAGATGGTTGTTATTCCTTCCAGTACTTTTCTGGCTCCATCCATACGTAGAGTCTGCATTCCTGCTTCAAGTGCCAGCTTTTTTATTGTACCAGCAGTTTCCCGTTTGTATATTAGTTCCTGGGTTTGCTGATGAATCAACATCATTTCATAGATGCCGGTTCGGCCGCGGTAGCCGGTCTGAAAGCATCTATCGCATCCTGTCCCGACAAGAAATTTCCCGTTGTTTTTAGCTGATTTGAGTGCTTGTACGTCTCCCAGTCCCAGCTCCCTTAATTCGTGAGACGTGGGCTCATATTCCTTTTTGCAATCCGGACAAACCTTTCTCACTAATCGTTGTGCTATCACAGCAATCAACGATGAGCTTACCAAATAAGGCTCAAGGCCCAGATCCAAAAGCCTGGTTATAGCTCCTGCTGAGTCATTGGTGTGCAGTGTGCTGAAAACCAAGTGTCCTGTCAATGAAGATTGTATTGCCATACGGGCCGTTTCGATATCCCTAACCTCACCGACCATTATAACGTCCGGGTCCTGGCGCAGCACATGTCGAAGTGACGTGGCAAAGTTCATCCCTTTCTTAGAGGCAACCTGAATCTGGCTGATCCCTTCGAGCTGATATTCTATGGGGTCTTCTATGGTTATAACATTTTTTTCAGATGAATTAATTCTATTAAGACAAGCGTAAAGGGTAGTGCTTTTCCCGCTGCCTGTTGGGCCCGTTACGAAAATAACGCCGTGAGAGCGGTGCAGCAAGGTATCAAATTTTTTCAAGTCCTCTTCCCATAGGCCCAGCTCGTCTAATCCGTAAAGACCGGTGCTTTTATCCAGCAGTCGCAAGACGCTGCGTTCGCCGTAGCTGGTTGGCACGGTGCTGATACGCAAATCGACCTCCCGCTGGCCCAGCCGAACACTGCATCTGCCGTCCTGCGGAAGCCGGCGCTCCGCAATATCCATACCGGCCATAACCTTGATACGAGATATAATCAATGGCAGGACATTTCTATTCAAGCTCAGCGTATCATATAAAATGCCGTCAACACGGTAGCGAATCTGAATCTTTGCCTCGTAAGGATGAACATGAATATCACTGGCCCTTAATTGCAAGGCACGAAAAAGAATGTCATTGACCAGCCTAATCACCGGCGGGCGATTTACCACGTCGAGCAAATCGTCCGAAGTGGCAACCTCATCGACAAGATTCTCAATATTTTGCGAGTCAAGCTCTTCAGCAACCTCCTCGATGACGGTTGACCTCTGCTCATAAGCAACATCAATTACAGAAGTGATAGCGGCGCGAGTGGAAATAGCAGGCTTTACTGATAGGCCCGTCATCTTCGAGACATTATCCAGAGCATTAGCGTCTAACGGCTTGGACAAAACCACCGTGAGCTCGCTATTATCGTCTTCGGGTCTTATCCCAATAAGATAATGGTGTTGAGCGTAGGTTGCAGGGACAGCCTCTACGAACTCCACAGGCACCGCCTTTTGAGGTATTTCAGGCAGAAATTCCCAGCCGAGCGTTTCAGCAAATAGCCTTAAAACCACATCCTCTGTAAAGTATGGGCAGCTAAGCAAAAACTCATCCAGCCTCTCGTGACTGTTGTTTTCTTCCAGAAATTTGGCTAATTGCTCAGCGTCAACAAGCCCTGTGCGTTTAGCAGTTTTTATCAATAAATCTTTCATTGGAACTAAAAACTTAAAGCCAAAAGCTAAAAACCATAACTTAAAATTCAAAACCTATTCAATTTTAAGTTTCACGCTTTGGTTTTACATTTTACGCTTTACGTTTTACACTTTCTGCTATTCAGCCTCAAGCACCTTTAATGGGTCTATTGGCTTAGGGTCTATACCCGGCCAGTCCTGATATTTCTGGAATTCCTGCTCGTGTTTCTCGAATGCTGCTCTGTTTCTGTCTGATATCCGCACTAACTCACCCATAGCATAAGTCGTATCTTCCGGTCTTATTACCTCTGCCTTAACAAATACGTACAGCTTCTTCTGGATGTCATTATTGCTGACGCCTCTGAACAATCCACCTACTAAAGGAATATCGCCGAGCAATGGAACTTTTTTACCACCCTTACTCTGATTAAGTTTAAGCAAACCACCCAAAATAATCGTGCTGCCATCAGGAACAGTAACCGTGGTATTAATCTCGCTGGTTGTAGTATCAGGCGGTTTCTCTCCAGTTATGGTTCCGAAATCCGACCTGATCAAATTAATGTCCAGGCGAAGCAAATCACCTTCGCTTATGTGAGGTGTAATCCCAAGTGTTATCCCTGCATCAAATGGCTCGAACTCCTCTGCTGTTTGTATAAGGGTTGTTTGCTGTCCTGCTGCTCCTGAGGCCACCGGGATAGACGATGTCCGAGTAACATAGGTAGTATCTTCGGTTCTGATCATGCCTTCCATATTGTCATTAACCAGGATTTTGGGCTTTGCCAGGATTCTGCCGTAATTTTTCTCCTGCATAGCAGTCAATAAAGCATTGATATGTCTGTCACCGTAAAAACCGACTCCGGAACCACTGCTGGACTGCAAGTCGATGAAACGGTCCGGACGGCTGCCGGTTGGTCTATTCGTCAATGCTTCGACCAGGTTCACAGGCTCAGTGACCGGTATAAGACCACCAGTAAGACCAGATGTCTTGGTTAGATCAGAGAAGCTCTCAATGAGGTTAAGGTCAAGATTAAACGCGTCACTCTTCGAGATTTCCACCAATGTTACATCTATAAGAACCTGCGGCCTTCTCTTGTCCAACTTCTCTATTAAGCCAGCTATCCAATCCTGATTCTTTCTGCTTGCATAGACAATCAATGAAAAAGTGTTTGGGTCAGGTACTATAACGATATTCTCCTCTTTTCGTTTTACAATCCTTTCAATTGTTTTGTCTTCTTTTTCTTCTTGAGTAGTCTCTTGGATAAGACTCTGCAGGACCTCCGCCAAATGTCCCGGGGATTGGTTTTCGAGCGGGTAAAGCTGATAAGGTATCTCCTCTTCCTCCATCTGGCTGTCCACGTAGGCGATAATCGACGCTATCCGGAAATGCTGCTCGTCTGTGGCGTTGACCAACAGCGAATTTGTCGATTCAATTACCACCACCTGCGGTTCTTCCAAAAGAGACTCTTGTGTAGTAGCAGTCATTGTAGAGGTGGCTATGGCAGATGTTGTAGGCTTTGTTGGTAATCTAGTGGGCGTAGTAATCCTCGAAGTGGTAGTTTCAGGCCTGGCGGTGATTATACCCAGCTCCGCAAGCTTATTTTTTACCTCCTCAGCCTCGACATGCTCGATTTTATACACTCCAAGCGTCCGCAAATCCTGCTGCTCCACATCGAGAGTATCTATTAGCCCCTCCACAAGGTCTAATTGTTCCTGGAGCCCTATCATGAGGATGCGGTTAGTCCTCTCGTCAGCATCAAGATAAACTGTGGGTTGGGTCGGTTCAGCCGGTTTCGGCGCTCGAGTTCTGGCTGCTGCGATCTGTTGGGCTCTGAGTTGTGCAGATCTTTGGGCGGCTGCCACTCGCGCTTTGTAGGAGGCGTCCGACTCTCCCTGCCTGCGAGTAACAGTGGGTACCTGCACCGTAGGCTCTGCCGCAACAGTAATTGATACCGTCCCCAAATGCTCGGCCAGAGTCTCGATCTTCGGGGCAAGGGTTTGTGCCATCGTGTATTGTAACTGCCTGAACCTGAATCTTCTCGGCTCACCAGGCTTATCAACCATGTTCAAAAGTGACTCAATTCGCGGCATACGAAAGGCAAATCCCGTAACGATAAGCTTTTTCACTTCGGCAAGCGGCGTGACCCTTACACCGAGCTCCATGTTTTTTAGAAGATTTTCGGCACTGTCCGTACCGATATGTTGCAGTTCGAAGATACGGGTTATAATCATATCCCCATGTTCTATCTTGCCTTTCTCCGGCTCTACCAGCTCAGGATCGATTTTTAATGCATCTTCGGCGCGAACTACGGTTACAAGGTTGCCCTTATGACGAGTCATTACAAAGCCTTTGAACTTCAGCACCGATTCCAGCAGAGGATACAAATCCTTCACCTGGATAGGGCCTTGAAGCTTGCCGGAAAGCAACAGTGTGACATCACCCTTTACCTGGGCTGGGTCGTACATAAAATCCAGATTAAGATACTGACCCGCCAAGCCCAATAAATGTACGATATCTACTTTGTCCGGCAAATCTAAAGCAAGAGTTTCATTGCCATTAGGAATAGGCTCAGGCTCATAAGAGCGAGTCGTAGCCCAATCATTGTTATCGTAGGTTTTAGCAACATCTGTTTGAGCAGGCACGGGTTTGGCCTTGCCGGCTCTGCTCTGGTTTCCTGTAAGGCGGAATTTGTCACTGGAGTCAACTTGCGGGGGGGTTTTCTGGACTTTGCTTAGTGAGGATAAATCTGGTCCGCCAGGGGCGGATTTTCCAATTATATTTGGTGCTACCTTCAGCCCGGACTTCGGCTGAAAAGTGATCCTTCCGGCTTCAC
>CAYNKI010000243.1:0-5787 GCA_964397675.1 uncultured Pirellulales bacterium
GGCGTCCCGCAAGTGACGACAGATACTTCATGGGTCAGATTGATGATGTTCGCATATACGAGCGGGTGTTGTCACAAGAGGAGATTTCGTGGCTTGCCGGCAGGACTAAGCCGTTTGACAAGCCGTTTTGAATAGTTCGTCACGATGCAATATGATGTAGATTAAGATTAAAGATCAGGTATTTGATTTGCGATAGAGTACTAATCTACCTTTTATAAAGATCAATCAATTGAGCTTCAGCCAGGACATGTTTTTCCATCGCTTTGAGAAGCTCAGATTTTGTTGCTCTTGATCCGAGGTCAAGCACACTATCAAGGGCGTAAAGCTTGAAAAAATACCTGTGCGTCAGGGTCGTCGCAAATCAAAGCGAAACTCTTGGCTCCTTCAGGTGTACCCTTCCAACTCAACGGTGTGGAAACGTTCGCACCTTCGCCCGTATACTTGCGAGGAATATACTCACCTTCCTAAAACGAGGTACTTGTTATTTCAAAAGCTATCTTTTGCTCACCAATGATTGGTACCAGAACGATATTACGAAATTCTTTCGGTGAGCCTTCCGCCTGGAGGCATATCTTGCCAGGGGTCTCCTGGCACTGGGTGGCTTGATTCTGCAAGAGGCTATTAACATAGATCTGCAGCTCACCACCGTTCAGGTAGATTTCGTACTCGTTCCACTGGCCGATGGGTTTCTCATTCGATGAGTGGAGCTTGACAGTGCGTCTGCCTTTGGTGCGGGCTGGGTCGACTTTCATCGGGACGTTGTCGATGTTCCATATATCACCCATATTGTCGGACATACCCTGGGCCTCAATGGACTTCGGCCAGACCTTGTCTGGACCGGTCATCTGTAATAAGACGCCGCTATTGCCTTGCTTGATATGCCGAAGCTGCAGCCGAAGGACATAGTTTGTATAGTCCTTGATTGTGCGGATATAGCCTCGCGGCTGGCCGGTATCGGTGATCACACCATCTTTGACGCCAAAGGTATCCTTAAGCTTGTCGCTTGAGAAGGTCCAGCCTGACAGATCCTCACCATTGAAAAGGCGGATTGCGTTACCGTAGTTTTCCGGCAAATGCCTGATTCGGATGTCCTTAAACTCAACAACCATCGGCGGGCCTTTGTGAATCTGTAGCGCAAGCAGCCCTTCTCTCGCAGCACCCTTTCTGTCCTCCTTATCCGTGGGGTCCGTCACACGGTCATTGTCAATTAGTTCCATAGTCTGGTACCCGTTGAGATAATGTACAATGTGGTTACCACGGGCGATGATAGTGTACTCATTCCAATCCTGGTTCTTATAGTAACCAGCCTGTTTAAGTGCCTCGACGTCTGAGACGTTGCCGACCACGTTCTTGTTGCCCTGCTCGTCGATGACCATGATGTCACCGACATTGACGAGCCAGCCGCGACCAGCCTCGTGATACAGAAAGCCCACCTTACCGGGCATGTTTTGGACCTCAGCCTGATAGCCGGAGATACGCCACTTACTAAATTCTTTGCTACGGTATTGAATGCCGGAGTTGCCATTCTGGATGCGGAACTTTATCTTGAGAATGAAGTTTTTTAACTTCTCACCTCGCCAGATACAGAATGTATTGTATGGGGCCGAATTCTCCTCTGTAGTCTGGCCACGGATTGCTCCCTCCTTTACAGACCAGAAACGCTGGTCACCATCCCAGCCGGTCAGGTCCTCGCCATTGAAAATTCTGACAAAGCCAGCTTCAACATCGATAGGCTCACTGCTGATTGTTCTCGAAGCCTGCCCTATCAATACTGAACACAAAAACGCCGTGCAGATCAAAATTAACCTTTTCATTTTTTAGCTCCTTAAATTAAACATTAATCCAAATAATTTTGATACTTTCCCCGACATTTGACTTTAGCAAAGACTCGCTATAGGGCTTGCCAACCATAATAGTACCCAAACCAGTAATTTAATTTCAACTACTTTCTTCGAATATTTTGTTTGTTTGGACATCTAACTCGATCGCTGAGACGGAGGCAGCAGGAAACGTCCAAAGCCCACTTCTGGAGATCTTTTTTTCTTTCGGAGCTATGAGGTTTTGGTAGCTCTTCATGACTTCAAATTCGGGCTCTGTTGCAATCTCGAACACATTAGCTGAATTGATCGTCATTCCATCAACCACCAATTGAGTGGTGACTGACTGCGTTCGATTTGTATTGACGACATGCAAAAATATCCGGTTTCCTGTTCGGCTGGCTGTTATATCCAGTCCGTCAGGAACTTCAGTAACATCTATGGCCTTTTCCCCTGTGTGCTTTCGATAAAGACTCATAACCCGTGCCACAGGCATCATAAAGGCTTTGCCACGCCGGAGTGGCACTGGTATCATGATCGCATTGACCTGCCAGCGGGTACCACAAAAATCTGCTGCCGTGGCAATTTTGAGAACATCGCCATATCTTTCGTGAACATTAAGCAGCCTGGCGTACGAAACACCTGCAGCCCACGTCGAGAGGACCTCGCAGCGGTTTCGGCCTGGGAGGCTAAAGTGACACTCGGTCATTGCCAGCGGCATATTGTAACGTTTGACTTGCTCATAAAGCCCCTTTATCTTTGTTTCATGTGGTTTGTACGCATTCATCAGTATGTCCCAGGTTCTGTCTGGATCTCTTCGGAATTCATTATCTCGAAGCGTCAGCTTCTCGGAGTCGGGATTAAACATATGGTGAAAGGCTATATACTGTAAGTGCTCACCGGCATCTTCAATCATTTTCGGCGCCCAGTCTCTATCGCCCCAGCCGATCAGCTTAATATTCGGATCTACCTTCCGCATGGCCTTTGCAAAAGCGATGGTACGTCTTGAGGCTGTCTCACAATCGTAACGATCTCTAGCATAAGATGTCTCGTTGCCGATCTGCCAGAGGTTGATTTCGTATGGCTCCTTCACACCGTGCCTTCTTCTTGTTGCATTTGAGGGATTGTTACAGTAATCCACCCATTCGGCAGCTTCCTCCGGGCCGGCCGAACGAACGCCGCCCTTGGAGGCGGGTAAAGAATAATTTCTGCCTTCTGACTCAAAATTCACACTCATCAATGGCTCGGCACCTACCTGACGGCAAAAATCAACAAATTCACCAGTTCCAACCTGGTTGCTTTCCATCCCGCCCCATGCAATGTTGATCATAGGTTTGCGTTGGTCTCTCGGGCCAACAGCTTCCTTCCATCGATAGTAGGCGATGCTGCCTCCTCCCCACCTTATAACAGTGGGCGCCAGTTCCTTCGTAACCTCGGTGACATCCTCTCTCCAGCAGTCTCGCAGAAAATCCCAGGCAGCCGCTACAGAGCCATCCGTAGCACCCAACGGCTCCATAAATTGCATATACAAATATGGTGACAAATCGAATCTTGGTCGAGGGTCAACAGTCAACAATTGCTGCTTTAACCCGGTCTTTCCGGTAGTATTGTCTATCGAGCTGACCATTGCTGCTGCCCCCAGACCTACAACTTTCAGAAAATTGCGACGTCCTTTATCAGGTGTACTCATATTATCTGTCCTTTCTTGCCCCTTCGTTTTTGGTAGGGTAATTTGTTTTGGTACGGCGTATCCTTGTACGTGGCAACAATCTTAATACTTGCCGAGCTGCTGGAGGTATCGATGGCCTTGCAAATATTTTTTACCCTATACTCGATCGAAAAATACCCGTATTCGACAGAGGTCAACCCGGGTCCACCCGAAGCGGGCGATGGGATTCGAACCCACGACATTCGGCTTGGGAAGCCGACATTCTACCACTGAATTACGCCCGCAAAATACTTCATGCCTTTTGTGATAAGTCTATACGATTTGCCCCTCTGTTGTCAATGCTTGAGTTTTTTAATCGAGTAAATCAAAACTCATTGTTGTTCAAATTCTCCACAACAGGCATTTACACCGACTTTCGGCCATTGGGTGTCTGACCAAAGATCTCTGCCCTCTATTTGCATTTTAGGACGAGGGCTTGGCCGTGGTGCGTGTCTATGGCATTCACCGGCGTTTTCATCTTCACTTGTTCGTACGAAGTATTTGCAATTTCCGCATTTTTCATCCGGATTCATATATCACCTCATTTTGATTAATATACGTTTCAATTTCCCCCGTCGCGAGCAACGTGGCTAATCATTGTTGTTTATTTGTGATTTTGTATGTATACAATTTTCCTGGCCAGGTTATCTTGCGTAAAGCAAAATCTTTTATCAAAACCCTTTGTCCAAGTTAGCATATATCCAACTAACTTCGCCATACTTGAAAAGATAATATTGCCGATTCCGATATGCAACCCGAATGTTTAGCCCTGCCGCTCGCGGCAAGGGGTCAATTATTTGTCATCGCTCGCGGCTTAGCTTTGAATATGACAGTCTCCGCAAAGAATATCAATAATCAATTATCAATATGCTTTGTAGAAAAGATCATAAGTCATTTCGACCGAAGTCCGCCTTTGGCGGACGAAGTGGAGAAATCTATTCAAAAAGATTTCTCGACTCGCCTTCGGCTCGCTCGAAATGACTTTGGAATCAATTCATTCTTAAGAGCAGCCCATGGAGTTTCCGCAGTTGTAGCATTTATAGCAGGTGCCGTTGCGGACGGTTATCGAGCCGCAAACGTCACAGGCTGGAGCATCATCGCCGAAATGCGCAAATTGGGCGTTAAACTGCTGCAAAACCGCAACTTCAGATTGCAAAACCTCAGATGTCTCAGTAACAGTTGAGCCGACCAAAATACCCATTCGATCTGCAGGTTCAATAGGTATGTTTATTGAGGCCTCAGATGGCCGTGAAATTAACGGCGTGGAAGCTAAAGTTTCTTGTTTTTCAGGAGACACGGTTTTTGCCTTGTCCTTTGCTTCAGAGATTTTTTGGGCCAGCTCCCTGGTCTTTTCAACCAACTCCTTGGCGGTTGTTATGTTTTCGCCTTTCTGCTCCCTCACGGTCGCGGCTCTGTTGGGGATATTCACATCTGCATAGCCGGGTATAAACTGACAGCCTAACCAGCAGAAAATATAATCTATCAAGCTTTTCGCAAAGGGTATGTCTTTATTCGATGTCATTCCTGACGGCTCAAATCGAGCGTGCCGGAACTTATCCACCAGCGTGATTAAAGGCACGCCATATTGAAGCGCCATTGAAGTGCATGTGCCTATAACGTCCATAAGGCCCCCGACGGTGCTGCCCTCCTTGGCCATGGTGATGAACAGCTCACCAGGCTGACCATCCTCATACAGCCCCACCGTCAGGTAGCCTTCATGTGTGGCGACAGAAAATTTGTGGGTTATGCTTTGGCGTGTATCCGGCAGCCGACGCCTAAATGGCCGAGCCGGCGGAGGCACTTCAGCAGCAGCCCTGGTTTGTTTGTGCTTCTTGGTAGAAACAGGCTGCAGCTTCTTGGAGCCATCGCGATAGATTGCCACCGCTTTTAATCCCAGCTTCCATCCCGCCATATAAGCAGCGATAATATCCTCGGTCGTACTTTCCTTCGACATATTGATGGTTTTGCTTATTGCACCGGAGATAAACGGCTGAACCGCCGCCATCATCTTCAAATGCGCCATATAATTAATATGCCTTTTGCCTTTACGTGGCTTAAAAGCACAATCAAAGATAGACAAATGGTCCGGATTAAGCTTTTCCGCTCCCTCGATAGTCTCATTCTCATCTATATAGTCGCAGATTGATTTGATGTCGTTGACGCTATAGCCGAGCCGCTCCAGAGCCATAGGCACGGTTTTGTTAATCAGCTTGAGCATCCCTCCGCCGGCCAACAATTTGTATTTGACCAGCGCGATATCCG
>CAYNKI010000244.1:0-5776 GCA_964397675.1 uncultured Pirellulales bacterium
TCGTTACGCTCAGAATGACAAACTGTTATATGTTTTTGCAAATAAAGGACTTATGGTTATTTCTGCTATCGTATTGGTTAGTTTGAGTAATAAAGATTAAATGACATTTTGACCTTGCAAACGGTTGAAAATTTTTGAAGGTAGGAAGGAGGTAAAGTCAAATCCTAAAAAGTTGTGTTAAGTAAACACAGAACTTCATGGGAGGGGGAAGTCTGATTAGTTGTTTTGTTGGAAGTTGTTTGAGATGAGAAACTAAAAACTCATAACTAAAAACTCATAACTATAGAAAGAAAGGAGGAATATTATGCTTAGGAAATTGGTTTTTTTTGCTGTAGCGTTTCTAATCTTTTGTGTCCATGTTAACGGGCAGGGCGACCCTAATTTAGTAGGGTATTGGAACTTCGATGACGGTACCGCAAACGATCTGTCAGGCAATGGCAACAACGGAACCTTTATGGGAAACGCCGTGTTAAATAACAACCCTGACACGGTCTTTGGGGGCTTTGAATATTCTCTTGACCTCAATTTCAACAACAGTAATACCGATTGGGTTGAGATCCCCCACAGTGACAGCCTTAACATCACTCATGAGCTGACCATTCTCCTGTGGATCCGTCCCGACGATATCGAGAACTGGGATGGCATGGTTTGCAAGGGGACCACGAAATGTCCTTGGTCCTTGCGGTTTAACGGTGACAATGGGCTGCGTTTCTCGGTCAACCATTTGTTCAACCTGTACGACCCCGCTGACCCCAACTATGCCCCGGGTGCGGTGGGCAGCGGTGAGGTGCAGAGCACATTCGATGTCAATTCGGTCGGTGACGGTGCAGGGGTTGAGTGGACATATGTGGGCGTGATCTCCGACACGGAAAAAGTCCGCTTCATCAAGAACTTCGAAGAGGAAATCATTCCCGTCAAGCTCATTTTTGCCGCTTGGGACGAACCTCTGTATCTTGGTGTCCACTTACCCGCCGGTTTTAGTAATTCCTCTCCGAATATTGACTACTTCAATGGTCTGATGGACGAGGTGCGGATCTACGACCGTGCTGTTTCGCGACGTGAGGTGATTGCCGCCTCCGGGCTGGCTACCAAGCCCTTTGTACCTGAGCCTGTGGACGGAGCAGCGGGTATTGTTTCGGCCACACTGAGCTGGGGACGTATTGAAGGTACGGACAAACTGTACCTGGGAACTGATCCGAGCGCCTTGGAGTTGGTATATGAGGGCACGGACGGTAGCTATACTGTCACGGATGTCCTGATTGGTAAGAAGTATTATTGGCGTGTGGATGTGGTGACTGCAAGCGGCCTTGTCACAGGCGATACCTGGACCTTTACCACGGCAGGGAATGTAGTAGGTGGTCCGAATCCATCTGACAACGCGGATTTTGTCGATGTCAGCGGGATTTTGCTGAGTTGGTTGCCGACCTTTGGCGCTAATACTTATGATGTTTACTTAGGAACAACTCCTGATGCCCTGGAACTGCTCGGCCAGGTGCCTGAGACCTCCTATGTGGATCCGTCCAGGACACTGGTCAGCGAGACGCTCCATTACTGGCGTGTAGATACAGTCAAAGACGGTGAGGTGGTCGCCGGTCCGGTTTGGAGCTTTAAGACCATGCCCGTCTTTGTGGTCGAAGAGGCCTTGGTAGGCTGGTACAAGTTTGAGCTCGGAGAAGGAATCACAGCGGTTGACTGGACGCGCAAAGGCAATGACGGTTTTCTCGTCGGCGGCACCAAGTGGATTACTACCGGATACGCCGGTGGCGCCTTGGAGTTTGATGGTGATGGCGATTATGTGCAGATCCCGCGGGTCGTGGAAGACGACTGGACCATCATGCTATGGCTGCGTACTGAGGATCTGACTCAGGGTGCAACCGGCAACATGGCGCGTTTCCGGACCGGCAGTTCCGCTCTGATCGACGGCGATTACGGTTCACAATTGGAAAACTTCGCCATTACGTTCAGGGTGGGCGAAATCGTAGCCGGTTGCACAATGCCCGGCGTTGGTGCAGCTGCTTCGCTCAGAAGCAACACAAAAATAGAGGATTCTGAATGGCATCATGTGGCCTGGACCAGGGATTCCACAACAGGTGAGATGGCCCTGTTCATGGATGGCAATTTTGACATCTCGGACACACGAACAGACGATGCGTGGAAAGGCACTAAGAATGCACAGGACCATATCAAGATTGGTTTACACGATTATTCCGACAACCAAGGCTTCTGGACGGGTCAGCTCGATGAGATTAAGTTCTTTACCCGAGTTCTTAACGAGGCTGAGGTCCAAGACGAAATGAGACCTGATAAGCGTCTGGCGTTCGCGCCTCAACCGATTCTTGGTTCTATACTGGATCAGGAGAAACCCGTAACGTTAGCCTGGAAACCTGGCGACGTAGCCACCGCCCATAATGTCTACCTTGGTACTAATAGGGATGACCTACAGCTTGTTAGTGAAGCTCAGGATGCCAATGAGTACAGCGTAGGGCTGCTTGTTCCGGCTAACTACTACTGGCAGATCGGTGAGATCCAGCCTGATGGTGCCGAGGTCAAGGGCGACGTCTGGAACTTCATCGTCCCAGAGTATCTGGTGGTGGATGATTTTGAGGACTACAACAACTTCTCACCGCATCGAGTCTTCCAGAGATGGATTGATGGTGTTGGATATTCGGCAGACGAGTTCTTCCCGGTGGATAATCCCGGCAACGGCAGCGGTGCAGCTATTGGTCACGATATTTGGTCTTATGACAGCCCACACTACGATGGCGATATCATGGAGATGGCTATCGTGCATGATGGTGGTCAGTCAGCGCCTCTTTACTATGACAACAGCAGTGCTCCATTCACCTCTGAAATCGACCGCACGTTTGCCATCCCGCAGGATTGGACCAGAAAAGGTATTAAATCACTGACGTTGTGGTTAAGAGGCCAGCCGGCTCCGGGCAGTTTCAGCTTCGACCCAGCTACACAGAGCTACACGCTGATAGCTGATGGTGCAAATATCGGTGGTACATCCGATCAGTTCCAGTTTGTCTACAAGATGCTAAGTGGCAATGGCTCAATCACCGCAAAGGTTGAGAGTGTTGATCCAACTCACGACTGGGCAAAAGCAGGTGTGATGATTCGAGATAGCCTGGATGCAGACTCAGCAAATGCATTTACCTTGGTCCCAGCACCAGGAGCACAGAATAGAGCACGCTTCCAGTATCGTATCTTAAAAGGCGACACCACCGGAAATAATCAGACTCCACAGAATGCCATTACGCTACCACATTGGGTCAAACTCACCCGTACAGGTAACGTCTTTATAGCCGAGCACTCTGCTGATGGTGTCAATTGGGAAATGTTTGTGCCCCGAACCATACTGATGGGCGTCGACGTTTATATTGGTCTGGCATATACCTCTCATGTCGAAGGTACGTTAGCAAAGTCTGTATTCTCTAATGTCAGTGTAGCCGGTCCTATTACTCCGGCAGGCCAGTTCACTACATCTACCGACATTGGCATTGAGTCTAACCTCGAAGAGCCGCTGTATGTTCACCTTGAGGATAGCGCCGGCACAAGCAAGACAGTAGTCTATCCCGTTGCGGATGCCACGCAACGTACGGAGTGGCAGGAGTGGAATATCAATCTTGAGGACTTCGTCGGCGTGAATCTACCGAGTATCAAGAAGATAACCATCGGCGTTGGCGACAATGCTCAGCCTGGCAGCAAAGGCACTTTATACATTGATGATATTCGGTTGTATCCTGCGCTCGTTGAAGAGTGATTTCAGCGGTAGATAGAACACAACCTTGAGATGATGTTGCTTGATGTTATGCCTTATTTCGGGGCCTATCCCGATGTACATTGGGATAGGCCCCGTTTTTTCTTAGTGTTTCTTCTCGGAATGACTCTTAAAATGATTCTTTCGACCCTTCGGCTGCGCTCCCCGCTTCGCCCGAAACGATAAGGCTTCGCAGGGCAAGCAGGGCAGGCTCTTGTGCTCGGAATGACGGGAATCGCTTTTTTCTTGTTTGCGGCTGGGGCTGAGATTAAAATCGGGGTAATTAAAAAAAGATTAACCGCAGAGAGCGCCGAGAACGCAGAGAATAAAAATGAGGAATATGGATTCCCGCTTTCGCGGGAATGACATCTTGGCGGGCTCTGCGACCCCTGCCTCCGCAGGGGCAAGCCTGCCCCCACGAAAGTGGGGGGCGGTAAAATAGACCTTATGAAAAAGGCAAGTATCGTCAGTATCGGTAATGAGCTGCTCAGCGGCCAGACCATAAGCACTAACGCTTCATACTTAGGTGAAAGACTGCTCTCAATCGGCATACCTGTTGTCAGCTTCTATACCATCGGCGACGATATAGATTCAACCGTCCGAGTATTAAAATTGGCAAGCAGTGATGCTGATTTTGTAATAGCGACCGGCGGTCTGGGCCCGACCGATGATGATTTGACACGGCAGGCGTTTGCAAAACTGCTTGATGCTAAGTTACAACTGCAAGATGAGCTTCTGCAAAAAATAGAAGATTATTTTACAAAACGTGGCCGACAAATGCCCAAAAAGTGCAAAGTGCAGGCATATATACCAGCCGGTGCAAAATCTATTACGAACAATCTGGGCACAGCTCCGGGTATTATGGCTGAAACGAAGGGCAAATTGCTTTTTGCTTTGCCGGGCGTGCCCTCTGAAATGAAGCAGATGTTTGAAGAATCGGTTCTTCCGCAGTTGTACAGATTTGTCGGCGGACAGGCTGTAGCATTAAGGAAACTGAAATGCTTCGGAGCGGGCGAATCGGACATTGCTGAGTTGCTCGTCAACCTTATGCGGCGAGGCAGAAATCCGCTAATAAATTGCACCGCGGAACTCGGCGTAGTTACCCTGACTATTGTCGCAACAGCAAAAGATAACATGCAGGCTCAAGAAATGGTGGAAAAAGATGAAAAACTGCTTCGCAGCAGGCTGGGCGAACTGCTATACGGAATGGAGCAGCAGAATTTGGCTGAGGTCGTGGGCAAAATATTGGCTTGGCAGAAAAAGACCATCGCCGTAGCCGAATCCTGCACAGGCGGCACTTTAGCCAAGCTATTAACCGATATCCCGGGTGCAAGCAGATACTTTACATACGGCTGGATTACTTACAGCAACGAAGCTAAAACCAGCGAACTTGGCATACCTACTGATTTGATTGAAAAACACGGCGCTGTCAGCGAGCAGGTAGCACAGGCCATGGCCAAAAATGCCAGAAAAAAGGCCGACACAGACTTTGCCATTGGTATAACCGGCATAGCCGGTCCAGCCGGTGGAACCGAACAAAAACCCGTCGGCCTGGTATATATTAGTGTGGACTCCAATAGTGGATGTGAAACTCAACGATTTATATTCTCCCACAAGAGAAATTTCATACGCCTTCGAGCGGCACTAACTGCGCTAAATATGCTCCGATTAAAATTGTTGATTTGACTAAATATGTCAGTAATGCTATAATAGAACGTAGGGAAATTAGCAAAAATACGAGGTCAATATGGCTAAAAAACGCAAACATTTAGGCGAAATACTTTACAGAGCAGGCCTGGTGAAAAAAGAGGCCCTCATTAATGCTATTAAGGCTTCAAAAACTAATAACAAACGGCTGGGCCAGGTATTGCTCGAAGAGGGCCTGATAGATGAAGAAACACTGACCAAGGCTATCGCCAAGCAATTCGAGCTAAAATATGTAGACTTAGATCAGGCCACCATCCCTTCTGATGCAACGAAACTTGTCCCTGAAGACTTAATCAAAAGACACAA
>CAYNKI010000245.1:0-5773 GCA_964397675.1 uncultured Pirellulales bacterium
GAGAGTGCCTGAACATAATCTCGTTGGCAACAACAGATATAGCCGCGGCCCAGACCGCCATAGTACCGGGGTTATAAAATCTGACTTGAATAATCGAAAGCAATGATACTACTGTGATGGTTATTGCCGTACAAACAAGCAGCGTACCTATTATGGCAGATACGATAAACTCTATATTGCCGTGGCCCCAGTGATGGTCATCATCAGGCGGGGCCGAAGATACCTTCAGGCCAACAATAACCAGTATCGCTATTATAACATCGCTGAGAGAATGGACGGCATCGGCGATTAACGCCTGAGACCGGCCAAATATGCCGCCGAGAAGCTTAACGATAAGAAGCCCGAGGTTGGCCCAGAGATTTATTCCTCCAACATGCCTGGCACACCAGTAACATTCTTTACAAGCAACTGCCACTTATATTTCTTCCAGTTCCGGCTCCGACGCACGGGATATAATTACAATGTCAGCCACATCTTCGAAGTGGCCCATTATTTTTCTCCTCACATCAGCTATTGCATCTTTGACATCACAGACTTTCATTTGGGGGTCGAATTTTGCCTCGAGGTCAATCCACCTTTTTTGTCCGATCTGTCGGGCACGAAGACGACCTATATCTTTTACACCCTGCTCTTTCAGTATCAACTCTTTTACTTTAGAAAGCATTGGTTCCTTTTCAAGAGACTGATCTGTTATTCCTCTAACTCCTGAAACAAGCGTCTCAATCCCAAATCGGCCAATCATAAAAGCAACAACAATAGCGGCAGCAGGATCGAGAAAATCGAAACCTATCCTTGCCCCAAAAGCACCTACCAAAGCAGCAGCAGATGAAAGGACATCAGATCTTTTCTCCTTGGCCATCGCTATCGTCGCAGGAGAATTCATTTGCCGGCCAACACAAATCCCCTGTCTGTATATAAGCTCACAAGTAATAATAGCAATACACGCCGCCCATACTGCCAAAATGCCGGGGTCGCGCGTTCGGCCTGCAAATATCGATGTCAGTGCTACAACCACAATGGTTATAGATGCACAGCTAAGCAATACGCCTATCACGATCGATATTATAAATTCAACATGGCCATGACCCCAGTGATGGTCATCGTCCGGCGGAACAGCAGAAACCTTTAAGCCGATGATAAACATCACCGATACAATAACGTCACTGAGTGAATGCACAGCATCAGCTATCAACGCTTCGCTGCGTCCGAATATGCCGCCCAAAAGCTTTATAATTAAAAGGCCAACGTTGCCCCAAAAACTTATCTTACCAACATTCCTGGCACACCAATGACACTGTTCACAAGCAACTGCCACAGACTAAAACCTCAAATGTTAAATATAAAAAATTAGGCATGGTTCGAATAAGTCAGGTTCCGGATAGCATTGATTCGTGGCTCCATAGCGCGTGGCAGCCTCAAATCCGAAGGATTTGTGGATGGTTGCACCGCTTTTGGAGCTTTGCCATCCCCAAGCTGCTCCTTCGACTTCGTTCAGGACAGGGCTCGAGGCTGCCACCCAGGATTGAACCATGCCAAAAATTAAAATTATAGAATCCCGTACCTATTGTTGCTGAATTAGCAGAACAATTATTTCAGAACAGTCCCAATGATGGTAGCTGCAATTGGTGCCGGATAATTTCCTTTTCATCCTTCGTAGTACTACGGAGAATGGGAGTTTTGCTTCTTTGTTTCTAAGTTTTGATTTTCACTCTCAAACACCCACTCAGGTTTATTGTCCCACTTGAAATAAGGCTCTATTTGAAAAAACATATACTTTCCAATTAAGTTGACCGGGAAAGTACTCAGGCGTGTGTTATAAACATTCACCACGTTATTGTACTCAATTCTCTTGTCGTAAATCTGGCTTTCGACCTGGCCTATCTTTTCGACGAGGACCTTATATGGCTGGCTTGAAACCAGTTCCGGATAATTCTCAGCCACGGCCATAAGCTTTGTTAAGCCAGCCGGCGAAAATTTATCTGGCGAAAATTCCTTTGCACTCTGAATAAGCTTCTTCAAATCATTCGAGACCCCCATAGAGTCCTTCCTCGTCTCCATCGCCGAAGTGAATATGCCCTGCTCATGAGTTATAAACCGGTTCACCGCTGCGGTCAGGCTGACAACGATGTTTTGCCTCATTTGAAGCCCCGCTTCTACCTGTGCCCGCAGGTTTCCTATCTGCTGTTCCATCCTTATCAGCCTGTTGTAGTAGTAAATATGGGCGTACACGCAAGCGACGACCGAGACTGTTATGGAAATAGACAGGAAATGTTCAACAATAAACCGGCCAACCAAATTCAGCCATCGTTTCTTGCGAAAATGTTCAGACCCCAGGAGAACTCGCACCTTCTCCTGACGTTTTACGCCAGCCGATTTTCTAAAAGGAATCGCCATAGATTTTCAGCCTCCTAAATTTCTTCCAGTTCCATAGCCTTTTTGAAGCATTCCATAGCTTCTTCGCGATTGCCCATTGCCTCATAGGTGTAACCAAGTCGTTTGTGAGCCTTGGAATAGTCAGGTTCAATTTCTACGGCCCTTGTGAAGCTTTCTACAGCTTTTTCATAATTCTTAAGCTTATCATAGGCAACGCCGAGGTTATACATAATGTCGAACGACATCTTATCCTTGCGGGCAAGGGCACTGAGATACTTAACTGCCGCCTTGGAATCGTCGTTCTTTATGGCCATAAGGCCCAATCTGTAGACCGCATCAGTAAGGGTTTTGTCCATCTCAGAAGCCTTTTTATAAGCTTCTTCGGCCTCGGCATCCATACCTTCCCGCTCACAGCAGATGCCAAGGTTGTAATAGAGACCCGCATCTTCCAAGCCCTGCCCGACCAGTTTGTTATAATGGTCAATCGCCTTTCCGTATTGGCCACGCCTCATCAATGTAGCTGCCTTTTGACGGACAAGGTTCCTTGCCTGGCCGGATTCTATCTTTGTCAAACTGCAGTATGCATCAACAAGACCATCGAGACAGCCTTTGAGCTTTAAGAAAAAGCTCTGCGTCCGAAGAGTCAGGGGCACAGCCTGTTCTTTTTTGGACTCTTTAGTTTCGCTTTTCTTTGCCATTTTTATGCCTCCTCATTTGCTTCTCTGGCGGCCCCTTTTGCTTTCATGCTGCGAATACCAGCCAGTATTGCCACTATTCCAAAACAAAGCACCACAAGGGGCACAATAGCAACCAATATATCTCTGAACATATACCAGTTGCCCATTATCCCCCACAGTCCAATCACAATCGCGATGATTCCTACAATTACGTGCAACATTTTTGCTCCTTTCTTTTAATTTTCTTTCATTTTTTTAAATATCTACTCTGCCATCGCTCGTTTCAATAGCATAATCCCACGCCTCTATTCCACCTATCTGGTTTAGCACGTCCTTAAACCCGGCATTTACCAGTATCCGGCAAGCAACCTCACTTGTTACACCCGATAAACATACCACGATTATGTCCTTTGTTTTATCCAGACTAAACACGCGATAGCCAAGCTCATTTAAGGGTATGTTTATAGCTCCGGGTATATGCGCTTCGTCGTAAGACAGCACATCCCTGATATCGATGATTATAAAATTGTCGTCGGATTTGTCGTCAATTCTGTCTGCCAATTGGTCTGCCGTAATCTCGTAGAAGCCTGCTTTGTTTGGCAGCACAAGGGCAAAACCATCATCGGCCTTGTCAGTTCCGGCGATGTGGGCATACACCAGTCCTCCTGCTATAGCCAACAGAGGCAAAAACGGTATAGCAATCAGAACAGTAATAATAATGATGATGTTTTTCTTTGTAATCATACGATAATAATGTTTACTTCTCGGGCGCTCGGAATTTTTTCCATTAACTGTATCTTGACGTGGCGTGCAATTCTGTCAGCTTGTTCCATACTTAGGTCATTATCCACGCTTATCCACATATCGATATGCAGCAGTGTTCCAATGTATCTGGCCTTTATGTTTACAATATCCTTTACCTCGCTTACTTTTTGTACACACGCCCTTATTCGTTCCAGAATTTTGGTCGATGGGACCTTGTCCATAATTCCGGCAAAACCGAGGGAAACCATTCGCAGTCCCACCAAAAGTACAACAACAGAAACAATGGCAATTCCGACTCTTATAAGATATCCTGCTCCGAGACCGGTAAGTATTAAAAGCAATAAAACAAAGGTTGAAATCCAGGCGCCGATACGATTATACCGACCGCTCATAGCAAGCATGCCGTTTGACGATCTCTTTTCCTTTTCTCTCAGGTATCGGTAAAGAACCTCATTGGTTATTATTGATATAAGAGTTACCATTACCGCCAGCGTATAAGAACCGCCCATTTTAAGACCAGCCATCACCATCAGGCTGTAGTAGAGCATATGAGTAGCAATAACCAGGCCAAGCAAACCTACAACGGCCATACTTATAAACAGTATCTTGCCAAGACCGTAAGGATACCGTGCGTCGCCGCTTCTTTTTTCTAAAACCTGTGCCTGCCACGGAATCAAAAAGGCCGCCGCAGCCATAAGTGAGAAAAGACCGTCCATCAAAACCAGCTTACTGCCGCCCTGTAGGACAAAGCCAAGCTTCAAAACGGCAAGTGCCAGATTCCCAAGCAATCCCGTAAGAATGGGACGAATAGACTCATCGACGTCTGAATATGTCTTAGTTATGTTCATTTGCGGCTGATTTACTTTCTGCTATTCTTTGAATTCTTTATAATTCCTACAAAACATGCTGTGCCATAGCCGAGAAGAAAACTTAAAATCAAAAGAAAAACTGTTCTTATCTCAAAACCTTTTCCAAATGGCAGATTCACTTGAGTTTTGTGCATGTTCCCCGCTATAAACAGGAAGACAATCAAAACAACAGCTATAACTAATACCGTTCGCCACATATTTTTTACCTGATTGTATCTTTGACAATTGGTTTTACTTTGTTGATTGGAATTGCGAATCCCACACCAGTGAATACGCCGGTCGGAGCGTAGATGGCTGTGTTTATGCCTATGACCTCGCCGCTTACATTAACCAGTGCCCCTCCGGAATTGCCCCTGTTAATGGCTGCATCCGTCTGAATCATGTCTTCATACGTCTGGCCGTCTATTACAAGGTTTCTTGAATCATCACTTATGATGCCGGCGGTAACTGTCTGCTCCAATCCGAAAGGTGCACCAATTGCAAGAACCGCCTCAGCAACTTTTATCATATCCGAGTCTCCCAGAACAGCAGCCGGCAAAGGTGATTCGGGTTCGATCTTCAAAATGGCAATATCATTTTCCAGGTCTTTGCGAATGATTACCGCCGGGAAAACTGTCCTTGAAGAACTGAAAGTTACAACCTTTACATTCACAGCATTAGCTACTACGTGAGCATTGGTAACTATATAACCTCTTCGATCAACGATAACACCCGATCCTAACGACGACTCTTCAATAAATTTTATCGATGGATCGTCGAAAGCTACTGTGCCGGTCAAAGCCGGTCCACCTCTTCCTGGTGTTGTCTTGTCAGCAGTAATATTGACAACCGCAGGCCTGACCGAGGCAAATGCAGAGGCCAAATCATCATCAGAACACGTTAATACAAGATTAGTACTCGAAACGGTACCTGGACGCTGGCCGGGAGTTGTTAAGTTAGTGCTATCGGCTGCTGTAGCTTGCTCCTGGACGAGCAATTTCTTGCGCCCAAGCAGATTCCATCTCAAAAGGGAGTCCCGGCCGCCATAGATTCCAAGGTTGACGGTACCCCAATAGACTATAAGGAAATTAATCACTACAAGTGCCACCA
>CAYNKI010000246.1:0-5757 GCA_964397675.1 uncultured Pirellulales bacterium
TTGACACCGGTGGTTTCCAGGATTTGAATTGCATCAGCACCGGCAAGACACGGAGCTCCGATGCACATCGGGGCCAGTACCAAAATTACAATTGTAGTAATGCTTCTTGTTTTTGTTTGGAAAATCGCCATGATAACTCCTTTTCATCGACTTGTTCTTGTATCCTTAGAACTTCTTTTGGTTAGTTCGTTCTTGCACACGGGGTTGAATCCCGATTTATCGGGATCAGCCTTTAGCTTTTATAAACTTATCGTTGTTAATTGTCAATCATGTTCTGCTAAAGTATCAAAATAGTTTACCTTCGAAACCTGCTACTGATATCATACTTACTTATAAGGACAAACTCAAGCGTACGACGATCACTGCTTGAAAGGACATTGTTGTAATGATAAAACTCAGCGATCTGGCCTGCAAAGTTGCCATCGCCGCTGCTCGTACCATCATGGAACTTCGTGCCGTTTTCTTTATGGCCGAAAGCACAATCGTCAGAATGATTGTATAGCTGAGCGATGCCGCCGAGGAGGCCGATACTTATGCTGTTGACAAATCCTTCAAATGTGCCGGCACCGGCGTCCAGCACCAAGGCCGCTACGTAAGTGCTGTTCGCCGAGACAGACGTAAACAGAGACGTCGGTCCCCACAGCCCCTGCGTCTCGTCCAGGTTCCACCCGTTGATATACAGATTATCGCTGTCCAGATAGAAGCTAAGCCCCCGGCTACCACCGCCCTGCTCCCAGATCACCTGACGCGTGGTGATGTCACTGCCGGTCTTGAAAACAACCACCAGCGTCTTGGCTGAATACGGACCGCCGGTGTTAATATCCTTACTATCGGCCACATCGAGATGATCGCCGGCCCCGTCGAACATAATAGCCGGTTCACCATTGATAGCCGATAAGACTAATTTCGGCCGGTCCTCTGCCGTAAGCTGCTCGGCGTTATTGCTTTTGGCCTGGTCTTGCCATTTACTCACATAGGCTCCAGCGGTTGATACTCCGGCGCCCGCCAGCAGCTTCATTACCGGCTGGATACCCGCGCTTCCAGAGGCTTCATTAGAGTAAGCAGATTCGTATCCGAACTTGTCTTCTGCGGTGACCACATAGTAGTAGGTTATACAATTAGCCACACTTCTGACCATATATTCTGAATTAGTCAGCAGGACAGGATTAATCCTGATATAGTCTGAACCGGCTCTAAGCGAACGATATACATGGTAACCAGCTAAGTCAGCTTCAGAGTTGTCGTCCCAATCCAATGAGATCCGCCTATCACCAGGCGTGGCGACCAAATCTGTTGGGGCAGCGGGTTCAACGCCTAACAGCCAATTTATAGCCAAGACTCCATAGTCACCCAAGTTTACGCTTCCACTTGCTGTTTGATCGGCTCCACTGCAGAAGTCGTTAAGATTATCACATTTTTCGCTGAGCCATTGAGTGACAAATCTGCCCAGATCGAACACATCTACGTCGTTGTCAAGATCCAGGTCTCCCGGCCTGCACACGGAGATATTGATATCATCGTAGTTGAATGACCTACCGTCATAGGCGGTCAGTCGCAGGACATACTGGCCCCACTGTGAGAACGAGGCGTGGGTATCAACAGCATAGGGATCGGCAAAAGTCACCTCACCGGGGCCTTTAAACTTGGTCCAAATCGTTGTTATACCGATCGGATCGCTATATGGATCACAGGGGTCGACTTTTGGCATTCCGTCATCGGTGACGGTAGCATCCAGCTTTGCTGTGGCCATAGGATAGATGCTCTGGTCCTCGCCGATATCGACTCCTGGCGGATAGTTTGTCCCAATGAGGCATCTAACTATGCCATTTTTCAACACAAGGTAGAGTCGGCCATTGGCGGCAGCCATGCCGTCCCAAACGGGCGGTGATTCAAGATTGTATTCAGTCATTTTATTCCCGTCAGAAGTGGACACGGCCCACAACAAAGCACCGCGTTGACCTTCAAAGGCGGCGTCTTGTTCGGCTAATTTTGCCGGAATATCGGGGTCATAATCTGGGTCGCTGGGATCCATGGCCCAGTAGTCGAACGCTTGCTCCTCATCGACTACATCCGGCGGGCCGGCAATGAATAGTGTCTTGTCGGCCAGAACCATCGCATGGACCAGAAGCGGCACCGACTCATCAGTCCAGTGGTACTCGATACTCTCGCTCTGGGGATACTTCTCGGCACTGAAAAGGTGATACTCCAAAGGCGTCGTCCATTTGAAGTACTGTGTCTGGCGCCCAAAGCCATAGACGCGCGTATCACCAATTGCCATAATCCGTCCGGCCGGCGCGTAGGCCCCGGCTCTGTGATAGCCGCCGGCTCCAGAAGCCCATTTCCTGCCCCAGACCCAATATGTCCGGTGCATGTAAGTATCATCCAGAAAGCCGGTGGGACAGAACAAATGCATTCCCACACCGTACTGTTGCGCACCCTGCTCATTGTTGTTAGCCGAGTAAGGGGGAATCTCTTCGCGATTGCCCTGCAGGTCGAAACGCTGCGAATGCATATATATGTACTCACCATCGCTCGACAAAATATCCGGCAGTGCAACAGGCATATTCAGCCCTTTTACGTGGATTTGCAGGTTCTCGCCGGTTTCCGGGTCACGGTCGTCAAGAACGACTTCACCGAGCTTATTGCCGGTCACCGGGTCAAGCTGCAGGAACCGCAGACCGCCATCAAGGAACATCGACCTGCCTGCAATGCAGTAAACGATATCGTTCTGGACAAGCACGCTGCCGGGCACAGGCCAGACCGATTCTAACTGTTCAAATGATGTCATTTTCAAATCCTCTGGAGCGGCTTGGAAGCGCCAGTTCAACTCGCCATCTGCAGCGCGAAGACAATACACCCAGCCGTCGGCACATCCGAAAATGACCCTGCCCTTGTAGATACTCGGCGGTGAATCCACTCGGCCGCTGGCAACGTAGCTCCACAATACCTGGCCGTCATCTTCATTTAGAGCATATACAGTGCGCAGGTCCACCGATGCAACATAAACCTTTCCGTTGGCAATCACGGGACTGGTCAGTTTGCCCTCAAGCTGAGTTTGCCATTCGACTTTCAAATCCGCAGGCACAACCGATTGAGTATGCCCACTGCGATTTGGGTCATGGCGATAGGTAGGCCAATCTTCCGCCCCCGGCGCTTCTGTAAGTGGCTCACCGTAAGCTGGGCCTTGTTCAAGCCTATCGGCATCCGGCGGAGCCTGCGGGTATTGCGGGTCTGAATGTGCGGGAGCCACCGCGCAGAATCCAAACAGCTTGGACTCAAAATAGCAGGCACAATCATGCGGCGGTGTATAAATCAGGCCGTTGGCAGGCACTATCCCATAAAGACAGCCGCCTCGAATCCAGTGATGCGTAATCCAATGTTGGGCCTTAGTGTCAATAAATTCGATGCCCGTTCTTGACGTCAGAAGGTACTGCTCCGTTGCTTTAGAACGATAGCATCTATGATGAAACCAGTAAGTCTCAACGTCAGGCGGGAATTCACTTGCCACTGTACCCGTATTTGGGTCCCATCCCGTGAATATTCCCGAATGGCTACCGCCTGCGATTGCTCCCACCCATGCCTTTCCATCGACAACCAGAAGATCATACGGACAATTGTGTCCGGTGGCCGCATGGTTGTCCGTCCACAATGTATCGCCGGTCTCTGCCGAAAGCGCCGTTAGGGTCTTGCTTGGGTCTCCCCCCTCAAATAAGATAACATCATTATATACAACGAGCGTAGGCCCGAACTTGTTCGGCATAGGTGACCACCTTTCTATCGGCGAGGAGCGCCATAGCCTACTGCCGGTGTTGCGATTCAGGCAAACGACCCTATCTCCATCATGGAAGTACACCCGCTGCCTGTCGACCGCCAGCGAGAGTGGAGCCGCCGGATACTCTCTTTGCCATAAAGTGTCCCCTGTGTCCGCCTGGATAGCCATAATCCATCTATTTGCTTCATCCCATGGAAACTCATCCGCCACATAAGTTTTGTTACTACCGGTCCCCCTGTGGATTATACGGTAATCATTCCATCTCGTTTCCGGGGGATTGTCTTTGACCACCAGGAACAGAACACCTTCCGAGAAAATCACCTCTTCAGTCATTATGGTGTCCGGATGGGTCCAGATAGTCTCGCCCGTGGCTGCGTCAAGCGTGCTTAAGGCAGTCCCATCAAGTCCGAGCGTTACATAAACTCTGTCGCCGTCGGCGACAAGTCGGCGTGGAAGCAAAGCCGGGCCGCTCTTGAAAGGCCACATTTGCGTCATCCATGATGCAATCGGCCTCTTCCAAAGGATAGTGCCGTTGAATGCGTCCCGCGCGATGAGGAACCACTTCGACGGTAGCTGAACGGAAGCCTTCGATCCCTCATCGAAGATGTAAAATATGCGTCCGCCGGCTGAAACGCACGCGCTCATACTGGCCATGTGGTCATGATGCCGCGACCATTTTGGGCTTCCGAGCCATTGGAATCGGCGGGGTGGGCCGATAACCGAATCATTGGCCACAGCATTATTGCTTGGATCATGCAGATAATGCGTCCATTCGTCTATTTCCTGGGGACGGGACTTGACCGTCTTCGTCCAACCGCGGGCATTCTTAATGTAAGCCACGCCATTGGGACATAACACCCGTATGACCTCGTCCATTGGGATATTGTTGAGCTGCTCCGACACAACGAGGTTGACAAGGTTATCTATGAATGGCAAACGGTCACTTGTCAATCGGTCGACCGATACTTTGCCGTAAAGGTTTAGCGATTGTATATACTGGAGGGTTTCTTCCACATTTTGGGCATCCGTATCCAGGCCATGAACCAGATAGCTGTCATTTGCGCGCAGAGCGGCTGTGAGCCTTCCATCTCCGCAACCAATGTGCACTATAAGGCCGCCCTTAACACCTGAGGCATCAAGAATCTGCTGAGCTTGCTGTTCTTGTGTTGTCTTAGCGCTTGCCCGTGAGAACATAGAGGCAAGAGCTAAAAGACAAGCAGATATTGTAAAAAATCGGTTTTGCTTTTTCATGGATAATCCTCCTATCTGATCCTATGACGATCTTTCCCAAGAGAGAGATTGTTTCATTTGCATCCTATTTTTCGTCCAGTTAGCTTTTATTCTTGCGTCTTTTGCTGTGAGGGCTAAAAAGTCGCATCGTGAAATAGTTAGGGTATCTTGGTATTTTTATATTATCAAATGTGCGTCAGAAACTCCAATAAAATCACAGTTATTTCTGTAAAAATAACAAAAATGCAGTAATATTCTGCAAATGTTTTGTAAATAGAATCATTATTTGGCGAGGGAGAACCGTCTCGATGCTGGATGCTTGATACTCGGCGAAGAAACACTATGAAAAAACGGAGCCTATCCCAAATTAAGCGAAAAATCCAAAGCTAAAAATATAAAACTGGGAGTTCCGAAGTTTTACATTTTTCGTTTTACGTTTTACACTTCCTTCAGCATAGGCCCCGAAATAAGGCATAACATCAATCAACATCATCTCAAGGTTGTTCTATCTACCGCTGAAATCACTCTTCAACGAGCGCAGGATACAGCCGAATATCGTCAAAGTACACCACTCCCTTACCACCGATCGCTCCGATACGCTCAAAGCCAATACTTAACTCTGTCACATTGCTAAGGTCCACACCAACTAAATCTGCCAGCTCAATATTCCACGGCTGCCACGGTATTCGCGTTATGTTTGTGGCATCACCATCGTATAGCACCTTAACGCCGTTGAGCTTCACATACATCTGCTG
>CAYNKI010000247.1:0-5743 GCA_964397675.1 uncultured Pirellulales bacterium
AACTGTAACCTATTTATTTTTAATATGTTATGAGACTTTTTTCAAAAAAGAACTTCCGGCTTTTTGTTTTTCGCCGTAGTCCGCTTTTCGCCGCCTTCGTAAGAAGGCCAGGCGGCGAAAAGAAAGGCGAAGGTGAAAAACATTCGCCGGATACGCAAGAGCCGATCTTTTAACCTTTTGGTTGCGGCCGATGGGCGAAGCCCAAGGCCGCGCCAGGCCTTTTCGTGGCTAATTTTATTATCTCAGCTCCGCGCTCTCTGCGGTAAAATAAACCACTGCAATTATATCACTGCGATATTTTACATCAAGCAAATTAAGCTGGTAAAATATTTCGCTCGGGCATTGTTCTAATCGAATATGGAACGTTGATAATACTCTCTTTTTTGCAATAATTTATTGATTGCCTCTTCATTTGTTCTATATTTTATGCTGATATTAAAAATTTTCACAGGTTACTGATTATTTAGATGAAACAAGGGAAACTATGAAGTTAAAGCACATATTCTTATCGGCAGTTGTTTTAGCTTGCTCGGCGCTCGTGCTTGTCTCGTGCGAGAGCCTGACGGTCGGCCGGAAATCTGGCCGTAAACCCGGACATGGGCCTCCGCCGCATGCTCCGGCGCATGGGTATCGTCACAAGCATCAGGGTATAGAGCTTGTTTACGACTCGGGGCGCGGCATCTACGTGGCTGTTGAATTTCCCCTTCATTTCTACCTCAAGGGTTCCTTTTACCGCTTCCATGACTCTCAATGGGAAATCAGCACCAACATTAAAGGCCCATGGAAGGTTATAGCCGAAGAGGAGCTACCTCCTGGTCTTCGAGCCAAAGAAAAGGAAAAGGGCAAATCGAAAGAGCATCCCGGTCGCGGCCTTGGCACTCAAAAGAAGAAGTAATTGTCACCGCCTTTCAGTAATTCTGTCATAACGGCATTGCCCGTTGTGCTGGAGGCTTTTTGTGCACATTGCGAGATTGGAATACCAGCTTTATATAACATGTTAAACGCTTGACAATACCGGCTCAGTTCAAGCTGATGAATTGCCTGACCTATGTTTCAAAATATACGCCGGCTTTTTCGAGGGCGTCTCTTAAATTGCCGTAGGCAAGCTCACGTGTTCCACAGTTCTTAGCTGCACACAGAGCCGCTGCGGTTCCTGTCGCCTGGCCTTGTCCCATACAGCTAACCGTGTTTCTCGTGGACATGTGGGCTCTATGGTCTGAAGTAATCATCATGCCAGCAGCAAAAAGGTTCTCGATTCCTGCCACGCGCAAGGCCCGGTACGGGATACCGTAGGTGCCGCCATTCTTGACCTGATAGCGTGGCGCGGAGTCGTGAAAGCCATAAGCCATGACATCGTCGTCGAAATGTCTGCCGTCGATGACGTCCTCGTGGGTTATGTCGTAATCACAGGTGATTAATCGGCCACGGCGGATACAGAGTGTCGGGCTGGTCCTGGCCATGAACACCTTTTCGCAACCGGGGACGTATTTCCTGAACAGTTCCACGGCTTTGGCCATACGTTTTCTGACCTCCAACTCCGCCTTGGTCATATCGTCCCTGCTTAGAACCGTGCCTGGTACTTTATAATTACACTTGATGAACATTAAATAGTTATCGTGAACGGTTGTTGTGACCGAAGCCATTCCAATTTTTCTTGCCTCTGCAGCAAAATCTTTACCGAGTGGACCCTGCACACGCACGATCTTGCCTGGTTCACCACTACGCATGCCATAGGCGATTTGGCTGATCGAGCCATTGGATTTGAGAAAGTCACGATACTTGTCAATATCCACATTGCCGATACCGACGCTATTACAGCACGCATAATCGTTGGGTACCTTGTAGTCCGCTCCTGCAAAAGCAGCCAGGTCGCCGTAGGCAGTACAGTCCACGAACGCCTTGGCGTAGATTGCCTCTCTGCCGGATCGACTATCTATTATTGCGCCTCTAATCCGGCTGCCGTCCATAATGGTGCCCGTCAACAGAGTATTGACAGCTATGAAAACGCCCGCTTCATCGAGCATTTGCATAGTGATAAGTTTGTAAAGCTCCGTGTCGATCGCAGTACAAACGGAATCATAATCTAAACCCTTGGTCATCTCGGCATGTCCCGATGTACCACCGACTTGTAAAAGTCGGTCGATAATTTGCTGAGGAATGCCTTGTACAACCTGGCGTTTTTCGACGTCAAAGGCCTTCCAGAGATTATAGAAGCTGTGCAGCGCGGTCCCGCCTTCTGTGGCTGTACCGCCTGTGTAGCCCTTCCTTTCGATTAGCATTGTCCTTGCTCCATTCCTCGCCGAGGCCAAAGCTGCCACGACACCGGCTGTACCGGCACCAGCTACAACGACATCAAACTGCCTTACAGGTAGATTTTTTGTGGGTTCCTCGTAGAAGTTGCCAGGTTGATTCCTGGATGTTACCTCACTGCCTTTTGCACAGCCAGTGAGAGCGCCAATTCCAAACATTAAAGTTTGTTTATGAAAATCTCTACGTTCCATTTCTGTCTCCTTTTCTTAATACTGCAATATTTTCCAGATTTGGATAGGCTTTCAATAAACCTTCAGGGACAGGCTGTTTTTGGCCGGTAAGCAACACCTTTAACTCAATTGCATTGGCCAGTTCAGCACCTCGATAATGATTGTTAGCAATAACCGTCAGAAATTCAAAGGCCTCAGCTAAACTGTCTATCCTTTTCTTTATTCCAGAAAGCTCATCGCTATTATAATAGTAATTATAGGTTTCGTCTCTGCCCGTTTCTTTGCTGAACCATTTTTCTACATTTCTGCCGTGCATTCTAAAATAGCCGTTTGTCCCTATAGTACAATGCTGCATATTGAATGAATTCCAGGTAGTCGGATAATCAAGATTGCAAACCGAGACGTCGAGCTCCTGCAAAAAATTCAGAGCCTCCGGCTTTTCCCACGATTTGTGTCTAACCTCTACTACCAGGCTGAATGCACCACAGAAGCTCTCAACTATATTGGTCAAGTGCTGCCGATTTTCGGCGCAATCATCAAAGTCATATCTGAATTGAACGAGCAGATGTTTTAGCTTATCAGCTTGCAGGAAAGGCTCAAAGCCTTTGTGAAACTGCTTAATCATCTCAGCGTCGATTATGCCTTGATGGGTGAAGTCACGATGTAGCTTTGCAGTGAAGAAAAAGTCTTTTCTTTCAGCAGTTCTATTTAGCCACGATTTAGTGGTCCTCTCAAACGGTGGCCGATAAAATGTGCTATTGATTTCGATGCAGTCAACGAATCTACTGACATATTCAAGCTGGTCAACCTTCGGCCTGCCCGCCGTACCATCCTTCGGAGTTGCCTTCTCCTTCATTGGATACTCTGGGCAGGCGGGCTGCGTATATACAATTCCTTTCCAGTCCGGATACGACCAGCCGGCTATTCCTATGTAAACATTACCAGCCATTTGTCATCCTTGCCAAGGCGGGAATGTTCTTATTATTTGGGCGTCGCCGTTCCGGCGACGGCTAAACGTCTTGAATTTCACTGCAAAGTTTCGTCAATCTTTCCATCCGGCAGCATGTTATGAGGGTGAGGTACACGCTGTGATTCCAATTGGTACCTTTTACAGTTTTTCCAGTTGTCGTCCGACTTACAGTATTTCTCTGCCCATCTGCTATCGAGTTTTCCTTGCTTCTCAAAAATCCTTAGTGGGCAGACACTATACCATTTGCATCCCATTTTTATTTTATTTCTTGTTGTTACCAAGCCGAACGACAGCATATACCAATGTCCCTAACAGCCCCGTTAAAAGTGCAATCACTATCCATAAGCCGGAGCCGCTACCGCGCTGGCGTATATCCTTGTACACCCAAACGGCCGCAAGAATATGGACGACTAAGACCAATAGCAATAGTGGATGCGGCTTATGTTTATGTGCTTCTCCCAGCTGCTCCAGTTCAAGCTCGTGTTTGGCCAGTTCAAGCTCACGCATGTGTTGGTTGAAGTCCATTTCCTGTTCGACTTCTCGCAGTTCCAACTCTCTTTCGCGCATCTCCATGTGGAATTCCGCCTCTTCCGGCTCAAACTCTTGAGCAACCACCGCCGCTGCCGGCAGAAGCATCGCCGTCAACATCATAACAAAAACACATCTATTCATTTCCTTTCTCCTATAAAATCATTTTTCGACCAAACCTTTGCAACTTCTTAACCTATATATCGGTTATTCACCCGCCTCGATTGAGCTTTTCTGCATCACATTCATTTGCGAATTTGAACTACGTCACCTCAATTAGCTCGTCCCATCGGGTAGTATATCTTTTCGACCGTTTAGTGAACTTTGTTTGCCATGACGGATTTATCCCCTCAGCTGCCCATCTTAAAAGCCTGTATGGCAATTTCGCATTGATAGTGTCAACCGTCCGCATCAATCTTTTCGATTTTTGCCTGTCGATTTCATCGAGGAAGTTGCCCTGTACATTGTCTTCCGGCCCAAGCTCGCTGAGAATGACACCGGCTTTATTGAATAAGAACCCTTTTTGATACAATCGCTCCACGCTCTTTGTAGCGCAGGCAATCAGCTCAGGTGTATAATTCGTGGCAGTCGGAAAGCAAATCGTATGCGAGTTGAAGTATCTTTTGCATTTATTAATAAAACGGCTTGTCATCACAAAAACAGTCATCGTCCCGGCAGCCAGACCTTGCTCACGAAGTTTCTCACCCGCCCTTGAAGCATAAGTTGATACTGCTTCTTTAAGCTCCTCAATTGTTTCTACTTTTCTGCCGAATACTCGTGATACAACGATGCTCTTTTTCGATGGCGGCTGCTCTTCCAGCTCATAGCAACTGGTGCCTCGCAATTCATAAACTGTTCTGACACCAGTGACACCGAAGCGCTGTCTCATCCACTCTATATCTACATCCCGAAGCCCGAGTGCCGTATTAATCCCTGCTCTTTTTAATTTAATGCAGGTCTTTATCCCTATCCCCCAGATGTTTTCCACTTTGGTTTGGGCCAGCGTCTCATCGATGCAGCTTTGGCCTGTAAGTTCAAAGACGCCGGCTGCTTTAACAGACCTGCCCGCCGTACCATCCTCCGTAGGAATCTTTTCTTTCGTTAGATACTCTGGGCAGGCGGGCCTCTTGGCAATCCTGTTGGCTATCTTTGCCAACGTCTTTGTTTCTGCGATACCGATTGAAACCGGCACGCCGGTCCATTGCTTCACAGTATCTTTGATTTTACGACCGTATTCTGTCAGATTATCGCCCAGACCCGAAAGATTCAAAAACGCTTCGTCAATTGAATATACTTCAATCTCAGGCGTAAAGTTGCAAAGTGTTTTCATCATTCGATGTGACATGTCGGCGTAAAGAGTATAGTTCGAAGAAAGTGCTATCACGCCGTTTTTCTCCGCTACATCTTTGACCTTAAAAAATGCCACCCCCATACCGATACCGAGCTGCTTTGCCTCTTGCGACCTCGATACTACACAGCCATCATTGTTAGACAGCACCACCACCGGCTTGTCTTCCAGGCTTGGCTGGAAAACCCGCTCACACGAGACGTAGAAATTATTGCAATCAACAAGTGCAAACATATTTCTCATAATGCGTGTATAACATTAGTTACAACCCCCCAGACCTCAAATTCCATGTCCTCGTTGATCTCCTGGCTCTGGTAGTTTTCGTTCTCAGCTTCAAGCGACAATTTAAGGCTTAGCCTTTTATTTTTACGTATACGGATTCTTTTAACCGTAAGCTCGCCATCAACAACAGCTATA
>CAYNKI010000248.1:0-5706 GCA_964397675.1 uncultured Pirellulales bacterium
AATTTGAAATTACCGGCCGTAATTAGTGCAAAATCTACACCTAAAATACGTTTTAGCGTGCGAACCAACGTGTTCTACAAATGTCGAGTATCCTCTACAAATCGGCCTGTTTTTTTGCAAAACAAAGCCAATTTAAAAAAAAGTCAAATGGATGTAAAATTAAATATATTAAGGGATTATGAGAATAATTCCGCTCTGCGGCTCCGGGAAAACAAACCCAATCAAAGCCAATCTGAGGCTCCGATACCCAAATGAGCAGCAAGAAGAATGTGCCGGGATCTTCGTTACCGCTGTCGGTTGTCGAAGCACTTGTCGCTTTGGTCTTTCGCCCGATGGTAGTTGGCATGCCCACCCCGATGTACATCGGGGCAGCGAAGGGCCCTGTGTGCAGTATAAAAATACTTTTTTCGTACAGGTAGCCGAGAAAAATGCTATGGGTTTACTGAATATTCACCTTCATCTCTCAGAGGTGTTTTCGCCCTTTTTTATACGATATCGGCCGAAAAATCCGTTTTTTAAACCAATGATCCTGAATTTTGTCAGCTTTAAGCAAAAAAATACTATAAATACTATGTGTAAAAATAGGGAATTTTCTTGACATATAAAGCTCAATTCAATATAATACAGTAAAATATATATAAACTGGGGAGAATAAGCAATTTGGGCAAGAAGCTTTTTTCTGTTAACGCTCAAATACACAAATGATAATATTGCTCAACAATTGACCTCGTGTAAAAAGGAGAAGCGGTTCAAATAGCAATATTGCACTAACGGGTGGGGGAGGTTGAAGTTATGAATAATTAGCTTTAAATGATAGGCATGGGACCAATAATCTGCTTGTTTTAAGGTTCTGCTATGCTTATTAAAGAGCAAAAGGCAGCGCATTTTTAACGAAAAAGTGACACTTTTGTCATTTCAGAGATTATTTAATTTACCCAGTGTCCTGATCTCAGGATAGGGGGAGGTACAAAATAATGATACGTTTGCTGGCAATCAATACTCAATCACCACTGTCGAATCTCTTAAGGTTTGTTGTTATCTTTACACTGACATTGATCCTTCTTCCAATCGGTGCTCTTGCCGAGTCAGGTATACTTTTCCATCATGCCCAGAATGGCGGCAGACCAATTGAAGATGACGGTGGCGATAGTGGCAGAACAATATGGGAAATCGATCTTTCAGGAGCACCGGCTAATGCTGTTATTGCGAGCGTCGATGTCGAATATTGGATAACACATCCGTTTGTAGGTGACCTGAAGGTCTGGTTGGCCACCGAGCATAATGGCAAATGGAAAGAATATCTCCTCTGGGACTTAGAAGGGGAAAACAATTATGACATTCATGAGAAGGAAACGGTATTAACCATATGGAACGGTTTGTCGGCAAATAGAAAGTGGTATCTCTGTGCTGCGGATTTTGCAGAAGAAGATGAAGGAGAAATCAGTGAATGGAAGATTTGGGTTCGCTACAAAACTGGAACTGTGACACCACAGGATTCTATTTATAGCCAGGATTTCTCGTTAGGCAAACCTAGTACTACAGAAGGATGGGAATACTATTCTAATAATGAGGGTCGAATTGAAGTCTTAAACGGTCAGCTTCGTATGGATGATAGAATAGATAGCTCTGCTTATTCTTTAAATGAGGCAATACTACACCTTGATCTGAGTGGACGAAGCGGCGTAACACTAACTTTAGACCATTTGAGCAATCGTGACGAAAATGATAGCCTGCCAACAAGCTTCACAGGTCATATGAATGGTGATGGAATTGCAATCAGTACTGATGGTATTCACTGGTATCTTTTGACTAATTTGACTTCTGATTTCAAAGATTGGTCATTTGACTTGGATGATGCGATGCAATCAGCAGGTATCAGCGATACATCAGATTTCCGTATCAAATTTCAACAATATGACAACTATTCGTGGTCTGATGATGGGCGGGCGTTCGATAATATTTCTATAACTGCAAATGGAGGAGGTATACCACCCTTTGTTAATCCCTTTGGGATATGGAATGGCACATATAACAGCACGAACTACGGCACTTCCGGAACCATTAGTGACTGGATCATACGAGATGATTATATTACAGAAAGCATGTGGGAGTTGGATATTGGGTCGAAAACAGGGATTAGAATAAATCCCTCAGGAACATACTTCTTCAATCCTTTGAATGGTCATTTGGACTTCTCTTATAGCGGTTTAGCGACTGTTTGGGTAGATAGGCAAACTACTGACCTACCCTGTATTTTTGATGTTAATGGTACGGTATTTCCTGATGATAACGCATCAGGTAGTTATTTAGTTAGCTTCTTTCCACCAAACCTCCTTCCGTTCGTTGATAGTGGCACATGGCAGGCAACTCGGGTACCAAACATTATTTTGCATATATTCGGGATTGAAATATGTACTGGTTGGAACCATAACGATCCTGACAAATCGAGCGACACGACATATGAATTCCGTTTTGCTCTTGAAACCGACAATAGCGTTAGTGATGTAGAGTTTCTAACACCTGCAGGCTCTATCTTTCAAATTCCTAATGATTTTTACACCAAATCAGACAACATCGAGACCTGGCATTATGCAACTGAAACATCGCCCTTAGATATGCCTCCTACCGACTTAGCTGCTCATTGGAAGATGGATGACAATGTTGCTACTACCACCGTGGTTGACTGCAGCGACAGAGGTCACCATGGCACCACAAAACGCCATACTACTGCTTTAACTACGGTAGGTATGATTGATAATGCCCTAAGCTTTAATGGCATTAGCGACTACATAAGTGTTCCTGACAATGCAGACTGGACATTTAGCGATGACTTTACCATTGCTCTATGGGTCAAGTTCAATACGTTCAATCCGAAATGGTGGGAGTCTGCTTTTATTGGTCATGATGAAGGTCCTTATCAAGCAAACAAGTGGATATTTTCCTATGATACCGGGGATAGTAAGACATTGTTTCATATAAATTATCCAGGCGCAAACGGCCCAATCATCAAAGGAAATCAATGGGCTGCACAAGCGGGCGCATGGTATTTCATCGCAGTCACTCGTAGTGGTAGCACATATACTTTCTATAGAGAAGGTATCTCCGATGGGGCCCAAAGCGATGGAACTGCGATTCCTGATGTGGCTGCTCCATTAACGATTGGATGGGCCGAAGAATATGCGACATTTGACGGGGCCTTGGACGATGTAAGGATATATAACAAAGCATTGTCCGATGTAGAAATTAAAGCACTGTTTGATAGAAAAAAGAAGAACGCAGAACGATGGGAATATATAGGAAAGTTCACAAACAGCTACGCGCTTAAACAGTACGGCGATGGCACCTATATAATCACAGTGCATCATAAAGATGGAAAACAAAACCAAACTACAGCGTGGTTCGGCATCCCAGAAACCTATAATGCTATCCCACAACCCACACAAGAACCATTATTGAACTTTCCAAAACATAATGGTAAGGCAATTTCACCAGTGATATTTATGTTGGAGCCTTGTAGTGATACGAAGGCCACCACAACCGGGTTATGCTTGGAAAAAGTGGGCTCTGATGAAGATTGCTTAGTAAATATTGAACTTCCTGTCACTGCTACAAGCTCCGACCCGATCACACTTGGTCCAGGGATATGGCAAGCTAAGATCTTCTGTGACCATTGGTATAACTACTATAACAATATTGATGACATTGCTGTAGAGGTAGGTAAGTTCAGCGAAAGTAACTATAGGTTTGAGGTATCTGAGATATCACCTGACATACCTGACAAACCTGACATACCTGACATACCTGACAAACCTGACATACCTGACACGGCGATCCTAAACGCTCATTGGAAGATGGATGATAATGCTGCTACTACCACCGTAGTCGACAGCAGCGGTAGAAGCAATCATGGAACCGCAGTACGGAATACTTCTGCCTTGAGCGTTGCTGGTCCGATTAACAGAGCATTAGCTTTTAATGGAATTAGCGATTACATAAGTGTTCCTGACAATGCAGACTGGACATTTAGCGGTGACTTTACCATTACTCTATGGGTCAAGTTCAATACGTTCAATCCGAAATGGTGGGAGTCTGCTTTTATTGGTCATGATGAAGGTCCTGGACATACAAACAAGTGGATATTTTCTTATGATCCTGTCGATAACAAGACATTGTTCCATATAAATCGCGCAGGCAAAAGTGGTCCGTTCATCAAAGCAGATCCATGGATTGCACAAGCGGGCTTATGGTATTTCTTAGCAGTTGCACGTAACGGCAGCACATATACTTTCTATAGAGAAGGTATCTCTGATGGGGTCAGAATCAATGGAACTGTGATTCCTAATGCATCTGCTCCATTAACGATTGGATGGGCCGAAGGATATGCGGCATTTGACGGGGCCTTGGACGATGTAAGGATATATAACAAAGTATTGTCCGAAACAGAAATTAAAGCACTGTTTGACGAACAGAACCTGGATGGTCAACAGGGACCGAATGATGGAAATGGAACGGGACAGAGCCTGATTGAACAGACAACAGAAGAGATACCAATTGAACAGGAAGGGGAAGAGCCGGATGAAGAACCGGTTATAATAATTTGGCCATTTCCCTGATATGGAAACACCATAGTTTTGCCTGTTAAAAGGAATGTGGATACTTAATCGGGTATATAACGTGACTCAGACAATTGAGCTAAGCCTGAAAAAATAAGCGAATAAGCTATCTCGTTCTTTTAAGTAACATCCTTGTGGCATATATCGATTTGGTTAAAGTCTATCCATCGTCCAAAGCCTCGACCTACCGCCACAATTATCTATCTCTTCATGGGAGCATTTCCCATTTGTCGGTACCATTGTTTAACACAGGGTGTGTCCCTCGCACTTGATCCAATTCATTCAATACCTCTTGAATCTCCGAGCCGATTTGCTCTACCGTGAACCCATTCGCCGAATTGTCTATTCGTCGTATCATGCTCGCCTCCTTGCTTATGCAAAAGGTTGCCATTACACGATACATATCGACTATTTGGTGCCTTTGGCTGCACCAAACTACCGACAATATGGAAATGCTCCCCGTCAAGGCAAGCTCACACTCTGGCAGGTGATTGCACGTGTAATAGATCAGAGTTCACGGCTCTCATCGGTGCGACTGGCTGGCAGTCATGCCGCTTGTGACATTCTGGAATTGGCAGCATTCAATGAAGGGGAGAAACGTCCAATATTGTCTCAAAAAAATTTATCTGAAATCGCCTTCATTATTTGCCGATAGATTTCACAAGCAGATAAGATAAGAATTGACCTGTATTGGACCGTGAGTGAGCTGCCAGATAGAAACCAAGCAAAGCGAAAAAAAGCAAATGTTTAAAGACAAAATCCTGATACAAGTATTGCTGGTAGAGGATGACACCGTTGACGGCCGATTAGTTAAGCGGATTTTGGCCAGCCGATCACAGCCTGTTGAATTTGCTGTTGAACTGGCTGAGAGTTTATCGGCGGCAATTGATTGCCTGGAGAACAGAGAGTACGACATTGTGCTGCTTGATCTAAGGCTTCCTGACAGCAGTGGAATTGAGACGGTTCAAAAGGTTAGCAAGGTTAATCCACGCATACCTATTGTGGTGTTAACAGGCCTGGATGATGAGGAAACAGGGATTTTGGCGATAAAAAACGGTGCAACAGATTACATCGTCAAGAGCCAGTCATTAGA
>CAYNKI010000249.1:0-5656 GCA_964397675.1 uncultured Pirellulales bacterium
ATTATACCAGAACAAGGAGCTTTTTTCAATGGGATTGTGAGAAATGCGGGCTAATCATTTTCAAAACACCTGAATTTATTGCTAATTGCTGAAACCCTCTAACTTAGGAACAACCTTTCAGCGATCAGAGTAAAAACGTAAATATGGGGATTATTCCACACTCCGTCCCCGTCGGTTTCAGCAAATCCTTTCACCGTTTTCATATCCATCCGTTTTGCAGAAGTTCCTTTGCATATGCTTGAGCCCTCTGCAAAATACTTTTTACTTTTATTAAAGTTTTCTCCGTCAGCTTGCCGAAGATTATTAATGTCATAAAAAAACCCAGCCAGCTATCCATTGGGATAACCAGTTGGGTTAAACTTTCTTAACTGGCTTTTTAAAGTGAAGAAATCCTGAAAGTTTCTGCAATCCATTGCTATGACCCCACCCATGCCTGATATATGACGCTTAACATACCCTCATGGATAGCACAGCACTAATCAGTTTGCCGCTGCTCTTTCCAAAACCTATTTTTTTTATTTCTTCAGGAACCAGCCTCTACAAAACCTCATCCCTGATTTTCTTTCTCAACTTCCAGGACCAAATCATTAGCTGGTAATGTAAGGCTGAATCTACTCCTTTTCCTGCCTAACCAAATAGCCCGCAGAGCATAAAAACTTTTTTGTGAAACCTGCATCTTACTTCCTTGTTTGCTTATCAGTTCCAGACAGCTTTTTTTACCAATTCAACTATTACACCAAATCAACCAATTCAGTAGAGTCGATTGAATACAGCGAAACGATAAGCATAATGTAGCAGTATGTCAAAAACTTTTTTCGCTTCGCCGCCAAAAAAACCATAAATTCCCTTTGGATGCCCTGTAAGTGCTTGTGTGTGCTTGTGTTATGAGTTTCTGCCCGGAGCACACTTTTTTTGTTTTTTACTTGCAAAAGGTCATGAAGTTATCTGCAAGAATGTGAAAATTACGGCAAAACACAGGCTATGCATGGCCGGTGATTTTGCATTAAATTGTAGGTAAAATGAAGAATGTTGTAGGCCGGTAGTGATTATAATCTGTTCGCCAATGCCTCACAACGCGTTTCAATTTGTCTATATGTCAAAAAGAGCTTGGTGTATTCTTTAGTATATCAGCTTACTTTTGGGAGTTCTTTATTTACAAGAACCTACAGCAATTTGCATCGGACTGTAAATTCGGTACTACCTCATGATATTGGTAAAGTTTTATTACGTTTATAACTATCAACGGCTGATTCCAGCACGCTGTTACGCTGCTCGGCCCAGTCCAGACGCTGAAGGTCGCTGACATGAACCGGATACAAAATATACTTCAAAACAGTCCATACTTCCCCGGCCAGGCCCAATGCCATCGCTGGTGTTTCGTCCAACAGCGAGTAATGCACCCTTGTCCAGTTGTACAAATCCCGCCACAGCCACATGGAATATTGCAGCATCACCTCCAGGTGAGAACCGTTGCGGGTACGCTGAGCCAGGCGAGCCTGCTGGCCTCTTATAGTACCGTTGAGTCGCTCCATATGAGTCCAGTTGTATGCGTCAACTCGCGAAAAGGGGGCCATTTAGGAGGTATCCGTGAGTGGCCCAGTACGCCTGAAAGGCTGGCAGGACCGGTCCAGAGTATTGTGGCTTCCCTCAAATACAAGTACAATAGAATGAAACTGAAAGTCTCTGTGCTTGCGGTCCCGACATAGGTTCTTAACAGCCATAACCGGTCGGAAATTGCGCAGTAATGTGGAAGATGCTTTATAATACAAGGATGGGTGTGGTCGGAGACCGATTATGAAAACAGTACCAGTTGTTCTCGGTATACTCGTGGTCTACTCGTCGGTAGGCATTGCGCAAAAGGGGCCTATCGTGATTGAGAACACCCACTTGCAATACATCATATCTGCCGACGGACAGAATCTCGCATTTATCGACCGCGCGACGGGAGTTGACTATCTGAAGCGCGATAAACCTTCTGTCTGCGCATTGGTTCGGTGCAGTGGGGTAGAATATCCCGCAACTTCAGCCTTTTTGGCGAATGGCCGTTTGACCATCGAGTTCAGCCGGGTGAATGCGAAAGCGGTTCTTCATGTCGAATCCCGGGACTCATACATCCGCCTCGTGGTGGAGTTGGTGAGCGGCGACAATGTCGAATCGCTCATCTTCCTGAACGTTCCGCTTACTCTGCAGGGTCGGCCTACTGAGCCATTTGGTTCATGTGCTCTGTCCCTTAACCTGGTCACCCGCGTAAATCAACTGCCTGCACTTCAGACAAGCCTGTGGGCGTCATGCTATAGCAAGTTTGGCATGGAGGGGGCCAAGGTTGCAATTGTAGCGGTGCCGATGGAGAAGATGCTGGCGGCTCTCAAAAAGGTGTTGACCGAAGCAGATGAGATGCCGCATTGCACTGTCGCCGGGCCCTGGGCACGTGATATTCCATTTAACCACGGCTCATATCTGTTCAATTTCGGGGCGATTATGGATTCAAACGTGGATGAATGGATTGCGATGGCTAGGAACATCGGGGTAACCCAGATCGACCATCATGGTGGGAGAAGTTTCTTCCGATTCGGCGACTTCGTTTTGAATCCTGATAAATGGCCCAAAGGATGGGATACGTACCGTCGTATTGTGAAACGCCTTCACGAGGCTGGAATTGGCTCTATCTTCCACACGTATGCGTTTTTCATCGACAAACAATCAAAGTATGTTAGTCCGGTTCCGGACAAACGGCTTGACGCCTTTCGAACCTTTACTCTCGCAGAAGCCCTTGCGTCCGATGCCATGGAGATCACGGTTAATGAATCCACACGGGGTATGACTACAGTCACGGGGTTCTTCGAGCACAATAGTGTTATACTTCATATTGGTGATGAACTCATTATCTTTGGCGCTGTGAGTCAGGAGCCTCCGTGGCGCTTTACGAAGGTCCAGCGAGGTGCATTTGGAACGAAGGCCGCTGCACATAAAAAGGGGGCGAAGGCCCGTCATCTCAAGGAGTGCTTTGGCCTTCTTGTGCCGGATTCGGAATCGTCACTCTTCGCAGGGATTGCGAAGAATCACGCCGAGATCGTGAACTCGTGCGGTTTCGATGGTATCTACCTCGATGCTATCGACGGCAGCAGCATTCTGCGCGGCGGGGACGAGTGCTGGTACTGGGCGGACAAATTCGTTTTTGAGATCCAAAAGCATCTCAAGAAGCCGGTGGGTATGGAAATGAGTGCTATGTGGCACCATTCCTGGCAATTCCGCACTCGCTGGCAGGCATGGGACTATCCGCGGCGAGGTCACAAGCGCTTCATCGACATACATGCCGCCTCTGTAAACAGTGGGCTCCTGTTGCCTCTGCATCTTGGATGGTGGAATTTCCAGGAGTTCAATCCACCTCAGGTCGAGCCAACCTATCATGATGTGATCGAATATCTCGGCGCCAAGCTCATCGGATGGGATGCGGGAATTTCCCTTACCGGTGCGATAGACCGTGATCGTCTCGCCGCGGTCCCACTTTTTCGCCGAACGGTGGATATCCTCCGTACTTGTGAGGAACTCCGTCGAGGTAACGCCTTCGATGAGACAGTCAAAGCGAAATTGCGCGAGCCGGGAAAAGAGTTTTCGCTGTTTCGCGATGGTAGCGGAGAGTGGCGATTCCGCCCAGCCCACTACGAATCGCATACGGCCTCATGTTCGGAGCCCTGGAGTCTTTCATGGACAGCAACAAACCCCTTCAGTGAGCAGCCGATGAAATTTCGCCTTGAAGCCCTCATGGCTGCAGGTTCATATGACGACGCAAACAACATAGTCTTGGCTAAACTTTCGGAGCCAAGCCAGTTTGTAGGGCCACCGCGTGCTGCCAACGGAGTGACGGCATCACTGGCCAGAACACCTGATGGATTGGGGCAGGCGGGTATATTCACTGCAACAAATTCTGGCAAGGTTCCGCGCAACGCGGCGTGGGTCAGAGTTGACCGTAAGTTCGAGCCCTGTCTCAATCTGGAGGAGCATCAGGCAATAGGCGTTTGGGTCAAGGGTGATGGTCGCGGGCAAATCTTCGCCATCCGGCTTGAGAGTCCCCGCCACATCTCGTATGGTGCGGTGGCGGATCGTTACATCACGGTTGACTTTATCGGTCGGCGACTGTTTACGCTCGTCGAAACGGAATCAGCTCGCTGGAGCAACTATGTCTGGAATGACGGCAAATGGCTCTACAACGTCTACCGCGAAACCATTGACTTCAGCAAGGTTGAATCCGTCAGCATCTGGTACAACAATCTCCCGAAGGACAAACAAGCAGAGTGTATCATCGGCCCCATCAAAGCACTACCGATGGTTATATGCACGGTGAAGAATGCCGCAGTAACAATCAACGGCAAGACAATAATCGTGCCGGTGGAAATGCAATCGGGCAGTTATTTGGAATTCAGCGCAAGCAATGACTGCGTGCTCTACGGACCAAAGGGTGAGGTAGTCACCAAAGTGACAACAGATGGCGCGATTCCTGTACTCTCGGCCGGAGAGAATCAGATCCGGTTCTCGTGCGACGCAGTGGATGGACCAACCCCACGCGTGAAACTCACAGTCATCTCGCAAGGCGAATCTCTTTGATTCGACTGCTGGGCTATTGACAAGCCAGGCAAGGAAGCACGTTCAGGTTCAGCCTATACATCTGTCGGGGCAAATACCGGCGCTCATCAACTCAGAATCGCGATTGGTCGGGAGAAGACATCTAATCAGATAGTTCAGATAGTTTAGATATCGTAATAGGATTTTTTGCCGCTTCATGAGCTTTTTGTTTTTTCATACATCATAGTTGAAATCATAACCGACAGCCTTAGGGAAGCACCGGATTATATATCCGATACTCATAAAAGGCCGTAATCATGATCAAAGGACTCTTTATCCGTTGCTCAAAACCCCAAAGCCATGATGAAAGCGGTTCTTATCTTTTGCTTATATTTTGGTTTAGACGCAAAAAGTGGCGCAAGGAGACTTGGGGTACGGCCATTTGCGAAAAGCGTATAAAAATCAAATAGCATATCGTCTGATTTCTTCAAGTAAAAACTTGACTTTGTTACCACTCACTCTCTGTGGGACTGGGTAAATAGGAAGGAGAAATAGGACAATTGTAGGACAGTCAGGTACAACTCTGCGAAATATAATTTTTCAACTTGTTTTAAAACAAGCATTTACGAGATACAGCAAAGGAAAGGAGCCAAGAGGCCAGCCTCTCCAACACAACAACTCACAAGCTTTTTACCTTGAATATCTTAATACTACAGCGCTGCTTAGATTCATTTGGCGGTGATAACCTTTTGTTATATAAAATGTTATGCCAGTTACGTTAAATCCGAATATCGAATATCGAAGCACGAAACAAATTCAAAATCCAAATGACCAAAAACCTAAACAGCCAAAGATGGCTGATGTACGTTTTTCGTTTTGAAAATTGGGATTTTGGTTATTCGATATTGTTTCGGATTTCGGATTTCGTGCTTTGGATTTTAACAGAAAAATCGGGGTTTACAGTACTAAGTGGCGCTGTAGTATTAAGTTGCCTGTGGAAAACAAACGGAGAGGGCGGGATTCGAACCCGCGGTAGGGGCGTTTACCCCTACGACGGTTTAGCAAACCGTTGCCTTCAGCCACTCGGCCACCTCTC
>CAYNKI010000250.1:0-5566 GCA_964397675.1 uncultured Pirellulales bacterium
TTTTACACCTCTACGATGTGCTTCCCCTGGCCCCCTTTTCGGCGCTTTTCGCCAGGCAGAAACCACCCATTATCCCGCTATTGCCTCGTCGAAGTATTGGCAATCATCCAGGAAAGGTTCATAAATAGTCATAGGGGTCACGTCTCGACGGCGTGTTGCCCAAATTGCAAAACACGACAAACATTCTCAATAAATGCCACCTTCATTCCAAATTACTGAAAACATCTCACAAGAACAGGGACAAACAACAATCGACGCAAAACTGACCGCGTTATTATTGATATCTCCACAATATTCTCCGAAATTGCTGTCATTGCCATGGAGGTTTTCGGGGTCAGACCGAAAGCGCCGATTAAAATCGGTGGGGAGTAGAGAATGAAAGAGTCTTACAATGAAGGCGTAGCGAGCCACATTGGCCCCGAGTCATGCCTCGACGACCCGCGAGGGCGTGGGGAAGCGTTGACAGGGGGAAGCACAGGCGGGCTATTGAGCTCCGAAAACACCATAATCCGGAGGCCGAGCTAGTGGTTTGGCGTGAAGGCAACATGGGGCGCAGCGAAATGCGAGTCGCGCTCTGCTCCGGCGGAGTCAGAGAACCTGGCATGTGTGGACACTCTCCGCACGAGAATCGGGAGCCCTCGGGAAGGAGTCTGCAAGGCACGGAAGCGGCCATGACAGAGGCGACAGGGAAGGTTAATAGCCGAACGCCTGTGGCCAGTTCCCCCGAGGAGCCGGACGGCGACATAGTACCTGAGAAGTCGGCGAACAAAGGGGCGGCGGTCCCTGCGGAGTCGATGGAGGGAAGGACGCCGACCGAGAGGAACTCGGGACAGGAAGCCGCGCACCGAGCACAGAAGCGGGAAAGCGCGTCGATTGGACTGGCCCGAGTGCGTCAAAGAGCCGAAGCGGATAAGACATTCCGCTTCAATAACCTGTTCCAATTCCTGAAAGTCGGCTTGTTGCGCGCGAGCTTTTACGAGCTCAATCGTAAGGCGGCACCGGGATTGGACGGGGTAACTTGGTACGAGTACGAGCGGAAGCTGGAGTGCCGGCTGCCAGAGTTGGAGCGAGAGCTACACGTCGGCAGTTATCGAGCCACACCGGCAAAACGCGGATACATCATCAAGGACGATGGGCGGCAACGCCCATTGGGCATACAAGCAGTTGAGGACAAGGTGGTTCAGCAGGCGTGTGTGACTATCCTTAATGAAGTGTTCGAGCCGATTTTCAGGGGTTACAGCTACGGATCACGTCCGGGCCGGTCACCTCATAACGCGCTTGATGCACTGCATGAAGGAATCATACGCCGAAAGATCAACTGGATACTCGATTGTGACATCGAAGGGTTCTTCGATAATTTGTCGCACGTGCACCTTCTAAGCTTCTTAGAGGAGCGAGTGACAGATAAACGGATGCTCCGTCTAATCCGAAAATGGCTGCGAGTCGGTTGGGTTGAGGACGGAAAGCGTCACCCCGGAACCATAGGAACACCACAGGGATCAGTGATTTCGCCTTTGCTGGCGAATGTCTTTCTGAACGTTGTGATGGACAAGTGGGTCTCGGCGTGGCGAAGGGCACAGGCGAAAGGAGAAGTCATCATCGTTCGGTACGTAGATGATGCGGTGTTCGGGATTCAGTACGAAGCCGAGGGCCGCGCCTTCCTGGAAGCCTTGCGCGAACGGTTGGCAGCTTACGAGCTGACATTGCATCCGACGAAGACCCGTCTGGTCGAATTCGGGCGTTTTGCGGCGAGTAATCGCAGTGAACGAGGAAGTGGCAAACCCGAAACGTTTGACTTCTTAGGCTTCACGCATATCTGTGGTGTCACCCGGCGGGGCAAATTTTGCATCCGCCGCATAACCATCAGAAAGCGTCTTCGTCGGAAGCTGAAAGCGGTTAAGGCGGAGCTGATCAAACGGATGCACGACCCTTTAGAGGACGTAGGTGCATGGCTGGCAAGTGTGATTCGTGGGTTCACGAATTTCTATGCGGTACCCGGCAACATGAAAGCTCCGCGCGAGTTCTATACCCAGACAGGCCGACTGTGGCTCTGGGTAATTCGCAGGCGCAGCCAGAAGGCTAGGTGCCGATGGACATGGGAACGGTTTTATCGTCTGCAACAGCAGTGGTTGCCGCGCCCACGCCTTGTCCATCCATACCCGAGCGTTCGCTTTGACGCCAAGTACTCAAGGTAAGAGCCGTATGCGGTAATTCCGCACGTATGGATCTGAGCGGGGGGCATCCCGTGAGGGATGTCCCTACCGCGTCTGTTTTTCACATTTTATCTCGATAACGCATTATCTCTACCTTCGTCGCCTCCCATGATACCTCGATAATCGAGGTATCATCAAAGAAAAGAAGAGGTGTCAGTCCTCTTATTTTCCGCCACGGCGTCTCCCCCCTTGACACTGCCCGCCATGTTGGACTGGCCCATAAGCAGAAAAACATGAAACTTGCTTTTATCTTTCGGTATATCCCATGCGCCGCCGGCTTCCAGGCCGGATACCGGAGTATGATTCCCGATAGTTCCGCAGGAACACATCATGCTCAGCATAAGAATTTGAAGCAGGTTCAGTTTAAAAAATTTACGTATTATTGACATTTATTTTTTCTTTTGGCTTTACTCTTACAATTTCAAACTCTCCAGAATCCACCTCACTTCCGCGTACCCGCTATCCCGTCACTCCCGATACAGGGCGCGAAGTTGCTCGATAGTAATTTTTGTGTCGGGGTCAAATGCGGCGCCATTCATGTATTGCAACAGCGAATAACGGAACTGACGGACGACCGGACGGGTATCCAGATCGGATGTCAGGTCCATAGAACAGACGATGATCCGGCCTTTACCAACCCTGGCTTCAGCCAGCAGCGCCAGCTTGTAGTTCGTGTTCCAGTCGTTGACCGGCTGAATGAGTGGACGATACGATTTGGGCCAGGCATGTTCCATATCCCACTGGTCCAGAATCATCGGACGGGCGGTGACCAGCAGTTCATGCCAGTTCCAGTTGGTCGTCTTGTCGGTCGGGAAGTGCGCGAACAACGGATGTTTCGGGTCACAAATCATGCCCATGGTTTGTGATCTTTTGCTGGCGTATACACAGCACCAATAGGTGCTGGTAAAGCACTGCGGTAAGTTGCCGCGCAGACGCGCTATCTGTGGTAACAACAAAACAGTCCCACCCGATTCAAGGATCTTCGTTGTCGTTTTATCCAGCGACGGCGTGATATGAACAGCTCCCCGCGCTTCAGCAGGAAGAGTTGGCGGATACACCCAGAAATCCCAATCGTTCCAGTCGTCCACATTAATCAATAATACGCTCGGCTTTTCTGCCGAGAACGCGGCAACCGCGCTCACCAATAAGATCATTCCCATGCTTACTCGCCGCCAAAAGACCGAACCAGACACCTTAATACGTTTCATTTTGTCGATCCTTTAATTATGCAACTCATTACTACTTAAATATCCAAATTGAAATTTTTGAGCCGGAATTAACCCGGCATATGAATGAACAAAGGCCATTCAATTGCGGCCAATTTGGTTTAACTCCACGGCTTGAATTTTCTTCACATCCCTGAAATAAACCAGTCGATAAAGCTCCGGTGTTCCTGCTTCTTAAACTTGTCTTTCTTCTGACGCATCATCACCGATATGTTGTATGCAAATACGCTTAATCAATCCATTAAAAAGACATCCCGACAAATCTGCGTTTTACTATTGGTATAAAGTAGTACAGTTATTATCCATGGTAAAAGAGTAGTGAAGACCAATACTAAATCTTTCCTTTATTGTTGATTGCTTTATTGAGCTGGTTTTACATCAGGGTCATAAGCCGGATTAGGGATGGGGATCACCGCCTCGGTATCTTTGAGCCATTCATCCAACTGCTTTGCAAGGCTTTTAGCTCTCCTGGTTTTTTTACCGTAGAGATCGGTTGTCTCGCCGATATCCTTTTCCAGATCATAAAGTTCGTAACGGTCTGTGAAATCCTATGAACCGGAGCCTGTCAAAGAACTTTTTCTTTTTTTCCACATATTTTTTGATCTAATGACTTTTACTAACCAAGCATTTTTTGCCTCTGCACCCCTTCGCCCAAATTTGAGGGGTCAGAGGCAAAAAATGCTGCGGGATTTGTATTTAGGGTTGGCGACCCACACTCCTATTCGTGCTCATCTTAAAGACGGCACATCAAACTGCCTGCGGCAAAAAGGCCCCATTCTCAGTGACGTGATGCAAACCTGCTCACATTTCACAGACCGGGGTCCTTTCTCTAATCCCGCCAACCTAAAATCACTTAAGTCGTTTTGCTTGTCCCAGCCATTCCACACTCTCTACAAACCAACTGCTCGTTATACAACTCTCCTGTCATCTGCATTGCTCGCATAATACTTAATAGCTTGCGAGCAACTTCTACTATTGCTATCTTTTTACGACCTTTCTGAGAAGCCCTAACACGCTCGTAAAATGCTCGAAGCGCAGGGCTTTTCTTTATCGCACGCCAGGCACTCTCAACTATAAGCCAACGAACAACACTCGGTCCCTGTTTACTTATGTGGCCCAACCTCTTAGTCGAGCCGCTCTCATCCAACCTCGGCGTCATACCAAAGTATGAGCAATACTGCTTGCCACGATTGAAACGTTTTATATCATCGGTATAAGCCAATACCGCCTCAGTCGTACGAGGTCCAACACCGTGGATACTCATCAGCAAAAAACCACCAGGATGCGAATCAAGGTAGCGGTCAAGATATTTAGTGACACGCTTAAGCTGACTCTCCAGCAACTCAAGCTCACCCAGCATATCAGCTAAGCTCATACGCCAAAGCTGTCCGCTTGCTATATCGAGTTCTTCGGCAAGCTGATGCATCCATAACCTATTGGCCTTCTTCCACCAATTGCCTGCTACAGCGGGCTTGCTAAAACCATTGGCCTTCAAAAGTGCCCTCATTCGATTCTTAACCTCAGTTATCTTGTTTACTATCTTCCTGCGATGTTGAATAGTTGCTCTCCATTGACGAACCTCTTTGCTCGGGATGTGCACCTTTGGAATTTCGCCAATGCTCAAAAGAATCGCCTGTTTGCGGGCATCCAATCGGTCGTTCTTCTTTGCCGTGCGGTATATCCAGGTCATTTTTGTCGGATTGGATACAGTGATATCGTCCACCAAGTCAATCAAAGAATCATACCTGTAGCCAGCTTCACCGCCTATCTCGAAGGTCAGGTGAAGCTTTTCACCATTTTGTCGTAGCCTTTGAAGAAATTTTTTCATTTGCCCAATGTCTGTTTTTAGGGTCGTGTACTTATCTTTTTTGCCTTTTTGCACAACACACGCGACTGTTTTGTTGCTATCAATGTCGAATCCAATATACTTATCCATAATGGGCCTCCCGTAAAAAAGGTTATTGTGGCGTTTCAACGACCACGTAAAAACTTGGGCCGTTACAATGAGCCCGTATTATAACCGATACGGGAGGCTCCGGTTTCATAGTTTATCATCGTTGCCACAAAAAAAGCGCAGCAGCTTCCAGTTTCCCTGCCTGATGCTCGCGGCAACTTCATTTCCGAAAG
>CAYNKI010000251.1:0-3839 GCA_964397675.1 uncultured Pirellulales bacterium
TTCGGGCCCGCATCAGACCGTTGGCTATCAACGAGGTCGTCCAGTGGTTGCTGTTGGGGCCGACGACACCGCGCTTACACGCCAAGCCGGAGCGCATGGGCAAAAATTCTATAGCAATGCTGAGGCCGTGCTCGTTCATGCCGCCTGTGGTCATATTCTCGACATTACCAGCCAGAATGATGCTGCGATAGGTCTCCTCTACCGGCAGATAGCCCACAAGATCATAGCCCTTGCGCAGATTGGCGAGGTACTCCTGATGCGTCTTGGGCCTGGGGAGATTCCAATACATGGGGAGCTTTGTGCCTTGGGGATACTTCTGCGCAGGCATGACATAAATCAAACCCATGATGTCACCATCACATGAGCTGCTCATCAGAACCGAACCATCCGATGTCGCCTTTTTACCGACCAAAATGGTCGAGCACGCGAAGGTCTCCCAGGGCGTCCAGGCAAGCAATCCTATAAGCCCAATCAGGAAGATGAGTCTTTTGGATCTTTTATTGATAGCATTCATAACTGTGCTCCTTTAGGACCTCACAGGGTGATCACAATATGTTTTCCATGTTTGACTCCTTAACAACAACATAATACCATGAGAACGGCGTGGAGTCGAGTGATCCGCAACCACCATGGCCCAAAAACCACCATCCGACCCGTGACTGGGGAGACTCGATTAGCTGGAGAAACTCCTACGCGTTGTCACTTGGAGGCATCCCTAAAATGGCCCCATTTTCGTGCGTTGACGACTACAACCGTTATACAACTCAACAACCAGTTATCTGCCAATAGCGTATTTCCCATCAAGACTTAACGCATAAATGTCTCTGGAGATTATTCGTTCTTGGCCTGTTTTAATGTCTTTTATGATTCTGATAAAATCATCGCCACGCCGGTCGTTCCAAATCACTTTCGAATCGGAGCCTGGAATCCATTGCAACATACATCCCTGCTGCCATCCCCACGCTCTGCTTTCTCCCAATTCGATCCAGCGATTATTGTTTTTGCGATCAATCATGCCGATTTTGATTATATCGTCTTTTGTCGGCGAGCGGTGTTCAAAGTCCACCTCCATGCCCAAGACGTAGCGATCTGTAGGGTCGAACTGGAGCTTATCGTAGTATCCAAACCAATGGTATTTGGGTCCTGTTGTCAGTGCCTCGACCGGCGGTAGGTTCTCCGCGGCTGGAGCGATGGTCGCCAACAGGCACATAACGAAAGGGATTATCCACAGAGCAACGATGTGTCTGGTCATATTCACTCCTGTTTTAACATGTCCCATTTAAACGCTTAAGAGACATAATTCAGTTGTCCCGATATCAATAATCTTATAAAAAAGTATATTGATCTTCTCATCGTTCTAACAAGTTATTCTAAGGTTTCCGTGTATCACATGGAATTATGGCTAAAAGGGCGTGATTATTTTCTCGAGATAATACGCCCTTCCTCAGTTATCAGCAGTTCCATATCCTTGCCGTCGACAGAGCATTCGATCTTGAATACCAGTGGTCCCCATTCGTATGAGTGAACCTTGTACCAGGGCTTGCACTTCACCAGGTCCCAGTTGTCCTGTCCGACGACCTCAGCGAACTCCACGGCGTACATTCCGTACTTGCTGCTATTTTCGTATTTTCCGAGTTCATCCAGAGGTTTGTCCCGCAGGCCCTTCCATTTCTTGGCATAGCCCAGGGTATCGATCTGTGCGCCTTTTACCACCATCGGCTCGTCGCGGTAATACCCCTTCAGCGGCATGATAAAGCGGCTCGGATCGGTTTTGTATATGGCCGGATAGAAGGCCTCAAACATACTGTCTTTTTCTTTCTTGTCGACACTTTCGTTGAAGATTTCCCACATCACGATGCTGGGACTGTTGCGGACCTGCCTGATATCTACCGTGAATTCCTCCACCGATTTATCCAGGCCCATATTTGAACCATCCGGATTCTTGTTCATGCCGATCCATTGCTTTCTCATCCACCCAGTGGACACCCACATATACATGACGCCGAGTTGGTCTCCGATCTCGGCAAAACGCGGGTCGCTGTATGCACAGGAGGCCTCGTGTTTTCTTATCGTATTTCCCTCCATCGCCCTGGTCATCAGGATCCCCTTTACAATCCACGGCCTTGGGCAGCAGCGGTGCCAGGTTGTGGTCTTGGTCAGCGGCGCCAGGAACTGCATCCACGTCGCACCATTGAGGACTTCTTCTTTTCCGTTGATGCGGAAGGTGCCACCTTCTTCGCTGATGGTGCGGATGCCGGTGGTCACGACATAATCATCCTGTGGTTTGCCGGAATTGTTGACAAGCGTGACAGTGACCTTGTACAGGTTCGGATGCTCGTAATCCCAGAGCAGCGGTTTGGGAACCGAAACGCTTTCCGAAATCGTCGTGCTCTTTGTGGCATCGAGTTTGACCGCAACACGATCTTCGACTGAAGCCGTTGAGGATTCCGAGGGATACCACGGGAAGAAGCGAATGACAGCCTCTCCATCGAATGCTGCCGCACCTTTATTGGTCACCTCCACCGTGACCTTTACTGTGACGGGATCGCCGAGTCTTTCCGTGTAGACAAAAACATCGTCTACATGAATCGCGCTTGTCAGGTCCAGAGACATCCGTCCGGCGAACCAGCCGTAGTACAGGTCCTTCGATGTGTGACCATCCTCAGTATAGAAGCCGTCTGGAACGTGATCTACTTTTACAGCGATCAGGTTGGACCCCTTCTTAAGGAAAGGGGTCACATCGAACCGGACAGGCCGGCGATTCAGTTTTGCAACGGATTTGCCGTTGATGAAGATCTCACCGCCGGGATCCAGCGCATCGACGTTCAGGAATGCCTGTTGGAATTCAGCGACATCGACCGTCCTGCGGATGTAGATATCGCGTCCCTTGTTTCTTTCACTGCCGACGATGATCGGAAGCTGGCCGTCGGCTGCCCATTTGCCATCGTCATACGATGCCGATTGCCAGGAGTCCACGGCGGGTGTTACGGCGAAGTCTTCGTCGATAAAGGTCGATATCTCGAAGATGCCGTTGCGAATGTCTTCGGCCGGATCGTACCCGGTTCCCCGGATATCGTCCACCACCACACCAGTTCCTCCGCTGATACTGAAGCTTGTGACCTCATGTACGGCGGCGATGTCGCCCGCGTAGATAGTTCTTTTGCCGTCGACGTAGAGGCTGAATTGGTTGTATTGCAGGTCAACCTCGAGTTTGAGTTCGCCGGCCGTTCCGGGTTTTATTCTTCCGGCCTTGGTGCTTCCGGCCGTGACGTTGCCACGGGCGTCGATACCTATGGTGACGATTGAAGTTTTGCCGTCACCCAATGTGAACTTCGCCGTCTTGCCCGCAACGGGAATCATCTTCCATTGCAGGAAGAATCTCCAGTCCTGAGAATCGAACGTCCTGAGTATTTTGCTATTGTCCCGCGTAATGACCAACTGCTCATCCTTGATGGATACGCCACTGGCCGACCAGGTCGCGAGGCGTTTCTTGTCTTCCGACGTTTCACCATCGCGATATGCCAGATGCATCCATCCGCTGTTCAGGACCAGTCGCTTGCGTACTTCGGGAAGCGGCTGGGGTTTGATTTTTTTCAAAGCCGCCGCGACGTCGGAGTCAGTGACCACTTTCTTATCGAGATTCGGGTCCTTGTAGAAACGGCACGCCTGTTCTGCATACTGGCTGAGGAATTCGACCCGCTGGTCCGTATCAAAAACAGAGGTGTCACCTATGAAATCGGTATTGCCGTCAGCCGAATTGTTGTTGCTGAAGTACTTCAATTCAAATGTACGTCCCAGGACCTTGCCTTTTTCAGTGACGACAAACGTCACGCCGTAAT
>CAYNKI010000251.1:3939-5540 GCA_964397675.1 uncultured Pirellulales bacterium
GAAGGCCAGCTTGATGTGATCGTCGAAATCGATCAGCGGTTTCATGTACGTGCCGCTGTTGCCGCCGCCTCGCAGCGTACACCAGACCATCGAGTCTATGTCGTGTTGCTTTGCCTGTTTCGCCGTGTTGTAGCCCGCCAGAGCCTGCCATGCCTGACTTTCGCGCCACTCGTCGGCGGTAAGCTTGCGTCCGATACTGCCTTCATCGTAACTGTACTTGGCTGCGATCTGGCCGCTGACGCTCGTGATTTTGGAAGTGGTCCCCAGTTCGCGCACGAGCGCCTGCTTAACGACTTCGGTCATTTTGGTGTGCATCGGATTCTTCTTTTCCTCGGCCTTCGCGGTACCGCAGAGCGCCAGGAACAGTATTCCTATTGTACAAACAGCAATAAAGAGAGGAGTTGTGCGTTTTAGCATATCGATCCTTTCTAAGATGATTACATTCGATTTCGTTTTATCCGAGATTTCCCTATGACCTCTCATGAGGCCGTTCTTTCACTCCAACTGAGACGATTATCTTCGTTTCTGGGCCGAGATTCAATCAAAATCCGACTCAGACGGGCATTTGGGCACGATTCCCCGCGTGATCCAGCCCTTTCGCCACGCCTTGGTTCGCCTAATTGCCACATTCTCCGACTCCTGAGTGCACTTTTCCCGTGAGATTGCTCTTCGTGTCGATCCTCTGGCATATCAGTCCTGTCATGTCACTCGCGGCAGTAGTCGCAACCGATCGATCCGTTTCAGGATTGCATCGAAGAGGTCGCGCTTGATGGCGACCTCCGCCAACTGGACCCTCACTTTCCAACCGTCAGTTTCCGGGCGGTTGGATAGCCAGGCGTTTTTCCCCCGGCGGTGGCGTAAGCATCTTGAATCCTCCTAAAATGTCAATAATTGTGGCTATCCAGACGATAGCATCGCAACGGCCACCTATGAAGAGCTCAAAGTTAAATACTAGGAGTCTTACCGTTCTGCTCTCCAACAAAGCTCTGAAGCGTTTCGACCCAAGGTTAAATGGCTTGGGAATGAACAATGTGCTCTATATTGCTATGTTGCTAAAGTCCTTCGAGAACCGGATCGCTACAGGTAATACTCCTGGTCAATTGCTGTTGGTTGAGGAACCCGAAGCGCATCTTCACCCTCAACTACAACGGGTACTGTTCGGAACGTTGGAGCAAAGGGCCTTTCAGACCATTGCGACAACTCACAGCACGCATATCACCTCGCAGGTTCCTCTCGAGTCTGTGGTATTTCTCACCGATGACGGCTCACCCGTGACCACTTCCTCAGCACCGGCTTACGATGCGGACCTCACAGATGGCGAGGTGAAAGATCTCGAACGCTATTTGGATGCAACAAGAGCCACGTTACTATACGCACGGAAGGTCATCCTAGGAGAGGGGCCAGCTGAACTTTTCTTAATTCCAGCAATCGTTCGGAATGTGATGGATGTTGACCTTGAAGAATTGGGCATATCAATAATACCGATTTACGGCATTCATTTCGAAACATATACCAAACTGTTTTCCACAACGGCTATGCATAAAAGATGTGCTGTAATAGCAGATGGCGACCTCAAGCCATCTGATGCCACAGATCCTAGC
>CAYNKI010000252.1:0-5534 GCA_964397675.1 uncultured Pirellulales bacterium
AGCCGTTTGACAAGCCGTTTTGAATAGTTCGTCCCGATGTACATCGGGATAGTTTTTGGTGCATCGATAAACAACGAGCTTGTAATTAGAGACCCAATTTCGGGGCCTATGTTGGTTGATTTGGCAGAATTGCACATCATCTATTATTCTGCTTTAATCAGTTTGGCGACGTAGAGCAAGCACTTTTTCGCAACGGCAACGTCTATAGCTCGGATATCAGGTAGATTGACTTTTGCACCGTTTATTGAAGGATGACCGGTATGGAGATGGCAAGAATCAGAACGATGGGTCAACAACATGGCCGGCGCTCATGGGCGGAACCCTGGAAGATCAAAATGGTAGAGCCGATCCGAATCCCCAACCGGCAAGAACGCCTGCAAGCTTTGGAGGAGGGCGGCTATAACACTTTTTTGCTGCCCTCCGAGCAAGTCTACATAGACTTGCTCACCGATAGCGGCACCAGTGCTATGAGCGATCGACAATGGGCTGGGATAATGCTGGGAGATGAGGCGTATGCTGGCAGCCGTAATTTTTTTCATTTAGAAGAGGCTGTCCAAAACTACTACGGATACCGGTATGTGGTGCCAACCCATCAGGGCCGAGGTGCTGAACATCTTATCAGCCAAGTTGTTATCAAGAAAGGCCAATTGGTACCGGGCAACATGTATTTCACCACCACCAGACTACACCAGGAACTGGCCGGCGGAATCTTTGTTGACGTCATCATCGATGAGGCTCACGATCCCACGAGTCTGCATCCATTTAAGGGTAATATTGACTTGGGCAAGTTGGAGGCTGTAATAGAAAAAGAAGGCCCCGAGAGAATCGCTTACATCAGCTTGGCCGGCACAGTGAATATGGCCGGAGGACAACCTGTCAGTATGGCCAACGTCAAGGCGCTGCGACGACTTTGCGATCGTTATGACATTCGCATCTTCTTGGATGCCACACGAATGGTCGAAAACGCCTACTTCATCCAGGAACGCGAAGAGAGCTATGCCGACACATTGATTCGTGATATTCTCAAAGCATTCTGCAGCTACACCGACGGCGCCTGGATGAGCTCCAAGAAAGACCATCTTGTCAACATCGGCGGCTGGCTGGCAGTCAACGACGAGGAATTATTCGACGAGCTTCGTAACATGGTTGTAGTGTATGAGGGATTGCATACGTATGGAGGCATGGCTGGTAGGGACATGGAAGCTCTGGCTATCGGTATAGCGGAATCCGTTGAAGACTCTCACGTGGCCGCGCGCGTTGGCCAGGTACGGTATCTGGGTGGTCTGTTGCAGGACTGGAGCATACCCATCGTCCTGCCTGTAGGTGGCCATGCAATATTCCTGAATGCCAGACAATTCTACCCACACCTCTCGCAGGACAAGTTCCCTGCACAAACACTGGCGGCAGAGCTTTACCTGGGTTCCGGTGTTCGTAGCATGGAACGTGGCATCGTTAGCGCCGGGCGCGATCCCCAAACCGGTGATCACCGTCGCCCAGCCCTGGAACTGACCCGGCTGGCCATTCCACGCAGAGTCTACACCCAAGCCCACATGGACGTGGTCGCAGAGGCTGTCAAAGCAGTGTATGACGCCCGGGAGCAAGCGAAAGGATTGAAAATGGTGTACGAGCCCAAGCTGCTGCGTTTCTTCCAGGCTCGTTTCGAACCTATCGGATAATCTTGAATATTTTTCAGTATCACGTATTGAAAGCAGGGTCGGTGAATCTTTCACCGATACTCGGTTATGCAGACCTGGACAATACAAAAACTCTTAAACTGGGTTACTGAATACTTCACCGACAAAAGCATTGACTCGCCTCGTCTAAGCGCCGAACTTCTGCTCAGCCACATCCTGGAAAAAAAGCGTATCGAATTATACACGCAATTTGACTCACCCGTGCCTAAGCAGCAATTGGATATATTGCACGATTTAGTCAAGCGAGCCGGCCAACATGAACCTGTTGCATACCTTACCGGCAAGACGGAATTTTATTTGCTGGAGCTTAACGTCTTAGATAGACTATTTAGAGAAAGGAGAAAAGCATGAGAAGAAGAGAATTTCTAAAAACTTTTGGTACAACTATAGCGAGTTCAGGAGCAGCACTCGCGTGGAAAGGTCAACACGCTTATGCCAAGGGCAATGTTACTTCTCAGGCAAACAGACCCAATATTTTATACATTATGACTGACCAGCAGTTTGCCGGAGCCATGAGCTGTGCTGGTAACAAGTACCTTAAAACGCCTGCTATGGACAGCATTGCCGAAAACGGCGGCCTGTTTGAAAAGGCTTACTGTGCGAACCCCTTGTGCGTCCCATCCCGGACAGTTATGATGACCGGAAGAATGCCTCATGAGACAGGCATTACCTACAATGTCCGTGCGAAGCGGGACTCTGTACGTCTTCCGATGATGGGCACGATTCTGTCCAGAGCTGGATATGATTGTGGCTACGTCGGGAAATGGCATATTCCAAATCCCACAGACCAGGTAGAACGGCACGGCTTCACAACTGTTCAACCCACTAAATCTGATAATATTATTCCTCCCGCCTGTGCCGATTTTATCAGCCGTAAACGGAACAAGCCGTTTCTTCTTGTTACATCGTTCGTGAACCCTCACGATATCTGTGGATGGCCCAGTGCCAGTGTGGGAGGTCGAAATCTTAGGAACGGCCCGATTCCCGAGGCTCCTCCTGCTGACCAATGTCCACCACTGCCCGATAATTTCGAGATTCCACCCCGTGAACCGGACATTATACGCGCCATGCAAAAGTTGGCCCCTAGATGGTATTCAATAGCTTCTGAATGGAATGGAGACAAGTGGCGCCAATATCGATGGGCATACTACCGGCTTGTCGAAAAAGTCGATGAGCAGATTGGAATCCTTCTGGACGCGCTGCGCAAATCCGGCCAGGAGGATAACACGCTGATCATTTTCGCCAGCGATCATGGGGATGGCATGGGCGCCCACCGCTGGAACCAGAAGATGGTGCTTTACGAGGAAACGACTCGCGTTCCATTCATTGTCAGTTTTAAAGGCGTGACCAGGCCGGGCTATGTCGACAGGGACCACCTGGTTTCGACCGGATTGGACTTGATCCCAACCATGTGCGATTATGCTGGGATTAAACCACCGGATGCTCTTCGCGGCGCAAGCGTTCGGGCGCTTGCCGAGGGCCGAAAGCCGAAAGCCTGGCGAGATTTTGTTGTGACAGAAACAGAATTCGGTCACCAGTTCGGGCAAGGCGACGGAGTCTATGGGCGGATGCTGCGCACCGCCCGATATAAATACGTAGTCTATTCCGAAGGGAACCTACGCGAGCAGCTCACTGACATGGAGCAAGACCCCGGTGAGATGGTTAACCTGGCTGAGAGCCCTAAACACAAAGCGATTCTAGAGGGTCACCGAAGGCGTCTTGCCGCTTGGTGCAAGGAAACCAACGATTTCTTTGTCGTACCGAAAAATGGGCGATAAGATAGTCAAGAGAGAGCGCAAATCCAGAGGAAACAAAAATTTTAAGGAGGTTTATCAATGTATCAAAACAAAGACGTGAATCGACGTCAGTTTTTGAAAAGAACAACTGTTGCAGCCATGGGCGCAATGAGTTTTCCCTATATTGTTCCTGCATCAGCCCTGGGTAAAGACGGTGCTATCGCGCCGAGCAATCGAATTACGCTGGGCTTTATTGGTACAGGCGGTCATGGTTATAGGAACCTTCTGAGAGGGTTTCTTAGCGCCTCTGACACAGAGTCCGAAGGTAAAGGCGGTTCGAGTGTACAGGTCGTTGCTGTTTGTGACGTTGATTCCCTAAAAATGAAAAGAGCCCAGGACAGAGTGGAAGAACACTATACTAACCAGCAAACCAAAGGCACGTTCAAAAGTTGTATGGATTACAACGATTTTCGTGACCTGCTTGCCAGGGATGACATTGATGCGGTAATCATAGCCACGCCCGAGCACTGGCATGCCATTCCTGTTATTCAGGCAGCTCAAGCTGGTAAGGATATTTACTGCGAGAAGCCCATGTCTTATTCTATCGCCGAGGCCAGGGCCATGGTTAATGCTGTCAGGCGTTATGGACGGGTCTTCCAGACGGGCAGCCAGCAGCGTTCTAGTCGGAATTTCCGCTTTGCCTGCGAACTGGTTCGCAACGGTTACATCGGCGAGGTACAAACAGTTAAGATTGGTATTTCCGATCCCCCAATAGAATGTAACCTGCCGGGAGAACCAGTGCCTGATTATCTTGATTGGGATCTTTGGCTCGGTCCGGCGCCATGGAGGCCATACAGCGCAGGACTTGCTTCGCCTATTACTGGGAGACCTGCTAGTACAGATTGGCGGTATTATCGAGAATATTCAGGCGGTGGTTTGACTAATTGGGGGGCGCACCACTTCGATATCGCCCAGTGGGGTCTAGGCATGGACGACACTGGTCCGGTTGAAATCATCCCTCCTGACGGTAAAGACTACAAACAACTTACCTACAAGTATGCAAACGGTATTATCATGGCCCGCATAGAGTCCGATGAAACCATATCGTCTAGGTTTTCCGGAGTTTTATTTATAGGCACGAAAGGTCGTGTTGAAGTGACTCGTAGAGATTTACGCACCTGGCCCGAGAATCTCATCAACAGTCAAATCGGTCCTAATGAGATACACTTGTATGAAAGCAAAAACCATTACACTGACTGGCTTAGCTGTATCCTTACCCGCTCCAAGCCGATTTGCGACGTGGAGATCGGGTGCCGTTCAGTGACTATTGGTCATTTAGGCAATATAGCATACCGGCTTGAGCGACCGCTGAAATGGGACCCAAAGCAGGAACTATTTGTTAACGATCCCGATGCTAACCGTTTGCTGTCGCGTCCTATGCGCAGCCCCTGGCACTTGTAAATCGTGGATGAGCATGTTCTCGATAGTGAATAGAATTCTCATCATTTTTTTAAATAGCACTTGCAGAAAGAAGAGAGGGAAAAAATGTATCAAAGGTCAAGATTTATCAAGATTGTATTGATTGCCATCTGGTGTTTTTTTCTGTTTGCAAATACTTCCCAGGTCATATCGCAGGGAGGAAAGAAATTAAAAGACTCTCAGGCAGGGCTCGGAGGGCGTGCCATGAAGGGCCATGTCATTTTGCCGGAAGAACTGCAGAAGATAGAAGATGCAGTACCAACAAAAGCGACTGCCAAACCCACTCGGCCGCGGAAACTGCTGGTCTTCACCCTATGCAAGGGATTCGTACACAGTTCGATCCCCTATGCGACCAAAGCCCTTGAAATCATGGGGAAAAAGACCGGAGCTTTCGAAATCGTACAAAGCGAAGACATGTCCATGTTCAAACCGGAAAATCTTGAGGATTTTGATGCTATATTTTTCAATAGTTGCAGCGAACTGGCGTTTGAGGACTCTGCACTTCGCAAGGGTCTGATCAATTTTGTAAAGAACGGCAAGGGTCTAGCGGGTATCCATGGCGCCACAATCAATTTTTATACCTGGCCAGAAGCGGCGGAAATGATAGGCGGAACATTTGATCGCC
>CAYNKI010000253.1:0-5514 GCA_964397675.1 uncultured Pirellulales bacterium
GGGGTAAAACGATGCCTTATGCGTTATGCTTTTTGCTATTTATGATTGGGCTGTACTGTGTGGTCGTTAAGAAAAATATGGTCAAGATTGTAATCGGCATTATGGTTATGGAGTATGCCGTCAATCTCTTTTTGATTATGCTTGGCTACCGTGTCGGTGGTATAGCGCCGATAATCGATAAAGGCTATCTCGAATCAGGGACGGAGCAAATCACATCTGGTTTTATCAGCAGCTCTGTTGACCCACTACCACAGGCGCTTGTGCTTACCGCTATCGTCATCAGCCTGGGTTCTTTAGCGCTGATGATTTCGATATGTATTAGAACGTACGAGAAATATGGCACCTTTGACATTACTCAAATAAGGAGACTGAAAGGATGACCATACCATTGCCTATTTTCGTTGCAATTCCTTTGGTAGCGGCATTTGTGCTGCCGATTTTTGGCAAAAAAGGCAAAGCCATTGCAACGGTCTTAGCTAATTTGGCGACTGTTTCGCTATTGGTATTAGCCATTCTTTCTATTGGTCAATCCGGAGTCTATGAAATAGGCAAATGGCCGATTCCTCTGGGTATCAATCTTGTGCTTGATGGATTAAGCTCACTTTTACTTCTGGCTATTAGTGTTGTTAGTGCCGCTGCGATGCTCTTTAGTGCCAGATATATGGAGCAATACACTGCTAAGGCAAAATACTTGAGTTTGTTTTTGCTTATGGTCGCAGGTATGAATGGCGTGGTCCTGTCCGGAGACATCTTTAATCTATTTGTATTCCTGGAGATTGCTTCAATTGCTTCCTATGCACTGGTTGGTTTTGGCTGTGAGCATGAAGAGCTCGAGGCGTCTTTTAAGTATATGGTTATGGGCAGCATCGGTTCTATATTTATCCTCTTTGCGGTTGCTCTTACTTACGGCAATACCGGCACACTTAATATGGCCTATATTTCAAAGGCAATTCAGGACTCAGGTCTAAATGCCGGCCTGGCTTTTGCCCTGGCCTTGTTCATTGCCGGATTTGGGTTGAAAGCAGCCTTAGTACCATTTCATGCCTGGCTTCCGGATGCGCACCCATCAGCTCCTGCACCAATTTCTGCGATGCTGTCCGGCGTAATCATAAAAGCTCTCGGCGTCTACGCTCTTGCTCGCGTGGTTTTCAATGTTTTTGGTATTTCTGCTTCCTTAGGCTGGCTCTTAGTCGTGCTCGGCCTTGTGAATATGGTCGCTGGGGCATTTCTGGCTATAGGACAGTGGGATTTCAAACGGCTCTTAGCTTACTCGAGCATTAGCCAATTAGGCTATGTAGTTCTTGGTATAGGCCTGGGTGGACTTATCATTGCCAGAGGAGAGAATTTAGCTTGGGCTTCTTTGGCTATCCTTGGAGGTCTATTCCATCTGGTCAACCATGCTGTTTATAAGACTCTATTGTTTTTGACCAGCGGGTCGGTACAAATGGCAACCGGCACAAGGCAAATGAGACAGATGGGCGGGCTTGCTGAGAGGATGCCCGTGACACGCACCACTTGTACTGTTGCATCGGCTGCCATAGTTGGCATTCCGCCTTTCAGTGGATTCTGGAGTAAATTGATTCTGGTGTGGGCTGCAATTCAAGCTAATTTTATTTGGATCGCAGCAATGATTGTTTTCGTAAGTTTGTGTACTTTAATTATGTACTTGAAGGTTCAAAGATATGTATTCCTTGGCGAGCTGCCGGAGAACCTTCAGCCGGTAAAGGAAAGCAGCAGTTCTATGCTCGCTCCCATGATAGTGCTGGCCTGTTTATGCGTGCTTATGGGTCTTCTTGTACTGGTGCCGGGCTTGAGGGCCAATATTCTTGATCCTGCTGTTAAGGTATTGACGGATGGCATTTCGTATTCGGCTAATGTAATTGGAAACTAAAAACTTAAAGCTGAAAGCTAAAAACCATAATTCAAAATTAAAAACCTATTTAATTTTAAGTTTTACGCTGTGGTTTTACGTTTTTCGCTTTGCGTTTTAAGCTTTTTGAGGTGTTAATATTATGAGGCGACTTATTTATTTTGTTTTAGCATTTATTATTTGGGTATTGGGAACCTGGCCTTTTGTCGATGGCAAAATCGACATTCAGGTTGTAATCGCTGGTTTGATAGTTTCCTTTTTAGTTGCGATTTTGTTCCACGAGATACTACCCAAAGAACATCTCGTATTTATTTCACCTGTGCGAGTGTTTTGGGCTTTGGTTTATCTGCCGGTCTTCTTTTATTATGTTATAAAAGCTAATTTGGATGTTGTATATCGTGCTTTGCATCCCCAGATGCCGATAAAGCCGGGAATCGTAAAAATAAAAACGAGCTTAAAAACAGAATCCGGTATCACTGCTCTGGCTAATTCCATCACTCTTACTCCAGGCACTCTGACAGTGGATTTGGTAACTGGTGACAAATCCTCTTCGGGAGATACCTTTTTGTATATCCACTGGATTAACGTAAAATCAGAAGATATTGAGCAGGCAACTGAGCTCATCGCCAGAAGGTTTGAGTGGTTTTTGAAAAAGATTTTTGAATAGTAAGAGGTAGCTATGATAACGTTATTTTATATCGGTTTGTTTGTGTGTTGTTTTTTGTGTCTGTATCGAATAGGTCGTGGTCCCAGTGCTCCGGATAGAACAGTAGCTATTGATATATTAGGCATAGTGATTGTGGGTTTCTGTGCCATCCTTTGCCTGGGCACTAAGAAGAGTTTTTGTCTCAATGTTGCTCTGGCCTGGGCACTTTTGAGCTTCATTGGGACTATAGCATTGGCAAAATTCCTGGAGGGCAGAAGTTTCGATGATTGATGTTATAGGATACGTATTGATAACTATAGGGATTCTGTTTAACATATTTGGCTGCATAGGTTTGGTTCGTTTTCCAGATGTTTACAATCGCCTGCAGGCCTCTACAAAGTGCGTAACTCTTGGCACCATTTTGCTGTTAGTTGGTGTCGCTTTTGTCCACGGCTGGGGGCCCATAAGTGCAAAAGCGATAATCTGCGCTGTTTTTATATTGATTACCTCACCGACGGCAGCACATGCCATCGCCAAAGGTGCTTACGCCTCCGGAGTAAGATTGTGGAAGAACAGCGTCGTTGACAAATATGCGGAACATGCTAGTAAGAAAAGTTCATAGTTCATAGTTCATAGATGAAAAAGTATCGATGGGATTTAATTTTGAAAAATTAGATGTTTATGAAAAGTCAATTGATTTTGCCAATCCAGTTTATTTGGCAACCAAAAAATATCCTAAAGAGGAAATGTTTGGTTTGACAAGCCAGTTTAGAAGAGCTGCGGTGTCGATATCGCTGAATATTGCCGAAGGTTCAGCAAGAAGCAAAAAGGATTTTAACAGATTTGTGGACATGGCAAGAGGATCTGTTTTCGAGTGCATAGCTATACTGCAAGTTTCTGAAAAACTAAATTATGTAAGTCATCCAAAGTTTGACGAGTTCCGTGACAAGTTAGTTGAAATCTCAAAAATGTTAAGTGGTTTGAAGCGATCCTTAGCTCCAGAGGCTCCAAACCATGAACTATGAACTATGAACTATGAACTATACTATAGGAGTTTAAGAATTGCGTTTGCCGAAGTTAAGAGAATTGAAAGAGGCTGTCACAGCGGTTTTTTCGCCGAGATTTACCACTCGGTTTCCCGCCGTGCCGTGCGAGGTGCCGGAAAGGTATAGAGGCAAACCCGAATTTGACCTCGATACCTGTATAGGCTGCGGTGCGTGTGTTAATGTATGTCCGACCGAAGCCCTGACGCAGGTTGATGAGCTCGATGCTGAGCTGCCGGCAAGAAAAATCACCCTTCGATATGATACCTGCATCTTTTGCGGCAATTGCAGCGATAACTGCACTACGGAAACAGGTATAAGCCTTTCAAGCGAGTGGGATTTGGCTGGTCTGGATAGAGAAAGCATGGCTGAAACTCACGAGTATGAGCTTCAGCTATGTGAAAAGTGTGGTGCAGTGATAGGCACTAAAAAGCATCTGGTCTGGCTTTATGAAAAACTCGGCCCATTGGCCTATACCGATCCTTCATTGCTGCTTGCTAAAAGTGGCGAACTCGCTACGAAGCCGCAGGCCGTTCAGCAACAGCAGGATAAAGATAAAGAAGTCCGAACAAGCGATTTTATGCGAATCTTGTGCCCCAAGTGCAAATGTGAGCTGAACATCCAACTGTAAAACTCCGTATTGCGTGCGTTTTTGTTTTACGCGATACGCACGACGAGATTGCTATGGGCACTGGTGAACAATTTCTCGATCATCTAAGCAAACTAAGCGGCTCCCGCACACTTATTGTTGGAATTGGCAACATCCTAAAAGGTGATGACGGAGCAGGGCCACTTCTTTGTGAGCAGCTACGGCGCAAAGGTACTTGTGCTGAGATAATAGATGCCGGCACCGTGCCGGAAAATTATATCCAGCCGATTATAAAAAAAGCTCCTCATAATTTGCTTATTATTGATGCTATGGATTTTGGAGCCTCGCCTGGGACAATAAGTATATTCAAACCCGAACAGTTAAGCTCAGTTGTCACTTCTACGCATACACTCTCGCCTTGCTTTTTTGCTGAGATGGTCTGCAAGAACATTAAGGTCGATGTGTGCTTTGTTGGGATTCAACCTGCACAAATCGGGCTCGGCCAAGCTGTATCTGGCCAAGTAAACCAGGCAATCCAGCAGCTTACACACGTCCTTGCCGGGATTTTCCCATCAGAGCCGCGACAGTAAGGCAGCGGTATCCTACCTGCAAATTTATTTGAGTATGCGCATAGCTTTGCTTGCATCGGTATTGGAGTCAAAGGCTAAGTGAAAGATGGCTCGTTTGCCGATGGCAGCACCGGACATGCCACGCAGATTAATACCAGCTTCGCCGAGCTGCTTGGTCAATTTCGCACCCAGGCCGGGCTTGTCGACAGCGGCAATGCGGAGTCCACGCAGCGATGCAGTTTTGACGAAGCCGGCTTTCTTGGCTGCCTTTATTTGCCTGGCACCCTTGATAGGCGTAACAAATACCACGCCTGTTCCCTTCTTTTCAGGCGCACGGCGGGCAATGACAAATTCAAGGTTGGCGCCTGCCTGGGCCAGAGCGTCGAGTTTCTCAGCCAATCCGCCGGGTCGGTCCTTGATGCTAACAGCCCACACATCAACACGAGAAATATCCAATTTCATGATTTGTCCTTTCATCAAAAACAGTATGAAAACTTCTTTGTCATTCTGAATGGAGCGTAGCGCAGTGAAGAATCTCGGTTTTCATTCTCTTAAATTTGCCTGTTATCTCGGCTTTTGTCAACTCTTTGAGCAATTAAATTTGAATAAGTTTTTGTCCAAATTGGCTTTGTTTGGCTTTGTTTTGAATAACGTTCGTTGTTGATTGTTCGTTGTTCGTTGTCATAATCCTTTATTGTTGCTATGCTTGCGTTCATTTTGGCTTTTCGGAAATTGGGTTTGTTTTGGCTTTGTTTTTTCATAGCCCTTGGCCACATTTTTCTTCATAATCCTTTGTT
>CAYNKI010000254.1:0-2992 GCA_964397675.1 uncultured Pirellulales bacterium
CGTTGAGCTTCACATACATCTGCTGAGCGACATTATTCGGATCGCCATAGAACCAAAGCGATAATGTCTTAATGCCGTGCTTGGTCCAATCCTGCGGGACATTAAACGTGCATACGATTTCAGATGTGAATGGAGCAATGCTGTTGTCATAGTAAAGAGGAGCTGACTGCGCACCACCGTGCACGATAGCCGTCTCCATGATATCGCCATCGTAGTGTGGGCTGTCAAAAGACCAAATATCGTGGCCAAGAGCTGCACCAGTACCGTTGCCGGGATTCTCCACCGGGAAGAACTCGTCTGCCGAATAGCCAATCCCATCAATCCATCTCTGGAAGACTCGATCCGGTGAGAAGTTGTTGTAGTCCTCAAAATCATCAACTACGAGAAATTCACGAGTCGTAAAGTTCAAGACATCACCTTCCCAGTTAGTGGGCGTCTCGGCCTCATTGACCTCAACAATCTTCCAGTAGTAGCTCTGGTTTAATTGAAGCTCTCCGGTGTCATAGCTGGCCTCGGAAACAGTCGCAACAAGGGCAGTACCATCTATCACAGCCTGGTTGCTGTCGCTAAGCTGCACTTCATGTAAGGCTGCCTCTCTTCCTGCTCGCCAGCTAAGAGTCACATTATCCACGTCCATATCTGTTGTACCGGAAGCCGGATTAGGCTCTCTTGCCATGGCAGGTATGTAGAAGAAGCGGACCTCGCTCAGACCGTACTGTGGCACGAAGCCACCCCAGTTGCTGTTAGCGGTGATCTTGACGTATTTCGCTACCACGCCACTAAGATCAACAGTGGTATTGGCTGCATAACCAGCTGCGCCAATAGCCCGGTTAAATTCGTGAGTAGTACCCAATGTGGTCCAATTAGCTCCATCGAGCGAATACTCAATGGTAGCTTCCTTAATCCCGAAACCGAGAATAAGCTCAAGGGAGCCATTATGGTTCCACACTAACATCTGATGCAGTTTATAAATCCTGTCGAACTCATACTGGATCCATGGCGCATTCGGATCAATAGCGCTGCTCAGCCACATATCTGTATTTACTATCGTGTGCAGGTCATCAGCATCCAGACCGGAACCGTTGACAGTATTTTCAGGCCCTTCCTCTGCGCTGTTGGAGCTGGAAGCGGTGGCGTTCACATCCACAATCGGATAGCCAACCGGCTCGACCGTGAATTGCCAGACATCACCTTGATCCCAACCACTAACGCTGTTGGCCTCATCGACTCTCCAGTAATAGGTGGTGTCGAATTCAAGGATGAAAGGAAGATCTGTGGTGTCAAACTCAGGCTTGCTGTGGGTGCCTCGATCAGCAGCGGCGAGGCATTCATTGACATCATCGAAGTTATCGCTAAGGAAAATCTTGTGCCCGTTTGTTGCTGGTGCAAACTCTCCAGGCGTCCAGTTGAGAACCACATCTCGTGGCACATCTATGGCACCATCGCCCGGATTCGGGTTACTGGATACTCCTTTGGCTTTCTTCTGTAGTTCATCAGGCAAAGTTGCCGGGTTGGTATTCAGGTCGTCCGTGATGAGAATGCAGTCGATACCCAGGCCATCTTCCCGGGGAGCAAACTCCAGGACATGGTCTCCCGGCTCCAGCGTGAATTCATAATCACCTAAGCTTTCGTAATGCTCTATTGGCCACCAGAAAAATGTATCTAAGTATTCCTCTCTGAGATTCCAGTTTGGGGAAATGTTGAACGCTCGAATCCAGCCGTCTTCGTTGAAAGCTGGGAGATTGAGGGTTGCGGTCTGGATTCTCCACCAGCACGAGTCTGACCCGCCTGCTGACCCCTTCACAGTGCCTCCGCCCGGCTTTGCGAAGGGGACCCAATACCGCACAAATACCTTATAGACACCACCTTTAACTGTGAAGGGGTAGGTCGCATAAGGTTCGGGCGCCGGGGCCGCGGAGTTGTTACCGGAGTTTTCCGGACATAATAGAAACAGGCCATTTGAGGGAGGTGGGTTTTTCGGGACTTGCCAGTCATCAGGAGGCTTATCCGTTACTATCATATTATCGGGTTTTGTCTCGTAATCCTCGGCCTCCACCCACCACTCTTCGGCCATAGCCGTCTGTACACCAAGCACAAGCGTCAAGGCCAATAACATTATTACACATTTTTGACTCATTTTTCTTCCTCCTACAAAGAAAGTATTTAGAGGGGTATTTTGACAGTATTGGGCAACGCACCCAACATCAAATACCGAATCTTTAATATTCAATTTACTTTATAAATAACACATCTCAAGTGGAAAGCCTCTTTCGCACTGCACCGCGAATTCCGCGGTGTTCAGCTGTATCTCCTCTACACCGGGTTCCGGATTCCCACACGTCGATCTCCAGCTGTGGCCAGCGTTTTTCACAATGACCCCTCGGTACTCCTTTTACTTTTCATTAAGGTTTAAATGTCCGCTCGGCAGATCCCTCACGCTTATTTCGGGCACAATGGAGATCGATCTATATTTTTTGGCAAACTGCTCTGAATCCGCCATGGTTTTAAGGAGCGGCAGACCATAGGGCATCCAATCACTCCCCGGGCACCAATATTCATCTCCGATATCATAGGCGCCCCGGTAACTGCCAAGGGCGGTCACGCCCTGGGCGGCTAGCTTCTTAGTCTGGGAAACACCATTCTTGATAATGGGGTCGGTTGGAATCAGATTCAGCCCTGACAACTCGCCATTAGTGAAGATTCCGCGACGAACTCCGGTAAGGTTACCCTGCATAGAACCTCGATTGACAATAGGAATTAACCAGTTCTTTTCCCTCTCGGGATGAAGAAGTCCCTTTTTCTTTTGTACATTATGGGTTGTCTTTTCCCGTGGCGCGATTCTGTCGTTAAAGACCTCGACCAGATTATTTAAAACATTCCAATCGGTGATGGGAGGGAAGTCCAGCTGCATGCTGCCATTAGTGGTTCCTGAATGATGTAAAACATTTCTAATCAACTCACTTGGTTCGAGATTATGAACGTCTGTATTATT
>CAYNKI010000254.1:3092-5456 GCA_964397675.1 uncultured Pirellulales bacterium
TCTGATCCAGCTAGCTTCAGAGCCGTATTCTGAGCCCCGGCAAACAGGCACTTTTCAATACGGATCTTTGAGCCTGCAATATGAATTGGTTTGTCTGCCGACTCGGTTCCCTGTACCCGGTCAATATACAGCAGTTCGCCGCCTATATATGTGAAATGCGCGTTCTCAAAACTGATGTTGCTATTCCCGGGAGCCGCCAACCGGACAGAGCATCCCAGGAAATCGATGCCTTCTATCCTTATGTCGGAGACAGGCTCTTCCTCGTTAATGCAGTAGTCAGCCGTCTTGACTAGGATAGCGGCTTTATTCGGGTTCTTTCCATCCGTAGGATACAGATACAGAAAGCCGTCCTCCACAAACCATTCACCCGGAGCATCCAGCAGACCAAAAACTCCTGTCAGGAAAAAGAGGGATTTGTTCGGATGGATTTCGGAACTTTTGGACAGTTTACGAAGCTTTTGTCCTGAACCTTTTCGACCGTCTTCCCCTGAGTATTTGCTGGAGTAAAAATTATCATCATTCCAATGTAATGTAGTCCCATCAAAAGATTCGATAAGTCTGCTGTAGCAGCTGTTTCCCTTTCCGTACCGAATAAAGCAATAGCCACCCGCCAAATCCATGTCTTCAATTTGTTTAAAGGCGTCAGATGCCAGCACCCCCGGACCAGTCCCATCCGTAGCGGATGCCCATTTTTTATTCTTGATCCAGTTTTCTGACCACCGTACGTTAGGCCAGCGGGCCCAGGTCATCGGCTGATCGTTGTAAAACAGCTGCTTGGGGCTTATATCTATTTCAGTCTTGTAGATATTTTCCGAGTGCTGATCAAAGACTTTTTCCAGAAGCTCCAGCCCACTAAAAACAGCCTTTCTTGGATTTTTCGCCTTGATCGTAATTCCCGATTTAAGCTTCAGGGTTCCGGTATAGACACCGTCCAGCACCACCAGGGTGTCGCCGGCCTGCATCCGGTCGACGGCGTGCTGCACTACGCGGAAGGGTCGGTCTTCCGAGGTTCCGGGATTGCCGTCATTGCCATTAGTGGCAACATAGTAATTGCCCGCTTCTAACTTATTCTGTGAGAAGCCCAACAAAATAATACAGCAAATGCAATATAGAAATTTCATACGCAAAACATTATCTCCTCATACACACCTGTTTGTCATATCAATCCCGATGTACATCAGGATTATATAATAGTTTAGTGAAATCTCAAAACTAAATGTAACCTTTCACGTGTATTTTGAACACATTGGGCAACGCACCCAATCTTCTATTTCTACAAGACCTCACTTCATGTGCCTTGAATTCCTACTCTAAGGGTATTATCGGTTCTTCGCCGCCCTGGATCAACGCCATTTTGCGTTTTTCCCCCCCCTTTTTGCGACACAATTTCAGCTTGGAACTCGCCTGAACTCGTCTGACAATTGCGATTGTCCTCCACGGATGAGCCGGTGGCGCCATGGCGCCGATTAGTTGACAAAGTCAAGCTCGGACTTTTTTAGATCTGGAATTGCTTCCAAATCCAAATATAATAGGCAGCGATATGCCAAAGGTGCCGAAAGTTTTAGTACTGCTCGATAAGTCACGGACTGCTGACCGCCTATTTTTACGCGGAATCGTCAGATATTCTCATCTGCTCAGCCCATGGAGAGTCTGCACCCTTGCCCCATTTTACAGAGATTCCGGCGGCAAGTTAAGAGTATTATCCGAAGCGAAGAGCCAGCGAGTGGATGGCATCATCGCCAACATCGATAACGCAAAGATGGCCAAAGCGCTTATTCTCGCTGGATTACCCGCAATCGTCATTCCCATCAAAGAGCGAATACCTGGTTTTCCCTGTATCTTCGATGATGGGCATACAGCCGGGAAGATGGCTGCTGAGCATCTGCTTGGTCTGGTAATACGCAACTTCGCGTTTTGCGGTTTTGAGAATTTATGCTGGTCTCAAGCGCGTGGTGAAGACTTCAGCAAAAGAATTGCCGACGCCGGCTTCCAGACACACCTTTACACTGTGCCAAGGTTGAAAATCCAGCGTCGGTGGGAGAACGAGCAAATCATTCTGGTCGATTGGCTGAAATCACTGCCTAAACCAATAGGGCTGATGGCCTGCAATGATGACCGTGGGCATTACGTTCTTGAAGCCTGCCAAGTAGCGGGCCTGCGCGTGCCTGATGACGTGGCCGTTATCAGTGTCGATAACGATGAACTAATATGCGATTTGACCGCCCCTCCACTCACGAGCATAGCACTCAATCACGAGAAGGCAGGCTATCGGGCTGCACAGCTACTGGACAAAATGATGGCAGGTAAAGAAGTTGACAGCAAAAGCATAATTTCCTTAGAGGCCTCACATGTTGTAGCCAGACA
>CAYNKI010000255.1:0-5449 GCA_964397675.1 uncultured Pirellulales bacterium
TCACCGTCCACTGCACGGTATAAGCCTCATCATCGGTGACGGTCGCATCCAGATTCTTTGTCATGACGCCATCGACCAGCCAGGTCACTACATCGGCGCCGGCATCCACTTTGGGAGCCTGATTATCTGCGAAGAAACTAAAAATAGGCCCAAAAATCGGATCATTGGGATCGCCGATATAGGTATCGACGGCCCAATAGTACCATGTCTTTGGTTGAGTTTGTACGACAACAGAAGTTACTTTCTGCTCGCTAACAACCTGGATGGCTGCCGGGTCGGTAAACTCTTCCAGCTTACTTCTGTCATCGGTGAAGTAAACGTCAACCAGCACCGTCTGACCAGGCACACACGGATCAGGCAAAGTCCAGCTCAGCTCCACCTCGCCGGGTGCTACGATACCACCGTCGGCCGGAGTCGGATTGAAATTGTGGAGGGCCGTCAACGTAGTTTTGCCTTCATTCGTTACGTTATAATCCAAGTGCAGCGTTCCGTTGCCGTCATAGGCGGTAATCCACCCGTTGTCGATGTATCCCTGGACGGTCGAGAGGTCATTGCCGTCTATTATCAGCGTACCGGCTCTGACGTCCATTGTGCCGACAGAACCAGGGTCCCTTCTCATCACAATGCTATTGGCGATAATAATTCCACCATCCAGATTCACGTGACCTGTAGTTTCAGGCTTCCGTGCAATCTGTAGCGTCTCGCCGACTGTAATAGTACCACCGGTCATATTGAGGGTGCCCTGATGACCTTTTTGCCCCACGTTTAAGTTAGCGCCAATAGTTATGGTGCCACTAATCATATTAAGTGTACCGTTGCTACCCGCACCCCGGCCCACTCGAATGTTCTCGGTTGTCGTAAGAGTTCCACCGGCGACTGTCAGGGCACCAGAGGAAGTATCTCCAACGCTTACCTCGTATATCTCCACGGCGCCTTCGTTCGCGATAATCGGGCCGGGGAGCATGTCGATTTGGGCAATGTCGGCAGGGGTGGGGAGTGTACCGGTGTCCCAGTTTGTTGGTGTGCTCCAGAGGTGGTCGGGACCAGCATCGGTCCAGATCACGTCAGCAGCTTGAACATTGCCCACGAGACCCATCACCAGGACAAGAGAGAATAGGCAGGTCAGCTTCTCAAACACTATAATCCTCCTTAATAGAAGCACGAGAGTTTTCTCTTTTTGTAACCGTTCAGGGGGCTAAATCGAAGTTTTTGGCTTGAAAGAGAGGTTCTCTTATATTCTGTTAGCCATTTTAGCGTAAATATGAGTTGTTTTGGCATAATGCAATATTCCAAATCGTTGTTTTTCGCTCAAAATCGATGTTTTTAGGCCCTGAACGGTTACCTCTTTTTTATCATTGTGATGATACCACTTGTTGAGCCTATAGTCAAGCGCAAATGGGCCTTATCATATGCCCGAGGGGCAAAGAATTGATATGTATCAGCAACCAATACGGTTCATTGAGTCTTCCTGACAGCCAACTGGGGCAGCGCTGATCACAGCCTTGTGCAAGGAAACCAGAAGCATTCGGGAGGTCCTGCATATCAACCACAATCATTGCAATTGCGAATAGCTATTTACGAAATGGAGGCGTGATAACGATAGCCAATGCAGGTTTATCTTGTGGACAACACTTTTGGCGTACACTTTTACGGGTGCGTTTAAAGGTATTCGTTGTACTCTGCTGAGTTTTGATTAGGCAGATAGTCTATTTGGCGTTTGTATATGCATGTCAGCTCAGTACATGATCATGTACGGTTTATTGCAGGCGATCTTGAGAAAATAGATGATAACAAATACGTGGCATAAGCAACTCATGATTTCCCATGTGACACTGAATAAACTCATTCTAAGCTTGGCAAAGATTTTCAAGGTTGTTTCCTCCCGAATATTCCTATAGAATTAATCCTCAATCGTTATTCAGGGAGTTTACATAAGTCGTTGAGATTAAACAAGTTCGAATTTTTGAGTAGGACAGGGAATTTGTCAGGAGCAAAAAATATGAGCACAAATGTCTGCACACGTCGTGATTTTATAAAAGGTCTGGGGCTTGGGGCTTTGGCCGTTCCGTTAACTGGATGCTCCAGTTATTCCAGCTTTCTTGCCGACAAGAGAAAGCAGCCGAACATCATTCTCATATTTGTCGACGATATGGGCTATGGAGATCTTGGCTGTTATGGACACCCTACGATCGCTACACCCAATCTCGACCGTATGGCTTCTGAAGGAATGAAATTCACACAATTCAATGTTGCTTCCAGTGTATGCACGCCTAGCCGTGCGGCCCTTCTAACAGGCAGGCTTCCTATACGTAGTGGACTGACAAGAGTTTTAATTCCCCAATCGCCCGGTGGCATTCCTGACGAGGAAGTCACTATCGCAGAACTGCTAAAAGGCGTCGGCTACGCAACTGCCTGTATCGGCAAATGGCATCTGGGCAGCAAGAGGAAGTATCTGCCTTTGAATCACGGTTTCGACTATTATTTTGGCATTCCATACTCCAACGACATGAGTCCCGGGACACAGCCGGACAATCCACTCTTCAAGGACCAGCCTCCGACGCCATTGATCCGTAATTTCACAGTCATTAATCCGGACAAAGAGCCTGACCAACGCTATCTAACGAAGTGGTACACAGAAGAAGCCGTTGATTTTATGAGGGCCAATGCCGGGAAAAAGCCGTTCTTCCTTTACCTGGCACACACGATGCCTCACGTACCAATTTTTGCCGGTCCAAAGTTCCGCGGAAAGAGTCTGCGTGGGCTTTACGGCGATGTAGTTGAGGAACTTGACTGGTCATGTGGTGAGATTATAAAAACCTTAAAACGACTGAGTATAGAAGATAATACACTTGTTGGTTTCGTATCAGATAACGGACCCTGGCTTGGAAAGAAAACCGAAGGTGGCTCTGAAGGATTATTCTATGAAGGCAAAGTGAGCACATGGGAAGGTGGCTATCGAGTACCAGCCATCTTTCGCTGGCCCGGGAATATCCCCGCAGGCGTTACAACTCCCGCCTTTGCCACGACTATGGACTTATTTGTTACTTTTGCCAAACTAAGCGGGGCCGAAACGCCTGAGGATCGCGTAATTGACGGAACTGATATTTCGCAGGTACTCTTCAAGAATTCCCGCGGCCGTGATGCGCTTATGTTCTACTACTTTGGTGAGGAGCTTTGGGCAGTACGAAAGGGACCATGGAAAATCCATGTCAAGACAACCAGCCCGGCGTCGGTGAGCACCTGGGGCGACTGGCCAATCGAAGAGCACGATCCGCCGCTTCTATTTAATGTCGAGCATGATCCATCAGAGAAATACAACATCGCAGAAAAGCATCCGGATATAGTGAAAGAGCTGTTGAAGGTAATGAAACAACACAAGAAAAATGTAGTCGCTGGTGAATCTCAACGCTAAGATATAAATAAAATCCGGAGCAAAAAATTTCCATATTTTCATTGACACATAGTAACGGAAACGTTACAGTTGCATTTATCAATAGAATGATATTAAAAAAGAAAGAATCCAAATGCCATCTAAATCAGTAAAACTCAATCGAAACACAATCTCCCGCGAAGAAAATCAAGGCAAGAAAAGAACGAACCATTCTCGCGAGGTTATTCTAAAAGCCGCAATTGTGGAATTTAGTGAAAGAGGTTTTGACGGTGCGCGGATGGAAACTATTTCCAATAGAGCAGGTTACAATAAATCGCTGGTCTACCGTTATTTCACCGATAAAAAGGGATTATTCCGGGCAGCTCTGAAGCTTAAACTGCAGGAACGCGGTGAATTGTTCAGTCATATGCCAAAAGATCTGGCAGCAAATCTGAACTACTGGTTTCGTGAGACCTTACGAGATCCAGAGTATCTGCGGCTGCTCATTCGGGAAGCTTTAAATGACGATGGTGGAGAAATAGTTGAGCAAGACAGTCGCCAGCAATACTATAGAAAGCATGTTGATGCTGCCAGACAGATGCAGAAGTCTGGACAGCTTTCATCAGCATATGATCCAGAGTGCTTTATTATTGCAGTTATCGCTTTGATACTTTTCCCCGTGGTATTCCCACAAGTCGTACGTTTAGTTACTGGTCGAAGTCTAACATCTCAGTCATTTCGTCGAAGGTGGAGTCAACTACTTACACAACTGGCCGAAACACTTCAACTGCATCCATCCCTAAAGGGCGTCAATCTCAGTTCAAATATTTAATAGGAGATTGCCATGAGAAGACACAATTTTCAAAACATGAATTTTAATCAATTAGGAGTATTTCTAATCTCTTTGTTTATGATCTTGATTCCAGGTACCATGTTTGCAAAGGGACAAAAACAGCCAAGAATTACGCGCCAGCAACTGCGGAAGATGGTCAAGAACCTGGCTCAGGAAAAGGATACCGAACTGCGTAAGGCCAAGATCAGGGAAATCTACGAAACGTATGGCAAACCTTGGCTCAAAGTCGTCACCAAGAACACACAGTACCAGCCCCCGGGACAGCAGGGCCCCACCACCAAGGAATACGTGTTCAAACGTGTGCCCCAGCGGCAACTGAAGATATTCGTCGATTTCCCACCGGGCTGGAAGCCGACGGATCGTCGCGCTGCAATCGTATTCTGGCACGGGGGCGGATTCACGCAGGGCAATGCAGGCCAGTTCTTCCACCAGGCCCAATACTTCACCAAACGCGGTCTCGTCGTCGCCCGTCCCGAGTATCGCATTCGTGATCTTGATGGCTCCCTGCCGCATGAAGCGGCTGAGGATGGCATCAGCGCCATGCGCTGGTTCAAGGCCAAGGCTGGCGAGTTTGGAATCGATCCGAAACGAGTGGCAGCGGGCGGTGGATCGACTGGTGGGTGCATGGCCTCGATCGTCGGCACTATTGATTACAAACAGTTCACCGAGTTAGGCTACGTGGGAAAGCAAGACGATCGGAGCATCTCGCCGCGACCATGTGCGATGATCCTCTACAATCCGTTTGTCGACTTCTTTGAACCGCTCAACGATCGACATCTCTGGGAAGAATGCGTGATGCTCAGTCGGGATCCGTTTGAGCTGGAGCCGGTCTATCACGTGATCTCCGGGATCGAGCATCTGGACGAGCAGTCACCGCCGTCGACCATCATGTTCGGTACGAAGGATGCGTTTTACGTCCAGCAACTGCGCTGGATCGTCAAGTGCCGACAGTTGGGATTAACCTGCCGCGACTACGTTTACAAGGGTGAGGTCCACAGTTGGTACAACAACTCCCCGCACCTGGAGTACACTACCGACAACGTCAACAAGTTTCTCGTTGAAATCGGTTTTCTGGACGCCGAGCCGGCTGTCGAATTGCCGCACAAGCAGATCAGCAGCGGACGGTCCGAAGTCCAGGACGCCAACCACGGCGGCAAAAAGGACTGGGATGAGATGCCCAAGTATCCGCAGTACGTGAAGGACCACAACATAAAGTTGATCTCTTT
>CAYNKI010000256.1:0-5408 GCA_964397675.1 uncultured Pirellulales bacterium
CGTGTCTTCTTGTCGAAGACAAGAACGGGGACTACGGAGAATGTAAAAAAATCACCTTACCAAAAGATTCTGCGACCAAATATAACTTTTACTCCATTAGAAAAGCAAATTTAGAAATTCCTTCCTTCTACTATTTTATACCAAATCAGCCCCATTTGATTCAAGAAAAATCTTTAGATTTATTATAGGACGTTTGCGATAACCCTTTTGGTGAAAATGCTTATCGGACATAACTATTTTGTTTACAAGCTTTTATAAGCATTCAAGTGGCAAAGTCAGCTCACTGCCAGGCTAATGCAAGTCCTCTAAATAGATATACAATTATTTTGGAAGAGCCGACTTTATTTCGGCTATAGTAACTCCAAGAATCGCTTTGGCAACCGGATTAAGGTCAGCTTCTGGGCTAATCTTTGATATTGACTATTGAACTTATAGTTGGTAATTACTATAGATTCTAAACATAATCCCCTAAACATTTGGATTGTTGTTATGGCTGAGAAAATCGTAAAAATTGGGCTGGTTGGATTTGGAACGGTAGGCTGTGGAGTTGCCAAGCTTATAATACAAGAATCTGATTCCATCGCAGCTAAGACTGGCCTGCGCCTGCAGCTTGCTTGCGTAGTGGATATTGACACCAAGTCACCCCGGCCAGTAAAACTACCAGATGGTATTTTCACTAATAATATAAACAGACTTTTGAATGACGATAACATTCGAATAGGCGTCGAGCTGGTCGGCGGCACTAACGCGGCAAAAAAAATCCAGTTGGAGATGCTTCGGGCAGGTAAAGATGTGGTTACGGCCAACAAGGCCCTTCTGGCTGAGCACGGAAATGAACTTTATAAAACCGCTCAGCAAAACGGACGCTGCATAGCCTTTGAGGCAAGCTGTGCGGGCGCAATACCTATTGTCTCAGCCATCCGAACAGGATTGGCGGCGAATAATATAACTGCGATGTACGGTATCGTAAATGGAACCTGCAACTACATACTTTCTCAGATGGCCTCCAAAGACGAAGATTTCTCGCAGGCCTTAGCCAAAGCTCAGGAAAAAGGCTACGCCGAAGCAGACTCAACGCTGGATATCAGCGGCGACGACAGTGCCCACAAGCTGGCGATCCTGGCTTCTATTGCCTTCGGATATGAAATCATGCTCGACGATATATTTGTGGAGGGCATCGAAGGGGCCTCGAAAGACGATATTCGCTACGGCAGTGAAATGGGCTATTGTTTGAAACTATTAGCAATTGGGCAAAAAGACAAGCAAAGCAAAGTTTCGCTACGTGTACATCCATCCTTTATTGCCAGGGACAACTCTCTTGCTCTTGTAGAAGGTCCATTTAATGCTATAAGCATATTTGGCAGTGCGGTAGGCCAGGTAATGTACTATGGCCGGGGTGCAGGAATGATGCCAACCGCAAGCGCAATCGTTGCGGATATTATAGATGTGGCTTTGGGCAACTCCGCAACCACTTTTCAACACCTGCGTCTGAAGCCGCGGAACGAAGTAGAGCCCCTAATTGAAAACATTGACAATCTTATCAACAGGTTCTATATCAGAGTGATGTGCAAAGACCAGGCAGGAGTAGTAGCCCGTTGGAGTAAAATACTTGCCGACCACCAGATAAGCATCTCCGGAGCGTTGCAGCACGAAGGCATCGGGCCGGAAAATACTGTACCGGTAGTAATCACCACACATCCAACGCGGCAAAAAAATGTCACTGCGGCATTAGAAGACATGGAGGCTTTGGATGTTATTGGTGGAAAGCCAGTTTGTATAAGGATCGTTGATATACCGGAGGATAAGGAATGTTAAATTAAATATTAAAAATCAAATATCAAAATTACATATCAAAGTGCAAAAATAGTAAAATAGATAATTGGTAACTGACAAAGTGCTAATCATTCAACCAATAATTATTTTTGAATTTTGACTTGTCATTTTGATTTTTGCACTTTAATTTTTGATTTTGGGTTTGCTATGACTAAATATGCCATAATAGTTCCGGACGGTGCAGCAGATGAGCCTATCGAGCAATTCGGTGGTAAGACCGCGCTCGAAGCTGCTGAAACACCCAATATGGATAAGATCAGCACCCAGGGCAGGCTGGGTCTTGTCCGGACAGTCCCTCCAGATATGGAGCCGGGCAGCGATGTTGCACAAATGAGCCTACTTGGCTACGACCCGGTACGCTATTATAGCGGGCGAGCACCAATTGAGGCAGTGGCACGTAATATCAATTTATCTGCCAACGATTGGGTTTTCCGATGCAACCTTGTTACCATCGCCGATGGTAAAATGGCGGACCATAGCGCCGGACATATCTCCACCGAAGAGGCTGGCACATTGATAGAAGAGTTAAAGAATGAGCTTGGTAATAAGCAGATTTGCTTCTATGCGGGCGTAAGCTATAGGCACTTATTAGTCCTCAAAGGATTAGATTTCAACGTGAAGACGTACCCGCCGCACGATCATATAGGCAGACCCATAGAAAAGATTTTGCCCCGCGGCAAAGGAGCGGAAATGCTTATAGATTTAATGGCTCGTTCCCAGCAGCTTTTCAGCAATCATGACATTAACCAGGTCAGAAAGGACTTAGACGAAAATCAGGTTAGCTCTATCTGGCTTTGGGGACAGGGAAAGCGTGCTCGAATGGAAAGTTTCAAGAAGCGATTTGGAATTAGGGGCGCTGCTGTCACTGCTGTTGATTTGGTAAGAGGCTTGTCAAAGCTTATCGGTTTTGATTTAATAGAAGTACCGGGCGCCACCGGTTTTGTAGACACAAATTATCAAGGCAAAGGTTCTGCCGCGATAGAAGCGCTCAATGAATATGATCTTGTTTTTATCCATATAGAAGCGCCCGATGAGGCGTCCCACAGCGGCAATGCTGAGATGAAGAAAAGAGCTATTGAGCAGATTGATAAATATATTGTTGGGCCTGTGCTGGAAGCGCTACAGAATTACAAAAGTTGGCGAATACTTGTTTTACCCGACCATCCAACACCAGTGAGAACTTGCGCCCACAGCCCTGAGCCGGTTCCATTCGTTATGGCAGGGGCCGATGTCAGCAGCGTCTTGCGTATGACTTTTAGTGAGGCTAATGCCGCTGAATCCGGATTGAGAATAAGTAATGGTTTTGAGCTTATGGAGTATTTCTTGAAAAGCTAAAAGGTGGATAGTGGCCCGTGCCCTGGGGCCCATCTTAAGGAGATAAAAATGAAAGTAAAGGATAATGAGGTACGATTAAAATGGCAATAATTGTGCAAAAATTTGGCGGGTCTTCTGTTGCTGATGCGGAAAAGATTCGTCGTGCCGCTGCGAGAGTAATAAAAACGGTAAAGAGAGACTCTCAGGTTGTGGTGGTAGCTTCAGCACGCGGCAAGCAGACCGACGAGCTAATTGCTGACGCTTTGGAGCTTAATCCTAATCCACAAGAACGCGAGATGGACCAGCTGCTCAGTACCGGTGAGCAACAGACAGTGTCACTGTTCGCTATGGCTCTCGACGCTATGGGCTACGATGCGATTAGTTTTACCGGTGGACAAATTCGTATGATAACCAACAGCGATTATACCAAGGCGCAGATAAAAAGCATCAATGCTGAACGAATCAATGAGCAGTTAGACCAGGGCAAAATTGTCACCGTAGCAGGTTTTCAGGGCATAGATGAGCATGGTGATATAACCACGCTTGGCAGAGGCGGTTCAGATACAAGTGCAGTTGCATTGGCTGCAGCTTTGGGAGCTGAGCAGTGCGAAATTTATACCGATGTCGACGGAATCTTCACGACCGACCCACGCATATTCAAAAAGGCAGCAAAAATGGAACTGATTAGCTATGATGAGATGCTGGAAATGGCAAGCTTTGGTGCAGGCGTTATGCATCCGCGAGCTGTCCAGTTTGGTAAAAAATATGATGTGAAGATTCATGTAAGAAATAGTATGAACGAAAAAGAAGGGACAATAATTACTCATGAGGTGCCACAAATGGAAGGTGTAGTAGTTTCAGGAGCAACGTTACAAAAAGATATGGCTAAAATAGGCCTGGTGAGTGTTGACAATATTCCGGGCAATGCGGCAAAAATCTTTGCTCATTTGGCAAGCGCCAAAGTGGTGGTAAGTGACATCGTCCAGACGGAAGTTAGTCCTGAGAAGGCGAACCTGTCGTTTATGATTGGCATTTCGGATTTAACAGCCGCTAAAGAAGCTGTAGAACAAATCAAAGACGAGATTAATTGCGAGCACATCTTCATTCGTGACGATATTGCCGAGGTCTCTGTGGTCGGCGTGGGTATGAGAACCCATTATGGCGTTGCTGAAAGGATGTTCACCGCGATGGCTAACACTAATATCAATATCGATTCAATTACCACCAGTGAAATCCGCATCAGCTGTATTGTCGATAAGGATCAAGCCGAGAAAGCCCTTGAGGCTGTTTGCGTTGCCTTTGAATTGGACAAACCAATAGAAGAAAGAGCTAAAAGTTAGCCACGAAGGCACGAAGTCACAAAGAAATTGAGAAGTAAAACAATAAATATAATTGGCATTAGAGTCTTGGTGTCTTTGTGGCGAAAGAGATTGAAAACAAGAAGAGCATCTATGCGATGAGTCGAAGCCGGCAAACCGGCATATTTATTGTCTGTCTGCTACTGGCAAGCATCTTTATATGGCTTGACCATAGCTCGATCAGGCGTAGGTGGCAACCTCAGCCCAAATCCGAAGAACATGTAAGGGCCTACGATTTTGAAAAGTATCATGCCAAAACATTTACCGTCGTAAACGTTGTTGATGGTGACACCATTGATATAGACATGCCTGACGGCCAGTATAATCGCACAAGAATAAGGCTTTGGGGAATCGATACGCCGGAAACCAAGAGCGAGGAATATGGCGTAATGTATTTCGGCCCAGAAGCAACTGAATTTACAAAAAAATTAGCTCATGAAAAACTGGTTACGATTTACCTGGATACGACAAATCCAACCAGAGACAAATATGGCAGACTGCTGGCTTATGTCCAACTGCCTGACGAAAGGTTTCTGAATGAGGTTCTGGTATCCGAAGGTTTTGCTTATGCGGATTTGCGATTCCGCCATAGTTTTTATAACAAGTACCAGCAGTTGGAAGCAAGCGCTCGCAGCTTGAAAAAAGGATTGTGGGAAAAAGTAAAACGCGAGCAACTGCCCGAATGGCTGCAAAGAGAAAGACCAAACCTGCTGAACAAATAATCTCATTCATTTTTGCCTTTGAAATTGGCTTTGTTTGGGTTTGTTTTCACCAAATGTCCTATCCGTTTTTTTCTCATAATCCCTTGTTATAATAAAGTTTACATCCATTTGACTTTTTCATAAATCGGCTTTGTTTTGCATAAAAGTAGTCAAAATCGGCGTCGATTTTGAAGGAGCAAAG
>CAYNKI010000257.1:0-5390 GCA_964397675.1 uncultured Pirellulales bacterium
CTGGCTGGCATATTTGCTCAAAATCCAGTCCACCGTTCATCCCGATGCCGCCTTTGGCGATTCGATTCGGACGCTCCTCTCGCCGTTTCTACAAGGGATTATGCTGGCGTGCGTGATGGCGGCGGCGATGTCCTCCGGGGATGCAGTCCAGATCACACTGGGAGGACTCTTTTCGCAAAACATCTATAAGGATTACCTGAATCCGCAGGTGGACGAAACAAAACTGTTAAAAATAACGCGGAGAACGGGTCTGCTTGTCGCTTTCATGGCCCTGATAGTGGCGATTTTGATGCGCAGCAGTATTGTCAAAACCATCCTCGACTATTTCAATATTCTGGGCCTGATCGGGATATCGACGGCCATGGGAATTCTATGGCGGAGAATGAATACTACAGGGGTATTCTGCAGTGCTCTGTTTGCGGTGCTCACGTTTGTTCTGACTCGATACGTATTACATTATCCTCGTGAGATTGTTACAGGGTTGCCAATTGTAGTCGGGGTTCTGGGAGGCATTATCGGCAGTTATGTTAGTCAACCTCCCGATCCAAAGGTAATTGAAAAGTTTTTCAAACGTATTTACGTTCCGATCGGGCAGGAAGAGAAACTGGAACTTCCCCTTGATGAAGCAGTACCGCCCCAAAACCGCTGGCTAACGGCAGGCGGACTCTTTATCGTCAAACCCACACGCCAGTCTTGGTTAGGGTTTCTGATCGCCTTGGCGATCTGTTTGGCCAGCGTACTGGCGATGTTTCTAATGTTAAACCTATAGTGTATAATTTCCTCTATATAACGGGAGCACGATGGGATGAAGAAAATTGGGCTGATCGGTGTTGGATTGGTGGGAACCGCTGTAACGGAGTGTCTGCTGTCTAAGCAGTTTAAGGTAATCGGTTATGACATAGATCTCGCCAGACTGGATCATCTGAACGGATTGGGAGGAGAAACGACCGACAGCCCCGCTGCGGTTGCCCAGGAGGTGGATTTTTTAATGCTCTCACTGCCGGAATCCTCTGTAGTCCGTAAGGTAATGGAAATGGAAGATGGAATTTTGCAAGCCAGTCGGCTTCCTCGCTATATCATCGATACCACCACCGGCGATCCGGAAGAAATGATTACACTGGCAAAGCAATTATCTAAGAAGGGAATTCATTATTTGGATGCCACGATTTCCGGATCGAGTCAACAGATCCGTCAACGCGAAGCAGTATTTATGGTCGGAGGGAAAAGGGAAGCTTTCGAGGCAGGTAAGGACATTTTCCAAGCTATAACAGAAAAGATATTTTACCTGGGACCTTCGGGCAGCGGGGCGAAAGCGAAGCTAGCTACTAATCTCATCCTGGGATTGAATCGGTTGGCGTTAGCGGAAGGACTGGTATTCGCGGACACGCTGGGTCTTGACCTGAGTTCTTTCTTAGAAATGCTTAGGATATCGCCAGCCTATTCCGTCGCTATGGATGTCAAGGGCCAGAAGATGTTGAAAGGAGATTTTTCACCGGAATCGCGAATCAAGCAACACCATAAAGATGTCGAGTTAATCATAAAATACGCAGAAAAAAATAAACAAATGCTACCATTGTCTGCCGTGCATCATGACATTCTTGGAAAAGCAATTCAGGCCGGGGAAGGAGAGATGGATAATTCCGCGGTGATTCGTGAAATCAGGAGAAGAACATTCGATAATTAATCCTATAGCCTGTGTGAATATCCATTTCTGTTGTGTTGGGTTGTACTCATGTAGCAATATATATTATGGAAAAATGGGAATATCAATTAAGATTGACGCAGGCGTCTTAATTGTGTAAATTGGAATTCTCAAAAAACGGAGAGTTTTTTATGAAGCTTAAATTTCCATGGCAGAAGTTCCAGATGATCCAGGCGTGCAAGGAACTGATGGAGATGAGATTATGGGAAAGTTACGAAAACCTGGATTTTTTTGTGGTCGAGACTCCTCTTGAAGAACCTGTTGTTGTATCTATTATGGGCGCTGGCGGTGAGGAATATGGCATCAGCGTTTTCAGGGGGCCTGATGCATTTAAGCAGCCTATTATGATAACCAATGAAGGAAAACCTGCTGCTGATAAAATAAATACCATTGGTTTTAGCATGGTTCATTACAGGGATATGCAATATGAAGAGAAGAAATGGCTCAAATCCTGTAATTACCGCGCCAAAAAATCTGAGTGGTTGCCCTCTGTTGTTTCTAAAAAGCCGGGCGAAATGATGCAAATGGTTGAAAAAGACCATGATATCAATCTGATGCTTTATATTGTAAAGGGGATCGTTAAGGCTCAAGAAGACGGCAAATTCTGCCCAGCAATAAAAAATAGCGGCTCAAAGATATTCACCATAGAGGTTTCCGGCGATGTTTCAGAGTCGGATGTTAAAGTAACACATAAATCATTTCCCGGCTCAAAAGAACTTCTCCAGAGAGATGACGTTGACTATGACGAGGATTGTGATGTGTATATATGGTTCAAAGATAATCCTGATGATCTGGTTATGGAGGCAACCCTGCTTGCAAGGATATTTTTTCAGGACAACAAAATTAAAGCCGAGACTAACTCTGAAAACAGATTGGATTGCTTGATTGATATGCTCGAAACCATTAAGGGGACCCGTTATCTTGAGCATGAGAGTAAAGATGTTGAAGAGATGTTAAAAGAAGTTCCTGAAAAGAATAAAGATATTGTCGAAGAAACTTTGCCCGAGGAAGTCAGGGCTGCGATGCAGGATCGAATGAAGCAATATTATATGGATTGGCTGGATAAGCCCAATCCTGCTCTTGGCAATAAAACGCCGAGACAGGCTGCTAAGGACAAAAAGAGCGCTCAGAAAACCAGGATTCTCATAGAGACTATCCCCGCCCCGGCGAGCAGTAATGATATAAAAATCCCCAAAAAAGAGATGCTAAGAAGTATCGGGTTTGATGAAAATTAAGCTATTCATAACCGTTGTTAACTCAATTCTTGTAGAGATTGCGCTTAAAAATTCTGTGAAATAGAAGATTGATTGGCTCGTGATAACTCCATAGCCTTATTAATATGGTTAGCGCGGGGAAAATATAAGACTGTTGATATGGCGCTACCGCCGTAGGCCAATCAATGGGTACGAACAGCTACATCGTAATGTATGTTGCTGACCTTGCCCAAAACACTTCCGCTGAAATTGATTTTGGATGACCTTGCAGCTGTGATGCATAAGTCTTTCATTGGAAAAAGCCAACCCAACAGAATGACATCATCTCTCACAACAAACCATTAAAATGACATAAGGTAGTAGTGGTATTGTGCATTGTATGCGCGGCATCATTAGGCCGGGAGACGCTCGCCGGGCGACTTGAGCGGCTGCTCGTTCTTAAGCCGGCCCAGCATCCGCTGACTCATTTTTTTCGCATTACAGAGCAGAAGCCACAGGAAAAACACACTCGCCCATTGGGTATGGCTAATGATAAGAATTGCTGAAAAACTTGGATTTCAGACTGGGACACTGGTTGAGGTATGTCAAAGAAACGATAATCAGTAGCCAAATTCGTTTTTTTGCTATCATTGTGGCTGAAAAAGTTTAAAAATGAAGTTTGAAAACTTGAGTTTTCGAGACAGATTTGATATTATGTTAGAAAGAAGGCCCAGCGACGTAGCTGAGCTAAGATATACAATGTTATGTGGGAAATCTTAGGTTACTTTAGTCAGGAGGAAAGACAATGAAGATGAAAAGTTTGTGTTTATTGTTGGTGGTATTGTGTCTTTTCGGCAGCAGCGTATTTGCCGATATTATCATCACGGCTGTTGAAAGTTGCAGGACCAGTGTTGACACGACCGATCCTGCTGACGACCCGAACGCAAACGACCACAACAGCAAGAAGCTCTCCATCAGGAATAGTGACGAGAAAAGTGCTAAGTCCTGGATCAAATTCTACCTCGGCGAACTTGACGTCGGCAACCTCGAAAAGGCAACCCTCACAGTCGCTTCGAATCGGACTAAGGCCGGCAACCATCACTTCGACGTCTCCTACGTCAACGACGACTGCCTCGATAACATCGGCTGGGACGAAAGGAGTCTCACCTGGAACAATGCGCCCGGCAACGATACCGCCGATCACGGCGGTCTTGACACGACAAAAACCACTTTCCTTACCACGGTGAATTACACCGACGTTGTCGCTGGCGACTCGTTTACTATCGATGTTCTTGAGGCCCTCGAGGCTGATACTGATGGAATCGTGCAGTTCGTTTTCCATAATTCAAACAATTTACAGGATCTTGCCACGCACGACCACGATGAGGTAACATGGAGACCTTTCTTAGATGCAACTGAGTTGGCAAAGGGCCAGGCAAAAAAACCTTATCCGGCCAAGGATGCGACCGATGTGTCTCTGACGCCGGTCCTTAGCTGGACGCCGGGAGAATATGCTACGATGCATGATGTGTACTTCGGGACCGTTTTCGACGATGTCAATGATGCCAGCAGAACCGATCCGCGGGACTTACTTATCAGTCAAGGCCAGATTGCCGACAGCTATACTCCGCCCCAACGCCTTGATTTCGACACGACTTACTACTGGCGGGTCGATGAGGTCAATGGCCCACCTGACTATACGGTGTTCAAAAGTGATGTCTGGCAATTTACGACTGAGCTGCTTGCTTATCCTATTGCCAACGGGCTGATTACCGCCACGGCAGACAGCAACGATACAGACCAAGATCAAGAGCCTGAAAACACCGTCAACTTAAGTGGAGACCTGCATTCGACGGACATATCCGCAATGTGGCTCAGCGCCCCCGGCGCGGCCCAGCCGAACTGGATACAGTATGAGTTCGACAAGGTTCGCAAACTGCATCAGATGTGGGTATGGAACTATAATGGGATTAGTATTCTTACGGGGTTCGGCGTCAGGGAGGCTAAGATTGAGTATTCGACCGACGATATTACCTACGAGACGCTGGGTGGCAGTGGTAATACTTATGAATTCGCTAAAGCTACCAGCGCGGACGATTATGCGCATGACGACTACAGCAGCAGTCCCTCCGGCAACAACGAGATTGCCTTTGGCGGTGTCGCAGCAAAGTACGTCAGGATTACCGCCAACACCAACTGGAGCGGGGCTTTGTATGAGCAGTACGGTCTGAGCGAGGTTCGATTCTTCTTCATACCTGTCTTAGCAAGAGAGCCTAATCCGGATTCCGGCACAACAGATATGGATGTGGATAATGTGACTCTTAGCTGGCGAGCAGGAAGAGAGGCAGCCTCGCACGATGTGTATCTTAGCACCGATGAGCAGTCTGTGATAGATGGTACTGCTCCTGTTGTTAGCGTTTCCGAGACCAGCTATGATACCGGAGAGCTTCAATTAAACCAGAACTACTACTGGAAGATTGTTGAGGTCAATGAAG
>CAYNKI010000258.1:0-5389 GCA_964397675.1 uncultured Pirellulales bacterium
TACTTATTTTTCGATTTTTTTTATATTATCGGCAGCGAATAAGCTGATTGCTATCGAATCGAACATGAGGAATATTTGTTTTTAAATCTTCAATAAAACGTAAGCCGTCCTTCCAATAACCCGCAGTTGGCTTTAACTCTTCGCAGTGGTCTATGAAATAACGGTTTATACTATAAACTAAAAGCTCCCTGAGATATTTGCTTACCATTGAAGCTAAGGACACCGGCAAAAAACGCTCATCCGCATCAACTACAAAATGCAAACGCATACATTTGCCGTCGGCTTGTAGTTCATAGCTGCTAATCTGCGGACTCTCGCGAAGAATTGTCAATTCCATATCTGGAAACATCCGCAGCAAGTTTCTCCGATAGCGAATGCGGCCACCCTGCCGGTCAATCATAATTTGCAAATCCTCATTCGTGAACTTATCAGAAGCGTTTTTTATAAGCTGTGATGTAGCCGTAAAAAGAACGTTAGCCTTGTTTTTCACACTGCTCATCATTTTGTTGTAAAAAGCAACGTCCAGACAGCAGCTTCTTAGTCCCAGCAATTTGATACCATTTAAGGCCATATCATCAGCCAGCACCGTTGAGGCGATTGTTTTATCCGCATCATCAACCAATATCCTCTGATTTCCAGCATCTCTATACCAGGGATATTCACTTAATCGTTCCAGGCAACCCGGACATAACAGCTTAATAAGTTCGATCAGGGCGGTTGGTTCTTCACCAAGGCATCTAAAGGCTGCCAGGACAGTGCGCTGCAAATGCTTGATACCAAGTGATTTACTGTAGGCTTTTTTGCTGTCGGTGATGAGCAGACGCCCTGCAAGTCGTTTTCGCTTATTAGCGACACTTTTTCTCAGAATTTGCCAAAGGTCAGCAGTTAAAAGATGATGAGGAAGTGAAAAAGTACTTGACGATACGACCAATGGCCCCAGAATCGGCCCAAAACCAGCTTCATCAATCCCTACCAGAATTGCCATCTCTGTTAACCTTGCTATTACTATCCCTTGTGCGACTCGAACGCACAAATTCTTGCTCCTTAGGCCCAAAAGAGGTTCTTTAAGCGATTTTAGTGAATTGACTCAGGATTGTCAAATAAAGACTTATGAAATCATGCGAAGGCCAAACGAAGGTCAGACGTACATTTTTGGAGCGCACAATGCGCAGAAAAAAAGGAGACGCAGTCAGTTGTATTAAACGAGTTGTAGACCCGTCTCCTTGTTGCGATGTGCCCGCATGCACGCTACCGCGGATGGTGCTATGAGACCAACTGATCTCCGTCTGCACACGCAACATATATATCTTACGAAAAGCTGCCAGCAAAGTCAAGAAAAATATGCTCTTTTTATCATTATACGAAGGATGGTTTATTTGTCCGACTCCTGAGTGCCCGTGTCTAAAGATATCGCCACTCGGAAGCCTATCAAGTCCATTTCAGGCAGCCACCATTTACTCTTGGGTATTTGTGGGTCGCCGTCGCGCCACCAGTTTTCTTCAAAGGCCCTGGCCGCACAGCGCAGCTCTTTCGCCTCACTGTAGTAATCGCCGCCGCGTGCCACGTGAACTTCGCCCTCTTTAGGTCCTTTTGGATTGACCCCCGCTCCAGTCTTCCGACAGGAAGACGCGGGGGCGTCTTTATAAGCAGTGGAGCTGTAAAAATCGTAAACCCACTCGCGAACATTGCCCAACATATCATAAAGACCCAAGGCATTAGGTTTCTTCTGAGCCACCTCATGGGCCTGGCCCTCAGAATTTGCTTCATACCAGGCATAATCTTTAAGTCGGTTTGGATCGTTTCCGAAACGAAAGATGCTTGTCGTGCCCGCACGGCAGGCATATTCCCATTCTGCCTCGGTCGGTAGACGATATTTCTTTCCGGTTTTCTTAGAAAGCCACATGCAGAAGGTCATTGCATTGTGCCAGGTCAACCCTATAGCTGGATGCATTTCATCATATCCCATTGTTAGGTCTCCGTAGACAGGTGTAGGGCCCGTAATCGCGTCAACATAGTCTTTGCTTGCGTGCTCTTTATTCTTTTTTACCTGCTGCACCGCAACGTAATCATTCTTTGCACTGACGGTTTCTTGATAGTAGGCCAGAAAAAGCTCAAAGGTGGTTTCTGTTGTGCAAAGGTAGAATGAATCCAGGTGCACCTTGTGCTGTGGTTCTTCATCGTTTTTGAGGCCAGGTTCGTCCTCTGGGCTTCCCATCACAAACATTCCGCCAGGAACAAATACCATCTCGAATGAGATACTCTGGCCACTTTTAGATGTAATCGTCTCGGTATATCTTCCCGGGGGCTTCTTTTGTAATGCCCTGCTGGCTGTGGTCTTCATACCGGCGAGACAAGTCGCCAGCATAACAACATGCATCAATGTACGACTTATACACATACTTTATCTCCTCAGAACCTGGCTTAGACAGGACAAGCGTGTATCTTGCGGCTCAAATCATCTTTTTAAAACCTGGTTTCGGTACAGGATAGCTGCCATCGGGGCCGGGCTTAACCGGCGGTTCCATATCGTCATGGCACTCTTCCGGCTTGGGTTGGTAATAGAAGTCGGACTGATTTATCTGCTCCCACGTGACCTCTTTACCGGTGTAACAGGAGATTTGCCCCATAACGGTTATCATCGTGCTGCGATTCATATAGTCGCCGTTATTCACGGGATCGCCGGAACGAATAGCAGCGAAAAGCACATCGTGCTCTCTCTGGTAAGGATCGCATCTGCCATCCCAATGCCAGTTTGTTTCGCCCCAGATCCGACATCGCAGAACAGATGCCCTGCCTTTGCTGCCAAGCACGATACTGGATGAACTATTATAGCATCCGGTCGTGGTGCGGCAGAAGGCAAAGATGGGCACGCCGCTCTCAAACTCGTAAACAACCGAATGGTGGTCGAATACATCGCCATAGATTGGTTCGGTCATTGAAGATCGTCCGCCTAAACCGTGGCATCTCACGGGGGCTTTGTTGTGCATCACCCAACTGGAACGGTCCAGGTTATGGACCAGCGACTGCGGGACATCGTCTCCGGAGAGCCAACGAAAATGGTATTGGGTGCTGCATTGCCACTGAAGCTCCGAGAATCCCTCATTGCGCGACATTACCTTGTATGGAGCGCGGAGGAAGTTCTCTTCAATGGCGACCACATCACCGATGGCCCCGTCATGGATTCGCTGGATTGTTTCGGCGTACCCCTCGTGATATCGGCTGTGCAGACCAGAAACAAGGCACAGCCGCTTCTGTCTTGCCAGTTCAGATGCCCGTTGCATGAGTTTGATCCCACTGGGATCGATGCCGTGAGGTTTCTCCACGAACACATGCTTTCCTGCTTGAATCGCGGTTATCGCATGGAGTGGGTGGAACTTGGCTGCGTTAGCAATCAGCACCACGTCCGACGGCTCAATCACGTGTTTGTAGCTGTCGAAGCCAGCAAAGCAGTGATCATCGTCAACCAATACCTGTTCTGGTTTTTGTTCTTTTATGATACTGCGCTTGGCTTTGACACGATCCATGAAGATGTCACACATAGCCACCAGCCGTGCACCGGAGTCCGCTTTGAGGGCCTGAATGGCAGCTCCAGCGTTGCGCCCGCCGCAGCCGATCATCCCCACCTTGATGATATCGCTGCCCGCCGCATACGCTCCACGTTGGAGACTTAGTGCTCCCGTCATCGTCGCCGTTGCTGCGGTCGAAGCCTTCAAAAACTCCCGCCGCGTCGAGACGCTGCTCTTTTCAGATTTATTAGCTTGTGACATAAAACTTCCTTTCCGATATTTTTTTCCCCACTAATCAGCAGGGCAAGCCATGCATGCTATAACATCTAAAGTACCTTTGTTTTTCCGGGCATGGCGACGGGGTAGTTGCCCTTTTCGTCGGGTTCGACGGGGGGTTTTGAGTCCATGGTAAGTTTATCGAGGCCGGGAGCGAGTTCTATATTGGAGTTGAGAGCCTTTTCCCAGGTAATCTTTTGACCGGACTCAGCAGCCATGCGACCGAGGATACCTGCCATAGCGGCGTAAGCGCAGCGCTCCGTCTCGTTATAGGGCTTGTTCTGACGAATTGCCTCGAACAGTAATTTATGTTCCTCATCATAGCCGCTATGGCCCGGCCCGGTGTATTTCCAGATCAGATTTTCTGCAGTTTGCTGGTAGCCTTTGTAAATGCGAGGGATTTTGATCCCTTCACCGAGTAGGGCTGAGCCGGTGGTGCCGTGGATCACGTCGCCGAAAAATCCCCAGCAGTTATCCATGTGTCGGCCCTGGGCGAATAATCGCGTCCCGTCGGCAAAGGAATATTCCACGGCGTAGTGGTCAAACAACTGATCGGGTTTCGTACGGACCTGCCGTCCTCCCTGGCCCTGGGCGGATACCGGCCAGGCATCCTTACACCAGCAGCAGACGTCGATATTGTGAATAAGCCAATCCAGGATGAAACTGCCGTTGAGCCAGGTGTAATTGGAATAATTGCGGATCTGGTGGGCCAACTCACTCACACCTGCAGCTTTCTGCGAAAATCCCACCGGGTGGTGCTCGCGATAGGCCCAACAGGTAATCAAATTGCCGATAGCGCCATTGTGCAGTTTTTCTACCGCCTGCTCCAGCGGCTTGTAGTGGCGACTCATCAATCCGCCGGCAACTTTAAGATTTTTCCTGTCGGCTTCCTTGCCGGCCTTTAGTACGCGCCGGATCCCCGGCGCATCGACGGCAAACGACTTCTCCATAAAGACATGGCAACCCTTAGAAATGGCGTATTCCAGATGGATCGGGCGAAACGCCGGAGGCGTGGTCAGAAACGCAACGCCGCCCGGTGCGATGGCGTCAATGGCCTTGCGGTACGCGTCCATCCCGAGGAATTGTCTATCCTGATGAACGTCCACATGGGAGGAATACTTGTTGGAAATATTCTTGAGACTGCCGCGCAGGCGATAGTCAAACACGTCAGCCATCGCGTAGAGTTTCTTCAGACTGCCGGTGTCATTAAAGGCGTTCGCGACGGCGCCCGTACCGCGACCGCCACAGCCGACCAGGGCCAGCCGGATTGTATTATCCTCAGCAGCGTAAACACCAGGTAAAGAGACGCCGGCAATTACCGTACCGGCGACTACTTTGCCGCTGGTGCTCAGGAACTCCCGACGAGAGGGGTCGGTTTGATCGGTCTGCTGAGATATTCCCATCTGATTCTGCGTTTTGCGTTTTATAATTTTATCCTTTGAATTAGATCAGTATTCACGTTCTTTGATAATTCCTGGTTGCGGGACGGGATATTTGCCATCCGGCCCGGCCTGCAGGGGTGCAGGAGAATCCATCGTTATCTTGTCCAGGCCGGGTGCCATCTCGTGGTCACAGTTGAGCATGTCGTCGTAGGTGATTTCCTGGCC
>CAYNKI010000259.1:0-1106 GCA_964397675.1 uncultured Pirellulales bacterium
CATGAGGTGTTATGGAGCGGATAAAAATGTTGCGCTTCAGATTAAAATTTGGGCTTTTTAAATTCTGCGGCAAATGTATCAAAACGAATAAGCGGTTTTATCGAATACCTGAAAACTGCTAAGTTTAAAGGCCAAAAATTCAAAATTCAGCAATGATATGAAATCTGAAATCTGTAATTTGAAATTTTTGATCCAAACCTACGGATGCCAGATGAACAAGCTGGATACGGCCTTGGTGACGGCTGCGCTCCGCGAAGCTGGATTCACTCCGACTGGTAGTGTCAAGGAAGCTAATGTCGTTTTGATAAATACCTGCTCGGTTCGCGAGCATGCAGAACAACGAGTTCTCTCGCATCTTGGGCATCTAAAACATATCAAAAAAACTCGGCCGGATTTAATGGTCGGCGTAATCGGCTGTATGGCTCAGCGACTCGGTGCAGACCTGCTACAACACGAGGCAGTCGACTTAGTCTGTGGGCCGGCACAAATACCACAAATCACCAAGCTGATCACGGAAATCTTACAGGAAAAGAAATCACGAAGTTCTTCAGGACTGGCTGTAACGGAAAAAATCAGACAAACATCTGAAAAACAAAACAAGGCTTTAGAACAATTTGAATCCGCCTACGGTATCGAAGACAGGCAAATACCTGGTCAGGCTTATGTACGTGTGATGCGGGGCTGTAATAATTTCTGCTCATATTGCATTGTTCCGTATGTACGTGGCCCGGAAGTCTCACGACCGCCTGCGGCAATAGTAGAGCAAATTAAAAAACTCGCTCGCACAGGAGTAAAACAGGTTACACTGCTCGGCCAAAGAGTAAATTCGTATAAATATACCGCTGGCGAGAAAACCTACTGTTTAGCTGACTTGCTTGAGATGGCAAGTGACATTGAGGGAATCGAATGGCTCAGGTATGTCACCAATTATCCATCTGAAGAGTTTTTCGATGAGATTTTGCAAGCTATGGCTGATTCGCCGAAGGTCTGCAATTATCTGCATCTACCTGCGCAGAGCGGCTCAGACAAAATCCTGCGGGCGATGAATCGCCACTATACCGCCGGCGCGTATTTGGAGCTTCTTGAGAAAGCAAAAACTACTGTGC
>CAYNKI010000259.1:1206-5358 GCA_964397675.1 uncultured Pirellulales bacterium
CTGGTAGAAGGGCCGAGCAAAAAGCCGCATTTGAATTCCGCCGAAAGGAAAGATTTGCTGCAATTGGTTGGCCGAACCGAAACGGATTATATCGTTGTATTTAACGGCCCCGAATCTCTGGCCGGACAATTCGCAAAAGTTAAAATAACCAAAACCAGCCCGCTAACCCTCTTTGGTGAGCCTATCTGATTATTGATCCTTTTGGGACTCTGCATGTTCAACTAAACGACAGAGGGGACTATCGCATTTAAATGTATCAATCTTCGGTATATCTTCCAGAGCATCATCTGCCTTAGAAGCGAATTGCGATTGAGAAGGATAAATCTCTCGATAGGTCTTGACTGCTCTCAACAGGCGATAACGATAGTCTGTTTCCGGTATATTGGGAGTTAAGGCGACAGAGACTACGTTGTTATCGATCATATTTTCCAATTGTGTAATTGCGGCATCGACTTCTCCGAGTCGCAGCTGGCACACTATATTTATTTGGTAAGCGAGCTCGATAGCACTACGGTCTACTTCTTTGGAGAAAACATACCGGTAGTACTGATATGAGGCGGCTCCAATGCCTACAAAGCATCCAACGATAAACACTATGAAAAATAAAACACATAGCCAAAGTTTACCTTTTGTCAACTTCATCGTTTAATCTCCTATTTTCAAACTATCGCTTTTGTCGCTCCTGTGGTGAAGCCGCCATCTACCAAAATCATTTGGCCTGTAATATATTCCGAAGCATCTGAAGCTAAAAAGACTAACGCGCCGTCAAGGTCATGTGGCTGACCGGGCCGATTCAGAGGAATGCGCTCAGTGATATATTTCACCCATTCTTTATTCTCGTAAAGCACTGCGTTTTGTGCAGTTTTGAACCAGCCGGGAGCGAGCAAATTAACGGTGATTCCGAACCCGCCCCACTCTGCAGCTAAGCTCCTTGTCAGTCCTAAAATACCAGCGCGGCTTGCTGTATAAGGCGCAATCCCCTCCATGCCGAAAACGCAGGTACATGAGCCGACATTTATTATTCTGCCATATTTTCGCTTTATCATCTCCTTCGCTACTGTCTGAGCGCAGAAGAAAGCCCCCTTTAGATTGGTGTCCAACACAGTGTCCCAATCTTCCCAGGCAAATTCGGCACTTGGACTTCGGATATTTAGGCCGGCATTGTTAACCAAAATATCAATTTTGCCATATTCCTTTATAACAATATGAACCATATTCTCAATGTCACTTTGTTTACGCACATCCAACTGAACGGGCAATGCTTTTCTGCCCAACGACTCTATCTCTTGCTTGAATTCGGTCAGCCTTGACAAGTCTCGGCTGGTAATCACCAGGTCGGCGCCGGCTTTGGCAAGCGCCCTGGCGAAATATTGGCCCAGCCCTCGGCTTGTTCCTGTTACAATTGCTACTTTGCCGGAAAGGTCAAAAAGGTTCTCCATTGTTAATTCCTCAAACCTTACGGTTCCAAAACAATTTTCAGCAAATTTTCCTCAGCCTTTAGCAATCGGTCAAAAGCGCTTGGCCCCTCAGTCAGTGGTAAAACATCGCTAATTAACGGCTGCACATTGATTTTGTCTGAGGCTACCAGCTCTATACCGGAACGAAATTCACCTGCGCTGGCGTACGAACCTGTGAAAGTTAGCTCCCTGGCCACTAACTCCTGCAAGTCAATTTCAACTTTTTTTTGCAGATTGCCAACAGCAATAAGATGTCCACCCATTTTTGTAACTGAAATAGCATCGGTAAAAGTATCCGCATACCCAACAACTTCAAAACTAATGTCCGCGCCTTTACCCTTTGTCTGCTTCAAAACCGTTTCTTTGAGATTAGACTTTTCAGGATTAACAAGCTGGTCCGCACCCAATTTTTTTGCGACCTCAAGCCGAAATTCATTGATATCTGACACAATGACCCTGGCGGCACCTTTCAGCCTACAAGCCTGCAAAACGAAAAGGCCAATTGTCCCTGTACCTATAATTACTACTGTGTCACCATCCTCTATCGGAGCTCTGTTGGCGGCGTGAGCAGCAATTGATACCGGCTCCAAAAGAGCTGCATGGATAAATGACAGATTATCTGGAATTTTCGAGACAATCCACCACGGCACCGCAACATATTCGGCAAACGCGCCGTGCCTTTTGAAGCTTGGGACAGAAACGCCGAGCACCTGTCGCTTTTCGCAGCGATTATAACAGCCCTGCCGGCATGGCTCACACTTATTACAGTACACAGTGGAATCGAAGCAAACTCTATCACCCTTTTTAAAATCCTTAACGTTCTTGCCGACCTGCTCCACCACGCCGGCTGCTTCGTGACCCATAATCAAAGGCGGAATTCTCCTGCCGGTCTTACCTGTATAGCCGTGAACATCCGAGCCGCAAATCCCGCAGGCTTTTACCCGAATCAGCACATCATCGTCACCCACTGCCGGGTCAGGGAAATCCGAATATTCGAGACAATAGGGTTTTGTATAAACTAAAGCTTTCAATCAACCACCTCCACCGAACAATGCTCCAATACTTGATGGCATCTGAAAAACGCAAAAATAAGTAAATACTACAAAGGCAATAATCAGCCCTACGGCAAATATCCAATTTGGCTTGAGCACTTCAGCAGCTTCCTTAGAAAGCATCTTGGGCATCACCACAAATAGTCCTACCGCCACCCAAAGCGCCTGTAACGGCGTCAATAGCAAGCCATCAAATATCGCACCTGCTTTAACCAGAACCACGGGCGCAAAACCCAGAGTGTAAACGATAATCATATTTGTGAAAAAGAACATAATCAGAAATAACCTGAACTGCCATTTCCAGGAGAGCTTTTTTTCAAAGCCTGGGATGCAAATCCTGGCCGAGTCAGCTAACAATCGTGGCCAGCCGGCTAATTGCCCGATCTGTGTCGAGATAAGGGCAGCGGCACCTGCCAACATAAACAGAAATCCTCCCACAGAACCCCACCTTGATGAGAAGATATTTGAGAGCTTGATGGCTACCTGTGGCCCTTCCGGCGCTATTTGATTAGGCCGCAGGATGCCTGAGCCCGCGATTAAGAACGCTCCGGTTACTACAATCCCTATTACAATAGCCAAAGTCGCGTCGACATAAAGCACCCGACACCAGCCCTTTATCTTTCCAGCGGCGTCGCGGGTCATACGTTTTAAGGCGGGGACATCGGCAGCTTTGCCGTAACCTCTTCCAGCCGCGGCGCCGTAGCCGGCACCAAGCACCCAATAGGTGTACCAGACCTGGCTGGCAAAGCCGCCCGCACCCCAGCCGATAAGAGGCAATATCTCGGCCCAGGCATTTTTACTTACTCCTTCCTTAGCAACCGCCCATTCGGGAACCTCGGGGACATGCAGACTCAGGCTTTGCAGAAGCTGCTCAAAGGAAGGAAAAACGTGGACGGCCACGTACATCACGCCCAGGACGATAATCAGTACGAAGACGCTCATTACGATTTTCAGGATGTCAAAGCCACCGGACCAAACCACACCCACCGCAAAGAAGGTGACAGCCCAGCCGCATATAACTGGGTTGATGTGAGTGAGACTGCTTACAAAGATACCAGCCGCGTTAGCGAGCGCGCCAATTGAAAAGATACCAGCGGCAAATTGTATCAACACCACCACCCAGACTACCCAATGGGCTGGGCCGGGAATGCGATCGAACATATCGATCATGCCTTCGCCGGTACAGACGGTGTAGCGGGCTCCGCACATACCAATCCAGAACTTTAGGAATATACCTATGACCACGGCCCACAGCACGGTTGTTCCCAGGATAGCGCCGGTGCGGGTGGCTAAGATGACCTCGCCGGAGCCGATATATTCTGCAGCCCAGACAAATGAAGGCCCCACCAGAGCTAAAACTGCCAGGCCTACAGGCGGTTTTTTGATTGATATATCGTTCATAACGGGCGTATATCGTATTGCGTATTGCGTATGTCGTCAAAGAAAACGTGGCGTGTGCTCAGAACACCACTTACCTTGTCATGCTGAGCCGGAAGGCGAAGCATCTGGCTGGCGAGATTCTTCCCCTTCGGCTTCGCTAAGGGCTAAAGGCTTTTTTCGCTCAGAATGACATCTATTAATATAACAATAACGAAGCACGATGCACGGCCCACACCTTACATGTTCACACGCGGTTTGTCTAT
>CAYNKI010000260.1:0-5342 GCA_964397675.1 uncultured Pirellulales bacterium
AAAACACAGCATGGCCAAACTTCCCCATCAAAATTAATATGTACGTTTGATATGCCAGCATAACACGGTATAATCTGCCTCTGTTCACGAAGTATCTTTGGAGCTAACTCGTAGTAGACAAGTCTCATAGCTTCTGTCATTCGAGCAAGTTTGCGTTTTGAGTTTGTGTTCTCTTTTATCTTGTTAGAGAAGCGTCTCATAAGTTTCTCATAGATTTCAGCCGATGGAGTAATAGGGTCATCAATATTGTGGAATTCCGTTCGTTGTTCAGCGATTTCATTGCGATAGCTCTCTATCCCTAAGCTGTGTACATAATCCTCAATCTCATCTAAATGATCGACATTAAAGTTAGATACTACTGTCCCAAGCTCAACATGCAGTCTTTTATTTTCTCTCTGTACCCTTAACAAACGTTCAACAGTTTCCATGAGCTTGTCAAAATTACCTTTGACCCCTCGTATTTCATCGTGAAGTTCTCCAATGCCATCAATAGAAGGTTTAACTGTAAGTGGGGCTTTAGATTGATGAGCGTTTATTATGTCGAGAATTGCTTTCGTGGTATTCTCGATGCGTTTGGGCATTAATGCATTTGTAGGTATATGTATTATTGCAGGCGTCAGATATTTACACGCAAGTTCCACAATCTTAGGTAAATCTTTCCTCAAGAATGGTTCACCGCCGCTGATATTAAAGAAATAGACATGTCCCAGGCTTTCAAAAATTTTTTCTATCTCATCGAGCCTTAGGTCCCTTTTTACGATATCTGGATTCTCATGGTATCTTTTTCCAATTTGGCACGTTTTACACCTTGATTGACATGCTGCGGTGACAGAATAGGTTAAAGTGATCGGATTAGGATTTTGTATAACTGCCAGCCGAGCTGCTTTATACCCTACAGTTTTAGGAAGTAATTCGAAGGCATAGTCGAGGAAGTTCATTTCTACCTCATTGAAGAAACAGAATGGGCTTTGTTATGCGAATTTCTTTCCACATAGAGAATCTATATTACGCATTACATGAGAATTTATTAAACCACATAAGTTGCATCTAATAATGTGAAATGTTGCTTTCATGGTTTCTCTCTTTGCAGACATAAGACTCTTGTATCTTCTTTACCTGTACTTTCCTTCTTTTACACAGGAAAGAACTATATGGCTTCCCTTTCGCAAAGAAGGAAGAGTTTTTTCACATAAAAAGTAAACCACGTTCCTTATGTTACCATAGAATGTTTGAGTGCTATCGCTTCCAGTATTGCGTATATTAATGGACTTGAAATAAAAATCATCAAAACCAACTTCCCTTAGGGTTTGCTCTAACTCTGTGATTCCCAGTGCCCGTTCGTTTACTGAGAATTTCCGGTTAAAAAATCCAAGGGGCCGGAGCAGTTTCGCAAGTGCAAAAAAAACGAAAGTGACTGGATTTGATCTATTTGCTTCATAAGAATAGAACTTACCATTTTCCTTCAGGACTCGGTACAATTCAGTCTCAACTTTCTGCAAATTTGGAAAGTGGTGCAATACGCCTCCACAAAAAACATAGTCGAACGTCCTATCCTCAAAAGGTAATGCCTCTAAATCCTTTACTGTGAATTCTATCTCAAGTTCTGCCTCCCTGGCTTTCTGGCGAGCTATTTCTACAGCTTTCTCTGAGATGTCAACACCGATAACTGTGAATCCTAGTTTTGCCAAAGGGATCGAACATTTTCCAGTACCACATCCTGCATCCAATACGAGACGTTCTTCAGTCGGAGGAGATATATTCAGAATGCCAAACAGTTGGCTCAGATCCTCACCGTAGGTATCATATCCTCCTGTACGCTCTACAAAAGCATCGTTCCAGATACGTTCAATTTCTTTGTTTTGGGCCTTCATGGGTTTTTCCCTATACTTACTTTTTTTATCTACAAGGCTCAAATAACATGCACATGTAAAAGCACTGGATATTTCTGATCCTATAGCTTCTAAGTTATTCTCCTCTGGCACACACAATTATGTGTTTCCCTTTTGAGCAATTACGTAAAAGATGTGGGAGTAAAGAAATTTTACTAAGAGAGGAACTGGAATGGACTCAAAGATATTTACTGCCTTGATCCATTTTGGAAATGTACCATCACACGTATAATCCAGGTACCTTGCATACCAGTTCAGTTTGCTAAGGTTTCTTTTGAGCCGATGTAAACGGATATCACGAAAACCTACAGAATCCGGCCATGGGGGGCAATCGAGCACGCCTACCTTCACAATTGTAAGGCCATGATTGCTAAGGAACCTCTTTGTCTTCCGTGGAGAAAAAAAAGTTGTATCCCCGTGAGTCCAAGGCACTTTTGCAAGCAAATGTGCTACCCGATGGCTTAGGTATCCGGGATTATAGGCGTTAGGATTAAAGATTGCCACGTACTTTCTTGAGAGTCTGACCATTTCATTCAACATCTCGCCTGGATTTTGGAAGTGAGCGTAACAGGCAAAGTTCCAGACAAAATCATAGCTATTGTCTTCCAGGTCTGTGTTTAGTAAATCTTCACAATGGTGGATCTCAACGAGATTGTCAATTCCAAGCTTCTTCCAGGCGTAAAGAAATTCCTCCATGCCGTTCACAAGAGTCACTCTGCATCCGGCGAGACCAAAGCCAAGCGAATAAATCGAAGGCATCGCCCTCTCTCCTCCAGCAGGGATTTCGAGAACACTCTTGATTTCATATCTTCGGGCCATACGTTGTAGGTTTTTACTCAGAGTAAACCTCTCGTAATCCAAACCGAAGCATTCAACCTCCAAATCCGTTGATTCATTTCTTGATTTTTCGCAACTATCATCATGGCAATCCTCTTTATCTTGTCGTAATTGTGCGGAATTAGTACGAATTTTTCTATGTTTATCCTTCATAAAAATCAATTAACATATTTTGATAACACTCGTAAATTGTATTCAAGCCAGATTGTGTTTAACGGTCTTTTCGTCTATGGCTACAGACACTGTTGAAATTAGAGCACAGTTAAAATCAATGAAAATGATCACTATTCTGAAAGCCACAACTGCCATAACTGCAATCTGCAAAGGAATGACCTGAGAAAGAATTGCAACACTTATTCCTTCACTCACTCCTATTCCCGCCGGAGCAAATACAGCCAACAAACCAATAACAAGAGAAGCTGCCGTCGCAGCAACTACTAAAGGTAAATGAGAATAGCCAATCGTTGTAAAAGCCGATATACACAAATATAATGATAATCCCAACATAATGTATGCTGTGAGGTATAAAATGCCCGCTATTATCAAAAAACCAAATCTAAAATCCCCCACGGCCTTCTCTTTCAAAAGGGATTTGAAGATTTTTCTAAATATCCTCGGATGGATTAATATAAGCATCATAATAACAAAAACAATCAAAAGTTTCTGAATGGCTGGACTGAATAAGGAGATAATCGGCAAGCAGCAAATTCCTCCAACCAGAAATAACAGCATGTTTAACATCACAAAGTTCTTTACAATTTTGGGGGTCTCAATATTCAGTTTCTTAGAGAAGAGATAGTAGTTTGCTGCATACCAAACTCTACCGGGGAGATAATTTCCTATGCGGGAAAGAATAAAGATTCGGAAGGCTTGCCAAATAGATATTGTGCTCCCTATCTCTCTATAAGCAATTTTTTGCAAATAAGGATTAATAACACCAACCCCGATGAAGTACGGAACTAAAGACAAAACTATCAAGCGCAGTTTGGCAGTGACAAGAATTGTCGAAAACTCTTCCTTGTGCAGATAGAAGAATAACAATGCTCCCAGCAGACAGGCGAGCAAATACACTCTGATAAACCAACGGTGCCTGAGAAAGGTGATAAATCTCTTAATTATATTCGTCATCGCCTCTTTCCGTGTCTGTCTCTTACCACTTTCGCTGGTACTCCTACGGCGATACTATATGGTGGTACGTCTTTTGTTACCACTGCTCCTGCTCCTATCACAGCTCCTTTGCCAATCGTTGCGCCAGGGACAACACAAACATTTGCACCTAACCATACGTCATTTTCAATTGTTATCTTGCCCAGTTGCGCACCTTGCCTACGCATAGGTATATTCACATCTGTAAAGTTATGATTGCCGCTATTAAGTGTGACATTAGGACCTAACATAGAGTCTTTTCCGATTTCAACCTCACCAATCCCGGAAATATAGGAATTTCTACCTATGTGGACATGTTCCCCAATCAGGATTTTCCCACTTCTCGCAGTTAAAGTACAGCGGTGAGCAATAAAGCTGTCATTGCCTAATATTATTTTCCCATCTAAAGAACCAGTACTAATCCAACAGCTCTCTCCGATAAAAACCCTGTCATTTAAAAAAATCTTTGAAGGAACTTCGAGTCTTACATTTCGTTCTATAAAGCATGCTTTGCCAACTTTGCCCAGAATGCTTCTATAAACCAGTGGTCGCAGATATGTTCCCAGAATAGTAGGGAGTTGTTTGCACAAAGTCAAACACGTTCCCTGCCAAAGGAACCTAAATATCTTTGTATCACCGGATACATGCTTAACGTAGAGCAGTATCTTATCTTTTATATCACCTCTTGGAATAGTGTAACCGGTAGGGCGCATAAACTAGTTTATTCTCTTAATACTAAAAACTTGTGATTTTAGTCACTATTCTATTCCAGGAAAATTTCTCACTTTCACTCCTGATGTTCTTTGCAAATTCGTCCTCTCTATTTTCCTTATAAAATCTAATTACTGCATTAGATAGGGCCACTGAGTCTCTGGCACTAACAATAAATCCGGTTTTTTCATGTTCAACTACTTCGGGCAAACACCCAACATCAGTGGCTATAACAGGTTTATTAAATCCAAAGGCGACCTGTGCTATGCCGCTACCAGTCGCAGAAACATACGGCAGCATCACAGCATCAGCTGCACAGAAATAATCACCAATTCTTTCATTTGGAACATACTCATCGAAGACTTTAACTCGGCCATCTAATTTCAAGTTTCGAATTTGATTTAGGTAATCATCCTTCCCTTTCCAGAATTCCCCCACTACCAATAAAGAGACATCAAATTTCTTTAATACTTCTGGTAAGGCCTCAAGCAGATAATTTAGCCCTTTATATGGACGGACAAAGCCGAAGAAAAGCAAAGTTCTTCCTTGTATACCTAACTTTTCCCTTGCAGCCTCTTTAGTAATGTTTTGATAGTTAAATATGTCATATGTTGGGTGAAATGACTTTTTTATTTGAGCCCCCGGTAGTGTCTCTTTTAGATTATGTAAATCCTCCTCTGAATGGACAATGAAGAAATCTCCCTTTCTTAAAACAAGGTTTGTACAAAATTTGTTAATTCTGCTTGATTCATGCTGAAC
>CAYNKI010000261.1:0-5292 GCA_964397675.1 uncultured Pirellulales bacterium
TTGCAAAACAACTAAATATCGGTAATGAAGATTTATGGGTCGCAGGTGCTACAGGTCCAGGCGAAGAAAAAATAATCCTTGAGGTTTATAATTATTTGACCCAGCCTGATCAATTCGAAAACCTACGACTCGTAATAGTCCCCAGAAAACCAGAAAGATTCAACGAAGTGGCAGAACTGATTAAACAGAGCGGCTTCGAGTTTATTAGATACAGCAGTGTTAAGACAGAAGGCAGAAGACAGAAGACAGAAGCCTGCCCTGAGCGAAGCCGAAGGGACAGAAGACAGAATAGCGGTTTTGACAATCAACAATCGTCAATCGTCAATCGTCAATCGTCAATCGTTATTCTCGGCGACACGATGGGCGACCTGCGAAAGTTCTACTCACTTGCAACAATTATTTTCGTCGGCCGGTCTCTCGTACCGATGGGCGGCTCTGACATGATGGAAGCAGCAGCTCTCGGAAAGTGCACCATATTCGGCCCACATGCCTTCAATTTCAAACAGACTGTTAATGCCCTTCTTAAAGATGAAGGCGCTATTATGGTTAAAGATAAGGATTATTTACTACAGACGATGCGGAAATGTCTCACTGAACCTGACTACGCCGAACAGATCGCTAAGAACGGCCGGGAAGTAATCAGAAAAAACCAGGGTGCCACCGCTAAAACAATCGATCAAATCGCTGGATTTCTAAAAGTCACAGAGAACACAAAGAATTAAGTGCATTACGAAGCGGGTGAGTCTGTTCCCTCAACTTCGCTCGAGACATGATTAGTCGATGTCTAAAATATCGAAAATTCCCCTTGTCTTTCTCGACAATTCGTTCAATAATGACCAAAAAAGCGGACCTTTGAAATTGTTGAGATAAAGGCATTGACAAATTAATTTCGAAGATATTCATGAAGCTTTACAACGACCACCCTTTAATACGTTTGGTTAGCGGATTCAAATATGACATGGAATGATTTTTACAACATACTAAAAAAGAATAGAAAATACAGAATTGTTTTAGGAATTTTACTAATTTTTGTAGGTAGCTTAATTCTTTATAAAGGGATAATAATTGAGATAAATAATCCAACCTATATATGGTGTTATCAGTGTCAAATAAGACGCGGGGAATATCATGGCAGTAATACTGTTCCTCCAATTTGGCTTTGTGACCAATGCGAAGATATTCCGAAGAAAAAACTTTTTGAAAAAAGACCAAAATTTAGGGATTGGTATAAACAAGAAGACCTAAAAGACGGGGCGGTAAGTGGCAACTCGCCTGTTGGGGCTATGATAGCAGTTGCATCTCCTATGATAATAATCGGAATTGTATTGATCTTCATAAAACGTTTTTGAAAATGAGGTTTAGTATTGATGTGACTTAAGGCAATTCTTTGCTGATTATAATTTGTCTCCGGCCCGGTTGAGTTCGCCAAAGTTTGTCTTCTCTGTTCTGTACTCCGTTTTACTTCGTCCCTTATTATCTGTGACCGATTCGCAGCTTTTTGCTAACCGCTGCGATGTGGATTGGTCCTGTTCCGCAGCAGCCGCCTATAATGCTTATACCCGCAGAACGAATCTTTTCAGCAGCCTCTGCAAAATCTTCAGGCGATATCTTATAAACTGCTTTATCATCAACTAATTCCGGCTTTCCAGCGTTAGGCTCAGCATAAATTATAATATCCTGGTTCGCAGCTTTAACTGCGGAAATATATTTGCCCGCCAATTCTACATATTCTTCAAGTGTCAGGGTGCCACAATTAAATCCTACGGCGTCAACATCCAGCGTAACTACTTTTGAAACCGCTGCTTCGACATCTACACCCATCATCGTTCGGTAGTCTCCTCCAGCACTATTAAAGGCAAAAGATGCAAATACAGGCAAATCGTCACTAACGGATTTCAATGCTTCGATAGCAATTGTCACTTCATCGAGAGCGGCCATTGTTTCGATAATAAACCCGTCGACGCTGCCATCTAAAAGTGCCTTCGCTTGCTCAGCAAAAGCATCTTTTAAATCTTGCGGCTTTAAGTTGCCCAGAGGCTCCAAAAAATCTCCGCTCGGCCCAATGTCACCGAGCACATATTTTTCCTCGCCAGCAGCCTTGCGGGCAATCTGTGCTCCAGCTTCATTTATTTTGGTAGCCTTCTCAGCCAACCTATGCCGAGCCAAGGTAAATTTATTGGCGCCAAATGTGTTGGTAAGAACCGCATCGCTGCCCGCTTTTAGATACGCCCGGTGAATATCTAAAATGATATCAGGTGACTCGATATTTAGATAATCATTGCATGTGCCCGCTTTAATCCTACGTGCAATCAACTCAGTTCCCATCGCCCCATCTAACAAAAATAAACCGTGTTTAATTTTCTCTAACAAGTTTATCCTGGTCATAAATAGTCCTCACCGTTTTTCAATCAATTTACCGTCGTTATATTCAAAAACATGCTTATAGCCATTCTGTTTAGGAGGCATGAAAAGTAAATTTCGCTGCTTTAGGCTGAAATCAGCAGATTTGATAGAAGTCAGGTTAACGGTAACGCTTGTCAAATCCTTCTCACTTTCCCCAGATTTGACAATTTTTATTATCCTCGGCACAAAAAACTCATCCAAAACTTGTTTATATTTGCCCAGCTCCACAATAACTTTGGCCTGACCATTCACATCAAAATACTCAATCTTTTGTACCGAATAATCACAGTTGTAAATATGTGTTTTCCTGATTATCCTGCCTTTGTCATCACGTCTTGTGAGAACATCGAATGCCCCTTCCTTCGATAATGACCAATTCTCACTATTTCTACCAACTTCTGCAATTCCAAAGGCCTCAAGTATAAGTCTGGGACTGATAATAAGCTCATCAATATGGCTTGCTTCTTTCCACCTACCATACCAGTATCTGCTAATTTCCTTTAATCTTATTGCTAACCAAAACTCATTTTCGTTTGAGCCCAGAACAATTCCCTTCGGGTCGAAAGCTACATCACCCTGCAGATATATTTCAGCCGGCGGATTAAACCAAAGCCTAACAAAAAAGTTTTCTGTCCTTGGCTTCCCATCATCATAATATTCCAACCGGCATCGGCCATTAGCCTTCAGTGGTAGGATATTTTGTGAGCGTGACCTCAGAGCAGATAATGACTCAACTGACGTCTCTTTGCCCGGACAGATTTTCGTCGGTTTTCGTATCTGTTCAGCGCAGCCGGTAAGAGTTAGCATTAATGCGATGAAATAAAAGGATAATCGGTAGCTATATTGCTGATAATACATTGTCTATAAATCCGTTTGTAATATTTGACCTATCTGCGAGGATAATTGCTCGATTTGTGCCTCATCGAGGTGCGGATTTATCACATCAACTGTCTGTTTTTCACCGGTCACTCTCAAACGCCAGACCTCAATGTCACCGTCGATTATAGACGAATCGTATTTTAGACGCCTTTTTCGCATTAAAACTAATGTTAGGACAAAGCGAAAGTTTATTTTTTCTTGTTCAGTCTCTTCTGCCAGACGGTAGAAAAAGGCCATTAGCATATCATCGTCGACGAATCTGGTCTTTTTCTGTCCGGGTTGTGGCAGCTTTGTTTTCCAGTAACAAAACACATCTGGCTTTTGGCTCTGCCAGTAATCAGCACAGAAGTCCCGCCGAGTCAATCCCTGTTCGGTCTCTACCAGAGCACCAAGATATTCTTCGCCGTATTCAATTTTCCTGCCTGTGCCATAGCAGTGCCCAAGCGGCTTATCTATTTCCCACTCATCCATTTCTTTCTTTTCATTTCAATAATTACTGATTACTTTTGCTGCTGTCTGCATCCGCACTCTTATGGTATTTCTTTTCCCCCAGAGCAGACCATAAGCCATAAGTTTCTTCGTGGATGTGGCATTTACCTTTGCTTGTCCAGTTGTAACCGTAGTTATATCCGAACCATAAATATTTATCTCCACCGCCGTTTTCGGTAGTTATGATATAGCGAGCTGAGACATTGCCTACCCCCAGAACCCTATCGCCCGGAAGATTTTTATCCGCTTTATTAGCGTCGAATGGAATCCAGCCATAGGGCGGCAGATATACTTCCACCCACCTGTGAAACGTATTGTCTATCCAGCTGTCATCACCTCGCCGACTCACCGCCCCAACATACCGTATCGGTGCACCCAGGGCACGACACAGTGCAATCATACAATACGAGTACTCCGAGCACGAAGCTGTGCCGCGCTTTAGAACTACCGGCGCCGGATTCCACCCCCCTATCGGCTTAAGATTATAACTTAAATGCTTACATAAATACTCCATAATACGCCGGGCTATCCAATAGGTATTTTTCTCATTACCGGCAATTTTCTGAGCCAGCTCTTTGATATAACGATCACTAATAAGGTATTTCTCACCGTCACCAAGAAATTTATCCTTAATTTCCTTTGGGATGTCATCAAGCGTTCCTACCTTTTCAGGATAAATAAGGTACTCCGTAGCATATATTTTAGCTTTAACCTTCCAGCCTGTCCGGACAAGATTATAGTCTTCCAGGTCTTTATAGCTAAAATGCGCTATTTTTTGTCCCCACTTGTCTTCAATTATTTCTACAGGCTCGGTGTCAAATTCGACCGGGGCCAATAGCGTTTGGTTGTCACGGTTCTCCGGCAGTGGAAGATAAACATCCAGCGTTTTTACCGTACCTGGCCCGTAGTTACGAAACTCTTTAATAAAATGCAGTGACATCTGCCGTTCGTCCCACCTGGTAACAATATTATCATCGAAAATTTTTATCTTATAAATCTGGCGGTTCTCATAATCTACGTTCCAAAGAGCTCCATCTTCCCACGCCAGCCCATAAGGAACCGGCCCATAACTTCTTAATGACGAAAGGCACAATCCATCATTCGGATCGACCAGGTAGATTCTGTCTTCAGTTCGGTCTGCTACCCACAGATATTTTCCATCGAAAGTTATTCCTGTGCTTTCTTTCGCTGGACAGGGGAAAAACTTTGCTGCTGCTCCGTCGACCGGTGAGGTCCTCATCAACACATCCTCTCTATGATCCACAATCCATATGAATTTGCCATCCCAGGCAATATCGCGGGGATTAGCGGTACTCGATTCCACGACTTTTATGGCTGCTCCGTTGTTTGGTTCGAGCCGATAGAGCAAATTTTCTCCCGAATCAGTGTGCCAGAGATACTCACCGTCCCATGCAAGTCCTTCCGGATGGTGCCCTGGCGTCTCGAAGCTTTTTATCAGCTTGCCCGTTTCAGCATCTATCGCATAAATTCTGTCGGTGAAGCTATCGGCCAGCCAGAGAT
>CAYNKI010000262.1:0-5283 GCA_964397675.1 uncultured Pirellulales bacterium
CGGCTCAGCATGACAATGAAATCGGTCAGTTTGAGTTATTTATAAAAAAGGAAAATTTCTAACGGGGTAAAGATGACCATATTTACCTATGAGAATTCCACTGACAAAATATGGTTGGCCACAGATAGTTACTTTCCCAGCGACATTATTGGTATTGATGCTTGTTTTGCTGCTAATAGGTATTTTATTTTTGCCTGTCTGGGTCATTATTTTAATAGAAACAATCTTAGCATCTGTCTTGATATGGGTTTTGTCGTTTTTCCGTGACCCATATCGGGCCTGCCCTTCGGATAGAAATATTTTATTATCTCCAGCGGATGGCCGAATAACCGATATTGAGACTGTAGAGCAAGACAATTTTATTGGCGGAGCCGCACTGCGGGTCGGAATCTTTCTGAGTATTTTCAACGCCCATATTAATCGTGCTCCCTGTGATGTGAAAGTGGAAAAGATTAACTATAGAAAAGGCAAACACAAAAACGCAGCCAATCCTCGCTCCGGACGGGTTAATGAATCTAACGACCTGGGCTTACTTAGAGCCGACAGTCCTAAGGATAAACTCGTTGTTCGGCAAATCAGCGGCAGCATCGCCCGGCGAATTATCTGCCAGACCAGCCAAGGAAAAGAATTGACCAGTGGCGAAAAATTTGGGATGATAAAGTTCGGCTCAAGAACAGAACTATATGTGCCCACCCGTGAAAACATGATATGCTTAGTCCAAAAAGGTGACAAGGTCAAAGCAGGCCTAACACCACTTATAAGATATGAATATCAAAATGTAAATATCAAAATGCAAAATTAAGGAAGTCGTTGCCACAGAGTGGCAACTCCACAATTTTGATTTTTTATTTTTAATTTTTGATTTTCCAGAAATGCCCAGATTAAAAACCAAGACAGCTAAAGAGCGTTTGCTAAGGCGGGTTAGAAAACAAAGATTGAAGTACATAACAATTCTGCCGTCGCTGATAACCATTCTTAATGGTGTATGTGGTTTTGCAGCCATTGTTTTTACAAGCAAAGGCGCTATGAGCACAGAGGAGTTTTCTTATCACAAGCTCCAGTTGCCTTATTTTGCGATGGCCGGCTATATGATTCTGCTGGCCATGATTGCTGATATGCTCGATGGCCGGCTCGCACGAATGAGCCAGAGCACATCCAGCTTTGGTGGTCAGCTCGATAGCCTTTGCGATATAATCAGCTTCGGTGTGGCACCAGCCTTTTTGATGCTTAAAATTTTAGAACATAGATTTGCCACCTCCGTTGGACTTAATTCTGCTGTTGAAGATTTTCTGCAGCGTTTCATATGGCTGGCAGCAGCAGCATATATAAGCTGTACAGCTATTCGATTAGCCAGGTTCAATGTGGAAAATGAGGAGGATGAGTCTGTACACATGAGTTTCATGGGTTTACCCAGTCCGGCTGCCGCGGGAGTAATAGTCAGTTTGGTAATATTCCAGCAGCAAAAAGTGCCGAATTTAAATGCTATCATTTATGCTCTACCGTTTTTTACTTTAGGAGTAGCGGTGTTGATGGTTAGCAGGATTCGGTACCCGCATATCCTAAATCAATATTTAAAAGGCAAGAAACCATTTGCGCATCTTATAAGAGTGCTGGTGCTGCTGGCTTTCGTTATCTGGAGCATACAGGTGGCTTTAGTTTTGATCTTCTGCGGTTTTGCAGCAAGCAGCTTTATGAAATGGTTTTATTATAAGGTAATCCGCAGAAGGGATTATCTGGCTCTGGCAGCTGAACCCGCATCGAGTGGGGCTTTAATATCTGCTGACGAACTTGAAATCACCGAGCCGGACAACAGCATCTAACATAAAAATATGGTAACCGTTCACGGATTAACATGTCAAATTTTGGCATGGTTCAATCCTTGTTGGCAGCCTCAAAGTCTGCCTTGAGCGAAGTCGAATGGGCGCAGCTTGGGGATAGTAAAGCTTCAAAAGCGGAGTAACCATCCCCAAATCCTTCCCTGGCTACGGCTTTGCCTTCGCCGAGACGAGCGGATTTGAGGCTGCCACACACTATGAAGCCACAAATCAATGTTACCAAGAATCCGTGCTGTTTGAACCATCCCCCAAAATGCTCCTGACCCGAATGGCGGTTGCTTAAGAGCTTTTTTAGGTCTTGTATAGGCCTTTTTAAGCAAAAAACAAGGATTGACTCAAAGCTAAATCGCTTAACGAACCGCCATTCGCTCCTGATCCCTTTTTCATTCCTTTTTCATTCGGAGCTTCTCCAGTTCCGCTCCCGTCACCGTCGGGGTATCCATGAAACCATAGGCCTCATGCAGCCGGACGATCGGTTCGATCATGCTATACGACAACCAGGGCAGCCAGGTATTGACGCCATGACCACGTCCTCGGCGGCCCACAGAAAGCGACAACGCTTCAGTACATAGTCCAGTGTGACCGTAACCCAGGGATCCGTTGATATCCATACTTTGTTTGGTATCGTAGAGAAACTGCCTGGCTATATCGGCATAATGTTCATCACCAGTACCCAGATAAATCCTGTAGTAAAAGAACGGAGCACCTGCCAAAAAGAGGTCAGCCCCAGAATGGCCTGTAGCGATCAGGCTAAATCCAGTGGTTGTAGCCCATCTCGGATAGTTGGCTGCTGTGTCTTCTTCCGGAATAGGAATATTCCAGCAATAAGCCCAAGTCTCGGTAAAATCACCGGCCTGTGCCGCGGCGTCCAACCAGCGTTTTTTACCAGTGATATCCCAAAGAGCCAGGAAGGCATCCATTGCTTTGAAACCAGCTTCTTTATCGATGACATTTGGATTATCAACGGTACCACCAACATAGGTGAATGCCTGGTGAACAGTTCGCCAACAATACTCACCGGCTTTCAAGGCCGCATCAAGATATTTTTGCTTCCCTGTTGCCTTCGAGAGGTCGACCAGAAAACTGATAGGATGAGTGGAATTCTCTTTTCCTTCATGCGCGGGTGTGCTGTCCCAGTTGTATTCGCGATACCATGAGCCGTCCATATTCTGATGTTTAACAAGCCAGTCGCCAAATCCTTTGCAGAACTCAATCCATTTCGGCTTAGCATGTCCATACTCCTGCATCACATCCCAGGCCATTAGTGCACCCACCATGCCATCGCTGGCAACCCGCATGTATGTGTTGTACCGCCGCCAATGCGGTTCCGGATAGGTGTTGTACCAGGTACGCGGCAATCCCTCGTCAGTAGGTGAATTGGCAGCCCAGAAATCCACCATCGCCTCACCTTTGCTCTTGATCTCCATGTTATCATTGATCAGACCATACCGTAAAAGATGGTAGGCTAACGGAAGCTGCTGACCCACAAAACCCATTTGATAATTGATTTTCTCGGCATCTTCAAGTTTGCCTTCCGGTAATCGAAGCCGGAAAGGGATCCCGGGGGCGCCCTTGGTAGTCTTTGACCAATCAGCAATGAGGCTGATACTGGCTTCATAGGATGCAAGGATATCTGTCTTGGCAACGGGAGGATGGATGTTATCAAAGGCAATGCGCCAGACATGACGCATTGCCCCCGGAAAATCGTGGTGTTCACTGAGGTGGATAAGCACCTTGTAGCAATGATGCACGCCTGGTTGTACCGGATGGAACCGTTCTACCCAGTGCTTGGTATTCCTGTTTTCACGACTTCTAACCTGTCCTCGAATATAGCTGCGTTCTCCCTCGGCCGCGGGGTAATAGAGACTCACAGCAGTATTTTCCTGAGAGAAAATCCCTAGCGAGGCCACCTTTATTCGATCATCGACCACTCGTTCCCCCGTATAATCCGCCAGGCAGGTCGAGCCGTCAGGCTCAATATGGATAAGCGTTATAGTGCCCCCGTTTTGCTTGTTACGCATCATCACCATTGGTAGGGGCATTCTGTCCTCACGAATGATGAAATAATCGTCTGAAAGGTCTGTCGCCAGCGCTCCCGGCCGGGCCTGGTTGTTATCCCCATACCAGATACCAGGAATAAAAAAATCGTGGTCCCTTAAATTAGATGAGGATCGCAGGCTAAAACGAGAAAGGAAACCGGTGTCATTATTTGCTCTAATTACGATGATCTCACGTGATAAAACAAATGAGTTTGCAGTATTTGTAGTGGAATAAATGTCATTAAAGCGAAAAATGCTACCCGAAATGCTCTGTATCTCTCCGGAACAAACTAATGAGCAGCCGGAACGGCGAATGGAAGTATATTCACCGGTCAGCCAGGATGAAACATTGGCTTTATCCAAAAGGTTCAGGTTTAGTGGATGTGTCGTCTGAAAACCTATTGCGGAATCACCTGCAGTTGAAAAGGATATGTTGATTTTCCCGGGACCAACGGTAAGAATGGCGTTCCCTGATTTCAGAGCATATTCTGATAATCCTGGAGTGTCTGAGCAGGATAAGATGGTAAGAATGAGTAAAAACATAAATACAAAACCTGGATTTCTATTCAGGTAAATGCCGGATTCATTATTAATGGCAGGTTTTAATTCATTCTTTATCATTGATTTTATTCGGGACGTTTACCTATTTCTGAGGTTGAAAAAAAGAGAGATAGTAGGTACGGACCCTATTATTGATACCGTTTCGTTTTCATAAAATGTGGTGCGTCCCTAATTAATTCCCAAAGCTCCACAGTAATGTAGGATGGGCTTTAGCCCACCAACCAAAGCACGTGACATTCTTGAAGGTGGGGCAAGCCCCACCCTACGCTCCTATCATTATCAAGCACAACTCATCGAAAAATGTACCGTACCCCTTTAATTCTCCTATAGCTTCTTGGTGACAACTGCAAATTCCTTGCTTTCCGAGTCGAATGGTGAGCCTGCAACATCTGAATATAGCTCCTCAACTGCAAAGCCACAATCCACAAATTCCCTCTCCAGAGCTTCGGGACTGAAATACTGCAACCAGTTATAAACGATTCGTGTGCGTGATGCTTCGATAATCGTATATTTGTCAAGGACCACCTTTTCGCTCTTGTACTTGAACGTATTCACAAATCCGTAGTATTTATTCGGCGACCAAAAACCATTGAGGAGATTAGCTTCGTACATTGCTGTCTCTTCTCGCTGGTCAAAGGCCGTCAGAGAATACACGTCGAGAAGAACAGAACCGCCTGGCTCCAGGATTGTGTAAAACTTGCTGAGCATCTTTTTTCTCTGGGTGGGACTGAGGGCGCAGAAGTCGCACATGATCATCAGGATGAGATGAAAGCGATCATCTGTTTCAAAATCTAGGTAGTTCTGATTTACATAGTGGATGGACAGCCCCTCCCTGGTTGCGACTTCCT
>CAYNKI010000263.1:0-5275 GCA_964397675.1 uncultured Pirellulales bacterium
GGCGTCGAATTTACCAGCCACATAGATGGGGCAAAAATATATCTTGATGCCGAAACCGCCATAAAAACACAAAATAGACTGGCAGCCGACATAATAATGTGTCTCGACCAATGTACACCTTTTCCTGTCGAAGAACAGCAACTGAAGAAAGCTGTAGAAAGAACTATTAGCTGGGCAAAGCGGGCAAAACAAGCACATGCTAATTCTGATCAGTTGCTTTTCGCGGTCGTACAGGGAGGAATAAATCAGCAACTTAGAACGTATTGCGCCTCAGAACTTGTCAAATTAAGTTTTGACGGGTATGCTATCGGCGGATTAAGTGTAGGTGAAGGACATAAAAATATGGTAAAAACGGTTACTCATACAGCACAACTTTTGCCGGCTAACCTACCTCGCTACCTGATGGGCATCGGCACCCCAGCCGATATCATTGCAGCGGTCAAGGCCGGTGTTGATATGTTCGATTGCGTTCTGCCAACACGAAATGGACGAAACGCCTTTGCATTTACAGAAAACGGCCCTGTACGACTGAGGAACAACGCCCATATAGAAGACAGTAGACCTATCGAAGCCGACTGCGACTGTTACTGCTGTAAAAATTTCAGTCGAGCTACCCTAAGACATTTCTTTAACTGTGGAGAAATGCTTGGCCCAATCTTGACTTCCATACATAACCTAAGATTTTACCAGAGACTAATGGCTAAAATAAGGCTAAGCCTGAAAAAGAATGAATTTACGGCCTGGGTAGCAGAGCAATCAAAAATGATTATTGATTATTGATGATTGATGATTTAACATCTTACCAATAATCGGTAATCAATTACGAAAGGAAAATAAGAATGAAAAACGTATGGATATTAGCTCAAGAAGAAGGACAGGAGGCCCCATCCAGCATTACTTCAGAGCAACCCACAGAAGAAGGTGAAGCAACAACACTCGTACCCGACTCCAATGCTCCACCCGTAACTACACGACCAAAACCTTTCGGAGGTTTCTCGTGGCTTTTTATTGGTTTGATGTTCATATTGATGTACTTTATGCTTTTCAGGGGGCCTCAAAAACAAAAACAGCAGCACAAAAAGATGGTGCAAACGCTGGAAAAAAACGACCGAGTCCGAACAATCGGCGGAATGATCGGAACTGTAGTCGATATTAAGGGTGACGAGATCACATTAAAAGTTGATGAGTCCAATAATACAAAAATAAAGATTGTTTCTTCAGCAATTGGAAAGAATTTGTCGAAAGATTAAGAATTAGATGCTCGTAAGACCAAAACGAGAATCGAGTATCAAGAATCGAGGGAAGTTATGGGCAAGAACCTGACGGCGAAAGCCATTTTGATTATTGTTTTGCTGGCAGTTGCAATTTTGACTTTATATCCACCAACCAAAACCTTAAAGCCTGGAATCGACCTGGCAGGTGGAACCAGCCTTATTTATGAAATTGATACCCTGGGTCTTGAGGAGGAAGAACAAAAAGACTTAGCCCAAAGAATGATAACTGTTCTGCGAAGGCGAATAGACCCTGCTAATATCCAAAACCTAATCTGGCGACCGCAGGGTAACACCCGTTTCGAGATACAAATGCCTCTGGCCAGTGCAGAAGCACGCACGAAACGAAAGAGCTTCGAAAAAGCTCTCACCGAGTTGATAGCAAAAAATGTTAACCGCGCAAAAATTCTGCGTTCGCTGACAAAACCGATAGAAGAGCGAACGGAATATTTCAATGATTTGGCACAAGACGATCCTAATAGACTAACAATTCTCCAGACACTGACCCAGGCCTATGACCAGCGCGAGCAGCTGCGAAATGAAAGAGACCAACTCTACAACAAGCTTGAAGCCGCATCAGATAAAGTATCATCCGCCGGACATGACCTCAACCAGATAGAGCTAAATAGGAGCGATTGGCTTAAACTAAATGAACAGCAATTGCAAGAATCGCTAAAAGAATTTCTGGGTTCTACGTCCATGCAAAAGGAAGTTCCTGACCCTAATATTGAACTGTTGACCGAGTATGTAAAAACATTTGCAGATTGGGCCAAAGTCGTAGATCCGCTCCTGGAGAAAAAGAGCCAATATGATGAAGCTAAAAGACAGCTTGATACATTAAACCTTACTGAGGAGCAGATAGACTTTGTGCTGGAAATGTCTCCTAAAGAAATAAAAAGGATGCAGCGGATTGAGCAGCTCAAAACCAACTTTCCGGACCGTGCAGAAAAAATCGACCAGGTAGTCTCGGCGTTCGACGAGTATCACCCTTTCAAAGGCAGACTTGACGACCCAAAAGACCTCCAGCGAATGCTAAAAGGAGCCGGCATCCTGGAGTTTAGAATACTGCCTACTTTAGACCAGTTAGAGCTCGCAGGTTTGACCTCTGACGAGGTAGAAGCTTACGGCAAGTCCCTCACAGAAAAAGGACCTAAATACGCATCAGATAACAAGTATGTATGGCTGGAAATAGAAAATATTGAAGAATGGAAGGTTAGCTATCCGGTTGTCGCTCCATTTGGTGACAAATATTATGTGTTGTCCAGCAACAAGACAAATGAAATCATACTGCACAATCCTAACAAAAAAGAGTGGAAGTTAGAAAAGGCCTTCCCTACAAACGACGATATAGGTCGAAGGGCTATCGGCTTCCTGCTTGATGAGCGGGGTGGAAAATTATTCTATAACATCACAAAAAACAATCCCAATAGGCCATTGTGTATCCTACTTGACAGCCTCGCAATATCAGCTCCAAATATTGATCCCAAGGGAGGCCCGATAGGTAAACGTGGGGTAATAACCGGCGAGTTCACACAAACCAACGTTGCTGATATGGTCAATAAGCTAAATGCCGGCTCCTTGCCGGCCAGACTAATTGAGCAGCCCATCTCTGTAAAAACGATCGGTCCATCCATCGGTACAGATAACCGCGACAAGGGTATCGAAGCGGGCCTTATCGGCCTTATTGTGGTGATCTTCTGCATGCTCATCTATTACACCCTGGCCGGCTCAATCGCTGACGTGGCACTGCTTATGAACATCTTATTTGTACTGGCAATAATGGCGGGAATCCGGGCAACCTTTACCTTACCCGGCATCGCCGGCATCATCCTAACCATCGGTATGAGTGTCGATGCTAATGTGTTGATTTTTGAGAGAATCCGCGAAGAGCAGCAGAAAGGTGCGGCCCTCGGAACTGCCATACGAAACGGCTACCAAAGGGCATTCAGGGCCATTATAGATGCTAACCTCACTACATTCATTACCGCTGCTGTTCTTTATTGGAGAGCTTCGGAAGAGATAAAAGGCTTCGCTATTGTGCTTATGCTCGGCATCGCATCGAGTATGTTTACAGCATTGTTCGTGACTCGTGTAATCTTCGATTTTCTTTTAGCTAAGCGAATTATCAAAGACCATCTATTCATGCTGCGTCTGATACATCAACCGAAGGTAAATTGGATGGGTGCCAGGCCGATTTTCTTCAGCATCTCTACCGTGCTTATCGCGGCAGGGTTGTTAATTTTCTTTATAAGAGACGACACTAAGAATAATAAATACGACATCGAATTTACCGGCGGAACTCTCACACAAATCAATCTAAAAGAATCCCAAACCAGACAATATGTGAAGGATAAAATCCTCCAGATCGGACAAGAGCGGAATAACCCAGCCCTCGCAGCGGCAAATGTTTACAGCATCGGAAAATCTGGCAAACAATATGAAATCACCACCACAGAAACAAACAAAACCACTGCTACTATTACCTTCCCTGAATCCGAGCAAGTCCAGCATACCGCTAAAACTATAAGATCAGTAATTGAAGAGACTCAAGCTAAGTTTCGCCGCAAATTGAGCAATCTGAGCGTAAAGCAAGTCAGCAATCCCGAAGTACTTCGGGACACTCCCTCATTTGAAATATCAACAAGCCAGGTCAGTCCGTCTTTGGTGGAGAATGTCCTGAGGACTGCTTTTCCAAATGCTGACATCTCAAAACCAAAAATAGATGAGGTAGTCAACAATGCGATAAAAACTGCTTTCACAGACGAGCTGGAAATTCAGCAAAATTTGCAACCCGAAATAACATCGCAGGAAAAAATAACTGAAGAGCTTATTGGTTCTTATCCCGAACTTGCCGATTTTATGGGAGGGATCAAAATCGAATGTAAAATCGAAAAGACTACTACACAACAAGATGTCGAGGCAAGATTGTCAGCTTTGCAATTTAAGCCGGATATGCAATACCTTGATCGAAATCTTTATACCATTCTCAGTCCAGACCTTACGCCGATAGAACCCAACCAGACGGTAAGCTCATTCGCTTATCTCAGTGTCGAGGCCGAGGCAGGGCTGCGCGAACTAACCGAAGATGAATGGACACAGTTTGTTGAAAACGAAACGACCAGAGTACTGGCTGCAGCCAGGCTCGAAACGTCACTTCCACGAGTAACACAGATAGACCCTTCAGTCGGAGCAGAGCAAAAGACGCGAGCTTTGATTGCCATAATCCTGTCGCTATTTGCTATCGTGGCTTATATATGGATTCGGTTCGGGAATTTCCGCTACGGCCTGGCTGCAATTTTAGCGCTGGTTCATGATGTATGTATCACTCTTGGTGCGGTGACCGCCTGCACCTATATTGCTGCATCGCCAATTGGTGAAAAACTGCTAATCGGAGACTTCAAAATCAACCTGGCAATGATAGCCGCTTTCTTGACGCTCATCGGATATTCACTTAACGACACCATTGTGGTTTTCGACCGTATCCGCGAAAATCGCCGCAAGGGCCTGCTAAACCCACAAATAATAACCAATAGCATCAATCAGACTATTTCCAGAACCATTCTAACATCTTTCACAACATTTATAGTTGTGCTGATAATGTATGTTTTCGGCGGTCAAGGCATGAGAGGATTTACCTTCGCTATCGGTTTCGGAATCATCATCGGTACGTACTCATCCATTGCCATAGCTGCACCGGTATTGCTGCTCGGCACAAAAGCAAAAAAGGATAAAAGCAAATAAGGCTGGGAACAAACACGGACAAGCTACAAAATACGAAAATGGTAATTGGTAACTGATGCAGTTAGATGGCTTTTGCGGCGTCGATGTCGACCAGCCAGGTGACTTTATCAAGGACAGGCCAAAGGATGTGAATAGGATACCGCACCTCGTCCGGCTCGCTGGTCAAAACCTCTTTCAAAATACCAGCTTTTTCTTCACCGGAGACAAGTACAGCCAAGTGAGATGCAGCACATAAAACCGGATGCGTCAAGGTTATGCGGTTT
>CAYNKI010000264.1:0-5179 GCA_964397675.1 uncultured Pirellulales bacterium
ATGGAGCCACAAATCAATGTTACCCAGAATCTGTGCTGTTTGAACCATGCCGAAATCCCGGATAATTAAAGATTCCGGTGCTTAGTCAACAAGTATAAGCCCATAGTAATTGGGGCATTGACGGGTCGTTCGGACAACTTCTATGGGCAGGCCTGCCTTTTTTACTGTCGAGAAAACATCGATTCCGCACGCCTCTATCTTTTGCAGTTTCACTCAGTTCTTTGCCAGATATAAATCAGTCCTGAGTTGTCTGACCTCGCAACATTTCAACAATTCTTTTATGACCTTGCTGTGTCGCCAATGATAATGGACTTTGGCCTTCTTTGTCTTTTGCGTTCATATCAGCGCCATTGGCAATAAGTAGTTTGACCACCTCATCTTGGCCTTCGTAAGCAGCGAGGTGCAAGGGTGTAAAGCCATCCCTGTCTTTTGCATTGATATCGGCGCTCTGGGCGAGAAGTAATCCAGCCACATAACTCTGACCTTCAAAAGCCGCAAGGTGTAGTGGTGTAATGCCCAATTTGCTCTTGGCATTGACATTAGCGCCTTTGGCAATAAGCAGTTCTATTACCTCCTTCTGGCCTATGCCTGCTGCAGAGTGCAGGGGTGTCCAGCCGGACCGGCCTTTTGCATTGACATTGGCCCCATTGCCAACAAGCAGTTTGACCACATCTTTTTGGCCTGCAAGGGCTGCGAAGTGTAAAGGCGTCTCGCTATGTTTGTCCTTTGCATTTATGTTAGTTCCTTCTTTGACCAGGTTGATTACCTTGGCCATGTCTCCTATGTAAGCAGCTAAATGTATAGTAGAAACATCAGCGCCTCTTGCAATTAGTAGTTTTACAACTCCCTGACGGCCCCACCTCATAGCAGTATATGCTGGTGTCTCACCATCCTTGTTCTCGGAATTCACATTTGCACCGTTTTTAATTAGTAGTTCGATTACATCTTTATGCCCATTCATAGCCGCGAGATGCAGAGGTGACCGGCCGTCTTTATCCTTTGTGTTGACATTAGTGCCTCTTAAAATGTGTAAATTAACTTGACCAGCATCACCAGCGGCTGCAGCTTCATGGAGTGATTTAGCGGATTCTTCCTCACCAGAAGCCAAGGTTTGGTGTATCGCCTTAGGTGGTTTTGTCTGACATCCCGTAGCGATGAGCATTAACACGACAAGTAAGCGGAATACTTTTATCGGTTTCATTTTCATTGCCTCCCATAAATATATAATTTGTTTTGAAAAAATATTTTAATCAAAAAACAATGTGACATTCTTTAGTGCCATACGTGCAAAGAATCATTTCTGACAATAAGTGTATCAAATCTGCTAACCTAGGTCAATCTCAACTTAGTTAAATTATCTGTATAATCGAGCTCGCTACGGCGTAAATTGTTTCTCTGAGCTATCCTACCTTCGTATCGTGGGAGATAATAACATGAAATAATAGCGTAAATAGCACGAATATCGTGATGAATATGTCTTTTTTATAGGTACAAGTAATAATTATTCGCTAAATTCGAAATTTCTCCCTTTTTTCGTTGACTTTTTAAGGCTGATTGTATAACATATATTCATAATATATCTCACGGAGGTGAAGTAGAAGCTTGTTGCATATCAAGCTTTGTCCCCAAATAATCATAGGACAAATATTGGGGGAGACGGTTTTCCGCCTTACGGCTACGAGATAATAATATTGTGGCAAGGATGTGAGTGCGGAATCCGGTGTAAAGGCTGTCTTATGCAAAGGAGGAGGGATGTGAGACTTGGGTCTCTTCCCTCAGGCTTACTACGTTTAGGTAAATGCGAGAGTATTAGGCCTATAATGTAGAATCAAGCTATTCAAACTCATAGGAGGATGTTTTTCCACGGATGAATGTAACTGACGGGGACGAAGTTTACCCGGAGCTGATAAATAATAGGCATTAAAGATGCATATAACGTTTGTTCGATATGAAGTTGAGAAGTGAAAAAATAGGTCGTGGTATTTTGGGAGGTAGGCTGATGGAATATTATCGTTATTCAATAGTTAGAAAATTGTGGTCAATGATATTGGTAATGTTATTACTTGGCACCTTTATGGGCTGTCAGTCTTCACGGACCAAGTCCGAGATGGCGACTGAGCACCAAAGGCTAACGAGCGTCATTCGGCAACAAATTAGTCAGGTTAAATCTGACTATATGAGTGCATCTAAAGCGGAAGAGGTCTCTTCGTTGCAGGTGGCTTTGGAACCGGGTGATGAGGTTGAGGTAATGTTCTATTACACGCCTGAGCTTAATATAATTCAGGACGTGCGGCCTGACGGCAAGATTGCACTTCAGCTAATAGGTGAGGTTGATGTTCATGGAAAGAGTCCTGCTGAACTTCGAAAAGAGTTGCTGGAACTCTACACTCCTCATTTAAAGAATCCAGATGTAGCTGTTATAATGCGAACGTTACGAAACCGCCGTGTATTTGTCGGGGGACAGGTAGTGACACCGGGGGTTATTGAGATGCCCGGAAAGACTGATGTCTTAGAAGCAGTTATGCAAAGTGGGGGATTCATCTTGCCGGAAGCTGAGGTCAAAAATGTAATTGTCATTCGCCACAAAGATGGTCAGCGATATGCATACACTGTTAACTTAGAGGCTGCTTTGAAAGGGAAAGCATCGGTGCCATTCTTTTTGCGGCCCCAGGATATCGTGTATGTGCCCAGAACCAAGATTACCATGGTTGGTCAATGGGTCGACCAGCATATCAATAGTATCATGCCAGACACTGGCCTTTTCTTTAGAAGAACTTATGGAAACACCACAGTCGGGACCAGAGGTTACTAACGGGGCATGTGGAAAAGTATGATTAAAGCCCACGTTTTACGCTGATTGCTATTTTGGAAAGGGGAAGACAAATGTCAAAAGAGATAATCGAAGTTGAGGAAAGGTTTCAACAAAGATCATTGCGAGATCTATATTACATCTTGTTTCGACACAAGTGGAAAATGCTTCTATTTTTCTGTGCCATTGTTGTCACCGTGGCTATAATCACCTTTCTTAGCACCGAGATCTACCGCTCGGAAGCTGGGCTTCTGGTGCGGGTTGGCCGCGAAACTGTGAGCTTGGACCCCACGGCAACAACTGGTACGATCCTTCCAGTCTTTCAGTCTCGCGAAAGCGAGATCAACACAGAACTGGAGATCCTCAAGAGCCGTGAGATTGCCAAAGATGTAGTAGACTCCATTGGGGTGGAAACATTTGTAACCCAGCTTAAAGAGCCAGGCAAATGGAATCTTTCAAAGCGATTTAATCTGACCGAGCCGCTGAGCGACCACGACAAAGCGTTGCTCACCGTTATGGACAACTTAGAGGTCAATATCCAGAAAGACAGTTGGATCATCAACGTCTTTTACGAGGCGAAAAGCCCGAAATTGGCTCAAGAAGTGCTCGATAAATTTATTGATTTTTATCTCGAAAAACATATCGCTGTGCATCAGACGCCCGGATCGTACCAGTTCTTCACGAAGCAAGTTGGCCATTTGCGAGGCGAGCTCGAAAAGTCTGAGAAAGAGCTTGAGAATCTAAAGAGCCAGACTGGTATTTCTTCGCTGGTAGAGCAGCGAGCGGTCATTTTGGGACGCATCGGTACCTTGCAGACAGAGATAGATAGCGCAGAGGCTGCATTAGCTTCTGCGAACGCTAAAGTACAGTCATTGCAGCAGGGTCTGTCCCAAATGTCCGAGTTGGTGGTGACAGGAACAACTTTGGGACTGCCAAATGCTGCTGTTGATGCTATGCGCGGGACGCTTTACGATCTGCAGCTCATCGAGCAAGACCTTGTGTCCAAGTTTGAGCAAGACAGTCGGCAGGTCCAGGATGTCCGTAAACAAATTGCTGCGGCGCAGACGCTCATCAATAAAGAACAGCAAGAGCGTAGCACTGTTACTAGAGGACTAAACACGAATTATATGGAAGTGCAGTCGGCATTGCTCACGGAACAAGCAACCGTTTCATCGCTTTATGCCCAAGTTGAGACGCTAAAAAAGAATTTGTCAGAAGCAAAAGCAGAACTGAAGGTTATGAGCGATAGTGAAGGCGAAATCACGGCCTTAACGCGGGAGGTAGAGATACAGGAGGCGAACTACCGCAAATATTCTGAGAATTTAGAGCAGGCCCGTGTAGATCAAGCATTAGAGATTGGACAAATCTCGAACATCAATGAGGTGCAGCCAGCCACACTTCCTATAAATCCTGTTCGACCAAAGAAGGCACGCAACCTGCTTTTAGGGATTCTCGTGGGCATTTTTGGCGGGGTCTTGCTTGCATTTTTCTCTGAATACTTAGACCATTCCATCAAGACACCGGAGGAGGTAGAAGAAAGATTGCAACTGCCAGCTCTTGCTTGTATCCCACGAGTACGGGCCAGCCGGATTTGTGCGACAGCAAATTGGGGTATACCTGCCAGTGTTAAACAACATTACGAGGCTATTAAAGAGCAGTTGCTATTAGGTCCGAAGGGTGCTCATAAAGTACCGAAAGTACTGGCGATTACAGGTTCACACGATAATGAAGGCGTCAGCACTGTCGCGGCAAACCTTGCTGCTACGCTGGCTCGCCTTGACGATGGGCAGGTTCTACTTATTGATGCAGATCTGCGTCATCCTTCTGTGCATCAAATCTTCGAGTCGAGACTCTCGCCTGGACTGACTGATATTTTCGCAAACGGCCAGAGTATTGAAGGCGTTATTGCTCCTTCGCCAGTAAAGAATCTACATGTCCTTTCGGCAGGTACCGCTAATGGAGATCTTTCGGAAATCTTCGATTCAGGTGCGTTCACTAACTTGTTTAAATCAATAAAAAAAGATTATCGTTTTGTAGTAATTGATTTACCGTCTGTGAATGAGGCGAGCTGGGCAGTTCGGCTGGCTCGGTTAAGCGACGGTGTCGGATTGGTCGTTGAGGCAGAGCGGTCTCGCTGGGAGGTTGTACAGAGGACAAAGGAGCTGTTGGAACAGTCGAACGCTAATGTCCTTGGAGTTGTAATCAACAAAAGGCGGTTTTATATTCCAAGGTGGTTATACCGGACATTGTAAACCAACTTTATGGGCTTATTTTGTTTGAAAGATATAATTGCTTAAAATTGGCATGGTTCAAAAAGCACAGATTCTGGGTAACATTGATTTGTGGCTCCATAGTGTGTGGCAGCCTCAA
>CAYNKI010000265.1:0-5126 GCA_964397675.1 uncultured Pirellulales bacterium
GACAAGCCGTTTTGAATAGTTCGTCCTCCCGAAGTATTTCGGGATACATCGGGATTGAGGCTGCCACCCAGGATTGAAACATGCTACCTATTTTGTTGGCAAAGGGCTTTTATTTGCTATAATTTTCGGTTATAATGCGGCGCGATTTGAGAAGGCCGAAAAATGCCGAAAAGATTAGTTGAAAAAGTAGCCATAGTCACAGGGGCCAGCAGAGGAATTGGCAGAGCTATTAGCATTGCATTAGCTAAAGAGGCAGCAACGGTCGTTTTAGCTGCGCGCGCAATCGGCAAACTGCAAGAAACTGCTGAGCAGGTAACAGAGGTAGGCGGAAAAGCAGAGATTGTAACTACTGATTTGGCCGAAGAAGAATCTATCAAAAATCTCATCAAAGTAACCAGCAAAAAATTCGGCAGACTGGATATACTGGTCAATAACGCAGGTATAACTCACTCGGCAAAGCTGCAAGAGACGAGGACTGAGGACTGGGACCGATGTTTTCAGATTAACACACGTGCACCATTTATCCTGTGCAGAGAAGCTCTGCCGCTTTTGAAAGAGTCTGAAGCTGGGTACATTGTTAATATCGCCTCAGTAGTCGGTGTCAAAGGTTATCCGCTTCAGAGTGCCTATACCGCTTCCAAGCATGCCCTTCGCGGCATGACTATATCGTTGGCTGAGGAACTAAAAGGTTCAAATATTCGGGTGCATTTGCTCTGCCCCGGCGGGGTGGATACGGAATTGTTGCAAAAGGTTCGCCCGGATATTAAAAAAGAAGACCTTATGCAGCCGGAAGAAATTGCTGAGCTGGTTCTCTACCTGGTCACGCATAAAGGTAACGCCGTGATAGATGAGCTGCACATCCGCCGGGCAGCCTCATCACCGTGGTTTTAGAACCGCGGATTAAGCGGAAAGGTTGGTTATGCGAGCAGTGGTACAGCGGGTTTTGCAGGCAGAAGTCAAAGTCGGCGGACAACTGGTAGGCAAAATCGACAGAGGGCTGTTGGTTTATCTCAGCGTGGGTAAAGAAGATAACAAGAAGGACGCTGAGTTTATGGCTGAGAAGATGGTAAACCTGCGGATATTTGAGGATGAAGCGGGCAAGATGAATCGCAATGTACTTGATGTAGGCGGTAGGATTTTGTTGGTCAGTAATTTTACGCTTCATGGTGACTGCCGAAAGGGACGTCGGCCCAGCTTTGACGCCGCGGCTGAGCCAGAGTTAGCACAGCAGCTTTATGAAAAAATGATTGAGCTGATCGCCAAGCAAGGCGTAGTTGTTGAAAAGGGTGTCTTCGGCGAATATATGCATGTCAGCAGCGTTAATGATGGGCCGGTAAACTTTTTGCTCGATAGCAGCCGACTGTTTTAAGTCACATATTAATAATAGGAGTTTCTTATGTTCAAAAGCAAGTTAAACATAGTTTTGCTGGTATTTTTATGTATCGCTCTTTTCTATGCCGAAGGTCACGCTTTGGCCAGCAGCGAGGACAAGAGTTGGGAAGGCTCGCGCCAGTTGGCAGATGCACTTACCAAACGACGCCCACAGATCAACTATTATGAGGATAAAGTCCCTGAATATACTTTACCCGACCCATTGATGATGAGCGATGGGACGAAAGTAGCCGATGCCCGAATGTGGCGGACGAAGCGTCGGCTGGAAATATTAGAGCTTTTCCGAACGCACGTCTACGGTCGAGCGCCGATAGGTCAGCCAAAGAAGCAGACCATCAAGGTCTTCGACCTGGAGCGCAAAGCGCTGAGCGGTTTAGCTGCTCGTAAGCAGGTGACGGTGAACTTTACCGGAAAGAAAGATGGGCCGAGTATGGACATTCTTATCTACCTGCCTAATGCGGTTAAGAAGCCGATTCCCACTTTCGTTATCTTGAATTTCGGCGGCAACCATACCATTCACAGCGATCCAGCGATTAAGCTATCACAAGGCTGGATGCGCTCGGGAAGCTCAGGCGTCCTGAACAATCGTGCGAAAGAAAAGTCACGCGGTCGAAGCTCTTCAAGATTCCCTGTTGAAAAGATTCTCCAGCGGGGTTATGGTCTGGCCACGATTTACTATGGCGACATCGATCCGGATTTTCACGATGGTTTTGAAAATGGAGTACATGGTGTCTTTGACAAACTCGTCGGTGACAAAAGGGCACCTGATGCTTGGGGTGCTATCGGCGCCTGGGCATGGGGATTGAGCCGAGCTATGGATTACTTCGAGACCGACCGTGACATCGATCACAAACGAGTTATTGTGCTGGGCCACTCGCGTCTGGGCAAAACCGCCCTTTGGGCCGGAGCACAGGATGAGCGGTTTGCAATCGTGATTTCTAATAGCTCCGGCTGTGGCGGGGCGGCGCTAAGCCGACGGAGGTTCGGGGAAACCGTAGAACGCATCAATACAAACTTTCCGCATTGGTTCTGTGAGAATTTCAAGGGATACAACGGCAGGGAAGACGATTTGCCGGTTGATCAGCATGAGCTTGTTGCTCTGATTGCGCCGCGTCCGGTATACGTAGCCAGTGCCGATGAGGATTTGTGGGCTGACCCGCATGGCGAGTTTTTAGCGTGCAAACACGCTGAACCTGTTTATCGTCTACTGGGAGTCGTAGGACTGGGGGTCAGAAAGATGCCGGGACTGAATAAACCTGTACAAAAAGGAACGATTGGCTACCACATCCGTTCGGGCAGACACAACCTGACCGAGTACGACTGGCAGCGGTACATGGATTTTGCAGATATGCATTTTGTAGTTGTAAATTAAGGAGGTAACTTATGAGTTCTAAAATGAATCGTCGTACATTTATCAAGGGAAACACTATGGCCGGAGTAGGACTGGTGGTCCTTAAGTCGGGCATTCTCAGGGCCGGCCAGTCGCCGAACGAAAAACTCAATATCGCCGTCATCGGCTGCGGTGGACGCGGAAGGGCCAACATTAAAGGAGTTCAGAGCGAGAGCATTGTCGCGCTGTGTGATGTGGACGAGAAGACTCTGGCCACAGCCGCCCAGCAATTTCCAAAGGCCAAAACTTACGTTGATTGGCGAAAGTGCCTTGAGCAGAAAAACATTGATGCGGTTGTCTGTTCGACGACCGACCACACACATGCATTTATCAATGTGTGGGCTATGAACCGCGGTATGCACGTCTACTGCGAAAAGCCACTGGCTAATTCGGTGCATGAGGCCCGAGTAGTTCGCGAGACATACCTGAAAAACAAGCGTAAGCTCGCAACACAAATGGGTACCCAGATACACGCCTCAGACAATTTCCGACGTATGGTGGAGCTGGTACGGCATGGCGCGCTCGGAACTGTGAGGAAAGCTCATGTTTGGTGCAACAGGACGCCCAAAGGTGGCAGCTACCTGCCGGAGGTCAAGCCTGTGCCAGAGCATATTCACTGGGATCTGTGGATTGGTCCATCGCCGTTGCATCCGTATAATCCAGGCTACGTCGGCAGTTGTCTGAAATGGAATCGCTTCTGGGACTTCGGCAGTGGTCAGATCGGAGACATGGGTAGCCACATGATAGATATGGCATATTGGGCGCTGGACCTGCGATTTCCCACGACTTGCGTTGCCAGCGGAACGCCGGTTCATTCCGATACGTGCCCGGAATGGCTCAAGGCAAGCTGGGACCACCCAGCCAATGACTGGCGAGAAGCGGTTGAGGTCAATTGGTATGACGGTGAAAAAAAGCCTGGTATGCCATCCAAGATATTCAACCGCGATGAGATGTCCAAGGGCGTTATTTTTAACGGTGATAAGGGCTTCCTTATTGCTGACTACGATTACCGTATCCTGATGCTAAAAGGTGATATGACCCATTACAAATCGCCTAAGCCTGAGGAGCTGATTCCGCCGTCACCCGGTCACCGCGAGGAGTGGATCATTGCTTGCAAGACGGGTAAGCCCACCCTTTGTAACTTTGATTACTCGGGCGCACTAATAGAAAACAATCTGTTGGCCCTCGTCTCCTACCGCCTCGGCGAGGTCGTCAAGAGGAAAGGCAAGGATGGAAAGGAGGATGAGATCACGGTCGGTAAGAAACTCGAGTGGGACGCCAAGAATCTCAAGGCCACCAACTGCCCCGAAGCTGACCAGTATATCCGGAAAACGTACCGCAAGGGATGGGTGCTGAACGGATAAGTTGTGAAATTCAAAGATTAAAAATAAAAAATCAAAATTGTGGAGTTGCCGCTTTGCGGCAACGACTTCCTTAATTTTACATTTTGCATTTTGATTTTTGAACTTCCAGATTTGACAGGAGAATATTATGTTAATAGTTCATGTTTTCGTCCATGTTAAGCAGGGGCAGGTGGAAGCCTTTCGGGCCGCAACAATTGAGAATGCCCGCAGCAGCATACAGGAACCAGGCATCGCCCGATTTGATGTCATCCAGCAGCAGGATGACCCCACGAGCTTTGTGCTGGTCGAGGTCTATCGCACAGCCAATGACCCAGCTAAGCACAAAGAGACGGCACATTATCAGAAATGGCGTGACACTGTGGCTGATATGATGGGTGAACCACGCACCAGCATAAAATATATTAACGTATTTCCTGATGAGCAGGGCTAATATGAGATTTGAATTTGCGACCGTTACACGCATAATCTTTGGCAGGGACACAATCCAGGAGGTTGGGCCTTTGGCAGCGGGGATGGGAAGTTTTTCTTTTGTTATTACAGGGCGCACGGGCCGGCGAGCTAAGCTGCTCCTTGAGCAATTGGAAAAACATTCAATCAAGTATGTCACGTTTAGTGTCACAGGCGAGCCGACCACGACGATAGTAAAGGAAGCTGTCCAGCAGGCCCGTCAGGCAAAACCGGATTTAGTCATCGGTATTGGCGGCGGAAGCGTCCTGGATACCGGCAAAGTAGTTGCAGCGATGCTGACCAATGAAGGCCGGCTCGAAGAGTATTTAGAGGTGGTCGGCGATGGCAAACCAATGAGCCAGAGTCCACTGCCTTACATTGCGATTCCAACCACTGCAGGAACCGGCGCTGAGGTTACACGCAATGCTGTAATTGGAGCGGTCGACCCCTGCCTTCGCAGGGGCAAGCATGCCCCCGTGAAAACGGGGGTCAAAGTAAGTATGCGCAGCCCGTTAATGCTGCCACGTGTGGCT
>CAYNKI010000266.1:0-5080 GCA_964397675.1 uncultured Pirellulales bacterium
CAGTCAATGCAGCGCCAATAGCAGCCTCAGCCATCGCTACATCGGGGGCCTGAAGCAAGTAAAAAAGTATCGAAGCAATCAGACTTACCAAGGCTGCAGCAATTACCGCACTAATTAAGTCTCTAAAAACAGAGGCTGCGACGGCTCCAACAAGCATCAAAAATACTAAAAATGAAACAACAAAGGTCATTGCTTTTCCTTATATTCTTCAAACTCCTTGGCCTTATCCACAACGCTTCTATCACACAAAGGAACACCGCTTTTGCGAGACGCCCGTCCCAGGGCGTGGTTAGAAATAGGATTGGTAATAAGAATGAACAAAGCGATAACTAATGTCTTCGGCAACCAATCGGGTTGCATTATCCCAACGCCAACGATGGTCAAGAAAGCACCCAAAGTTGTACACTTAGTTCCTGCCTGGAGACGGTTGTACACATCAGGTAGCCTGAATACACCCAGACTTCCTACAAAAAGAAATATTGTCCCGATTGCCGTAACGATAGTCCCAAAAACCAGCACTTAAATTCCCTTTTCCAAGAATCTTGCAATTGCCACTGAACCGATGAAGGTTAGAACCGCATAGACCAAAGCAACGTCTAAATAAACATATCTTTCAAAAATAGAGGCCAAAAGGACAAGCAAAGCGGTGGTAATCGTAGCTATAGTATCCACCGCTACTGCCCGGTCCGGAGCGGTAGGGCCTATGAGCATGCGTAAAAGGCACAAAAAAATTCCCGGCCCTATGATCACAAGAAAGATAATTTCACTCATATAAAACACTCACCTCTGTTAGCTTATTTGTATATATAAATAAAGCGATAAATATACCCAAAAAAATTTATTTCCTTTTAATTATTTCCATGATTTTTCTTACTTGCACATCAATCACCCTGTAGCATGTTTTCGTTCCTTCTCTTCTGCCTTTAATGATATCCGCATTTTTTAATATCCTAAGATGCTGCGAAATCGTAGATTGAGGCAATCCTAATACCCTCTGGATCTGAGCAACGTTACATTCATCCTTGAGAAGGCCAACCACAATCTTTAACCGCGCTGGATGAGCCAGGGCCTTAAACATTTCGCTTATGTCTTCATATTTTTTCTTCATTTACCTGCTCCTCCTTAATTTCGTCGCAGCAATTTGAGCGGCATTTACAAGTTGGTAGCTTATTGGTGAGGCAGTGAGCATAGGGTGAGTCCCCATCTGAAAAGTACATATCTCATCTGCTCTCATTTTATGTTGGATAAGAGCGCCAATGAAATTTATTTTCTCACCGACTGTTGCTCCACCATAGACCTGTCCACCTACAAGTAAGCCGGTATCCTTCTCAAATATCAGCTTTACGCCTAACTCCTTGGTGCCATGTATACAACCGGGGTGTTTATCCGGGGCAATGACTTCGCTGGTTACCACATCCATGCTCATCTGCTTTGCTGCTCTTTCGGTCAGCCCCGCAGTCCCCACAGCAAGATCACCGAAACAGGTGGAAAATATACCTATGGCACACTCAATCCTCCGCCGAATACCAAAGAGGTTTGCCCCGGCTATCCTGGCTTCGGTAGTGCCTATAGAGGCTAACCCAATAGCTATGGGTGCTCCACTGAGGTAACATCTTTTTGCTACACAATCACCGGCTGCAAAGATGTTCTCATCGCTTGTCCTCATAAAATCATCAACTTGTATGCCTTCTTTTTCATTAACCTCTAATCCGGTATTTAACGCAAGCTGAACATTGGGTTTCGTTCCTATTCCTAAAATCACCACATCTGCTTTAACTTTCTGACCGTTCTCCAGCTCTACATATTGAACAGTTTTTTCACCCAGGATGACTTTTGCTCTTCTGTCAGTTAAGAGTTTTATACCTCTTTCGGATAATTTCTTCTCTACTCGAATGCACATCTCCTCATCGCAAGCCAAAAAAAGGCAATGACTAAGAAGCTCTATTAGAGTGACATTCAAGTTTCCTCTTTTTTTACACTCATCGGCAAATTCCAATCCGATGAAACCACCGCCGATGATGACAACATCCTTAGCTTTCTCTAAGGCTTGCAAGATCAAAGTTAAATGGTCCACATCCTTTTTTACAGTGAAAACATTATTCAATTCAACTCCAGGTATAGGAGGAACCAGCGGTAGCGAACCCGTTGCCAGAACAAGCTTTTCATAACCAATAGTTTCGCCACTGTCAGTAGTTATAGTCTTAGCACCTTTGTTTACGGAAGTAACTTTATCTATAATTAAATCGACGTCGTTATCCGAGAGTGCCGAATCGGGAATGAGATTTTTCTCCGGTGAGCCGACTGTCCCGAAAATATAAGGGATGCCACATGGAATCAAGACTTTGTTCTCTCTGCGAATGATCGTGATCTTGGCATCCGGATAGTATCTTCTTGCCGTGATCGCCGCAGTGATACCAGCTGGCCCTCCGCCTATAATTAGGACATCTGTCCTTCCCATAATAAATACGTCCTCACGCAAATATTATCTTTAAATACTTCTCAAATCTTTCCCCAATGATTCTTGTCGTCTCATCGATATCTTCAGCCTTTACATTTATCCAGTGAATAAGGATCCGATCGCCGATGACATCCAATGTAAATGTGCCGGGAGTCAGGGTAATGGAATTGGCTAAAATCATCTTTGCAATGTCAGATTTAAGGCGAGTCTTTATTACCACAATACCTGGTTTTATAGGCATTTTAGGATGAATGACCCGATAGGCGACGTCAAAATTTGCCTTTATTATCTCCCAGAAAAGCACAATTATATATGCCAGGAAAAATAAAACCATCTTTATACTTAGCGATGGGAAGCCTAACCTGGAGTACATGTGAGTTGCAAATAGCGAAATAATCAGACAAACCAAACCCCCACAAACGAGTTCTGGCCGGTCGAGTTTTGAGCTCAAAGCCAGCCATAAAACAAAAGTGACCACTAAAAGCCAAACAAATCCTTTTGCCTTTTCTCCTGCTGAAGGAGCGGTTTGCGACATTTATAAGTCCTTATCTTATTAGTACAAGCACACTTACTTTCACAAATATTCGTAAATTTCTCATACCCTGCTCATTTTGTCAATAGAATTTATACGATGCTAAATAGAAAAACAAGCAAATTTTCCGGGTATCAATCTTTGTCCCTGTCAACTACATTTCACAACTTTACCAAATCCACACAGGTTTAAAATTCACACTTCATACTGATATTGCAGTATGTTACATCATGGTCACAGACCGAGTCATCCATCGATATCTGCTGGTAAATCCCCGGCACAAGCGTAATATTTTCGCTGAGCTTTATTTTTGTGGAAGCTCCAAGTGTAGCATACGACCAGTCATGGTCGGCAGCGCGAAACCCATCCGTATAAGCAATCTCGGAAGTCAGGTGCACCGCACTTGGCAGTTCAGGTACATTCAAGTCGTAGCCAAGACCAAATCGGTGAACCCAGCCGTCCCAGTTGGCATCAAACCCATCGTCACTTTTAGCCGGACAGTCATAAGTTGTAATGCCGTAGGGAATTAAGCCGGTTGAGCCCAGAAGTTCAGGGAAAGAATATTTTAATAGCCACATCTCGATGTCTTTCGACTTGCCCGCTGCATTTGCCAGCTTGTCATACCAGTTCTCGTACATATAGCCAACTGTGAATTTCGTCTTATATGGAGTAGCATCGAAGGCGCTATTGCTGTAGGAGAGCATGTAATCCATTCGTTGTTTGTTAACCCATCCGCTGCCAGTTGCGCTTCGGTGAATAAACGCGAACTTAAAGCCGGTTCCCCACAAATCAACATCTAAAGTTTCGAAAAATCCCCCGTCTTCGCTCCATACTTCCACTCCTCTTGACATCCACTTGCTCACATAACTAACATCCAGGGTGAAACCAAGCTCCTTAGCTTCCTCTTTGGCTTTAGCCTGGCTCGCAGTCAGTGTGGCTAACAAAGCCACTGCAACCAACAAAATACCTGCTTTTCTCATTTTCTTTTCCTAAATAAAGTGTCTATTGCATTCGCGAATCCAAATTTTGATCTTTGTATTTGTGTACACATTCACCTATATTTGTGCACACATTCACAAAAAGCTGCATTTTCATCTTAATCAATTGGCTTTGTCAACAGATTTTTAAAATTTATTTGAATATCCGAATATTTGAATATTTGAATATTCTTGACATATGAAAAAATCGTCCTAAACTTCTTTGTTATGTGAACATAGACTGAAACGATGAATCGGGCTGTTTATGAAATATCACAAAATTCCAGATGAATCTGTTCGACGACTGCCGATTTACCTCCGAGTCTTACTGCTTTTGTCAGAACAAGGACGCAAGAATATATCCAGTCATGACTTGGCTGATCTTCTTGGATTTAACCATTGGCAGATAAGAAAGGACTTTTCTTATTTTGGCAGTTTTGGAACACCCGGTACAGGCTATAATACCGAAAAGCTCATAAGACAAATTAGAAAAATTCTCAAACTCGATGTGGTTCACAAGGCAGCTTTGGTAGGTGTGGGCAACCTGGGCTCGGCTGTTTTGAGGTATCCAGGATTTGGAATGTTCGGGTTCAACATTGTTGCTGCGTTCGATAACGATCCTAAAAAAATCGGTCGACAAGTAGGAGATATCACGATCGAGGATGTTTCAAACATCCAGGCATTGCAGCAAAGAAAAATTGACCTTGGAATTATTACCGTTCCTTGCGAGGCCGCTCAAGAAACATTCAATAAGCTCATCGCGGCTGGGATTAAAGGCATCTTAAGTTTTTCACCATGCTATAAAACAGGCCATAAAAAAGTCAAAGTAATAACTATCGATATTGCGATTGATCTTGCCAGGCTACCATACTATATGCCTGCGACACGGATTACAAAAGTTTAAGCCAGGCAAAATCGTACCTCGTTCTTATTCAACTTTCAACACTTCTTTTATTGCTTTTTCCAGCGTGTTTTTTGGTAAGGCGCCTATTGCCATTTGTGGTTTGTCATTTAGCGGTACAAAAAGCATGCTGGGGATGCTCTGAATGCCGAAAGCTGCTGCTAATTCCTGCTGAGCTTGTGTGTCTACTCTGTAAATATTGAGCTTACCTT
>CAYNKI010000267.1:0-5063 GCA_964397675.1 uncultured Pirellulales bacterium
TATTCGTCAGAATTCCTGGCGGCAGCAGTGTGCGATGCAATTGCAGCAGATATGGAATGGCATTACGCAATATAGCTCTGACTATGAAGGCAGACTACCAACCGTTGCGGCTGCAGCGGATACACCATGGTGGAAGGTAGGCTATCAGGGCAAAGAAAATCACTCCAATACCCGGCCTATGTGGCTTTTGGCGAAACGTGGCTATAGCAAACCAGCCGATTTTGTCTGTCCCGGTGCGTCTCAGAAAAAAGCTCTTCAGTTCACCACTTTACAGGTCCAAAATTATAATGATTTTCCAAGCAGAGAGTATGTGACCTATAGCTTCAAAATAAGTTGCGGTAGGACCGCGAGCAGCAAGCTGGTCTACCGAAAAGTTTTAATGGCAGATTTGAGTCCGCTGTTTGAAAGTTTGCCTGGTGATTATTCCAAGCCGTTGAAGCTGCGCTTGAATAAGGATCTATTAACTCTTAACAGCATCAATCACAGACGGCGTGGCCAGAACGTTCTGTTTGGCGATGGCCGGGTCGAATTTGTAAAAACACGTCACACCAGTCTCTCGGAAGACGATATATTCACCTTAAGTGACACTGACGTATATCAAGGCTTTGAAGTGCCTTCCTGCACAACTGATTTTTTCCTCGCTCCCTAATTGTTCGTGAAACGTATCTCGTTCGTATTGCGTATGTCGCATTGCGTCATTCGAATCGCGATTAGCCATGCTTGTTTGCTAATCGAATCCTGGTCAGAATCGGGCAGCTCAAGTCTTGCTTGCAGACTCAAATCGTCGGCCTTTTCCTCAAAAAGCTCTTCGCTTGAATCGAACCAGTTTTTTACCATTTCCGCGTAGGCCTTTGCAGCCAGGCAGCATTCGTGGTTTTTAACAATGTTGTGGAGCTTGACGTTCAAAAAGTATAAGCTCAAGGCACAACAGTTGTGTGCATTGCTATTTGAAAATGGACCATCGCAAATAAAGTTCAGCATTGGTTATCTAATAAGCTCGATTAAGACCCTATAATTATTTTGTTTGTGACTTATAAAGGGACATAATAGAAAAATTTTAATCATTGTCAGTAATACCGGCCAAATTCTTTTGACTTTTATAAGCTAATACGGTAAACTATTCATAATCGTTTACGGAACGATTAAATTGGAATGGGGGTTCCAAGTTTCACTAAATTAAATCTGTTTGTGATTTACTCGCGTAGATTCAATTGCTGGATTTATTCTACACTAATTGTGAGTTATAGGGGGTACAAAAATGAGAATGCTAAAAACAGCAACAATTCTTTGCGCAGTCTTTATTCTTAGTGGTTTGCCGAATCTGGCCAATGCCACACCAGTTGTCGACGGTTGGTTTAACACAAGCGAGGGATATACCGATGGTTTCTTCGTTAATCTTGAAGTTGAGGGCAAAGGCGGCAATATACCGGCTGACGATGGTACGCTATGGCTTTATCAGGACACTGTCAGCGGCGATATTTTCGTCAACTTTACTCAGCCACTCACACTCGTGGACAACACCTACGGCGATAATGCTATCGGATGGGGTAAGGGCGTGGCGCCAAGCGGCAAGAATCACAAATTCAATGATCTGGTTGGTTCTGATAAGGCCCAGTTCAGTATCACCGATGGTATCGGAAACACAGTGCTCGATTTTACGCTGGATTATATCTCTGAAAGCGGCAGTGCGCCAAGCGGCTACGCATCACTGGGTGCTACGGGAAAGGACGGCGATGTGGACATTGGTTCCGCGGCCGATATCCTGGCCTGGAGTACGAGTCTTGATTATAACTTCAACACCTTGGGGTTCGTGCTTACCGATGACTCGCCCGCGGCAGATGATAATTACAACGTTGCAGACCCTGCCTATGGTGATTGGGTCTTCGAGGTCACCTATGAATTCCAGATCGACGGCAGTCTGTTTGAAGAGAACGGCTTCGGGGGCTTGACTATTCCGGTTCTGCACGATTCTCCAAATAAGATAGGGAAAAATAGAGTATATACGCAAATTGACGGTGCCGTTCCTGAGCCAACTACAGTGTGTTTGCTTGGTCTTGGCGGATTATTTTTCCTTCGCAAACGCAAATAAATAAATTGCCCGGTTTTCACGAATGAAGGGGCTGCAACAATACTTTATTGCAGCCCTTTTTCTTTTTGTTTTTATCGTATAGCCCTTCTTGCTTAATTTGTTTGAAAGCTTGATGAATAACAAACGATAACTGTGCTGAGGGAAATTGTTGATGGAATTTAGACAATAATTCGTCTTTTTTTGATTTAATGTAACGACCTATCAGAGAAAGCCTTATGGGGGAAAAGCTTCAAAATGGGTAATTTTTCTATAATAAAAACAAAATTTTTCTTGTATTATGAATAGTAGTAGTTGTATCTTAATATATTGAAATGAATGGGTAAAAAGGAGTTGTGGCGGTAAATCGGGCTAAGGCGAGCCTAAACACCTATCATTACCATCATTTCTGTAAATCTGCTAAGTTACAAAGAAAGAAAGCTTCCATTAATAAGAAATGTACATGATCTGCGCATTGGCAATCTGGAAGATAGCCCTATGATCGATAAAGTAGGGTAAAAACAAAGTGAGTTACAAAGCTTAGCTTATGGTAAATAAGCTATTAGCTTTTAGATGAGGATGGTGATATGAAAGTGTTGCGATTTATACGAAAATGCTGGCGGGGACTGTGGCGGTCAAACGGCAGCCAATACGCTGGGATTAATTCACATAGATGGGAAAGCAAATTAGAGATTTTTAGGTGTTTATCGAGTAAGCGCCATTAGATTCATGAACTAAAATCTATCTGTTGCGAATAATCCAATTCGGCCGTAGTTTTTCAATTTTGTTTGAGTGTAGTAGTTTAAGAATGTCCTTGAGCTTCTTCAGTGGCCGTTTAAGATTGCTTGTTAAACATTTTTTTGGTTCGTAGGATATGGAAATAATGCTGGGCGAAGCGGTGGGCCTCGTCCCGGACATATTGCAGCAACTTCAGAAGTGGTGAATGTACAGGCAGCTTCAACGGCTTTTCATTGCCTTGCAGGTAAATCTGTTCCTCTCTTTTGGCAATTGAAGCGATTTTTATAGCTGGTGCTTTCATCTGCTTAAGGACAGTCTCGGCAGCGTGTAAATGCCCAAGGCCCCCGTCAATTAGCACAAGATCAGGCCAGATCTCTTCACCCCGTAGTGCGTATTTGTATCTTCGTTTTACCACTTCGGCAATCATCGCATAATCGTCGATTCCTTTAACCGTTTTTATCTTGAATCGGCGGTAGCCGCTCTTGAATGGTCTTCCATCAATGAATTTAACTAATGAGCCGACCGCTTCAGCTCCACCGATGTTAGCAACATCGATGCCTTCAATGATTCTGACTGGCTCGCCCGCCTGTAATAAATCTCGTAGCTTTATCAGAGCTTCAGCCGGGTCAGAGGCGAAGACCTCTGGCTGAACGTCTTCTTCGGGCATGCCTCGGCGTTCCAGCCGTTCAATTAGTCGAATGCGGTCGCGAAACATCGCTGCTTTTTCGTACCGCAAAGCTTCAGCAGCTTCTGCCATTTGCTTTTTCAACTGTCGCAAAATCGTCGAACGCTTCGAGCGTAAGAACTTTATAAAGTCCTTAATGATTTCTTTATATTCGCGTTTGTCGATTTTGGCAGCGCATGGAGCGGCGCACTGCTTTATACTGTATAGGATACAGGGCCGAAAGAATCTGCATTTTGGGTCATTTTCTCTAATATCCAGTGTGCAGGTTCGAAATCTGAATATCTTTTGCAATTCTACCATAACCTGCCGCAAGTCTTTTGCGCCGGCAAATGGGCCGAACAGTCTGCTGCCTTTTGGCCGAGGTTTTCGGGTGATATAGACGCCGGGGAAATCTTCGCTTGTAGTAATTTCCAGATACGGAAATGTCTTGTCATCAACCATATCAGTATTGTAAGGCGGGCGGATGTCCTTTATCAGGCGGGCTTCTTTGAGCAAAGCATCTACTTCCGTTTCAGTTTCCAAAAAATCAACGGTCTTAACCTTGCTGAGCATTTCAGTGATTTTCGGCCCACGGGCAGTAGCGACATCTCCGCCTGGCTGGAAATAGCTGGCCACGCGAGAACGTAGATTCTTAGCCTTGCCGATGTAAAGCACTTTATCCGCTGAGCCTTTCATAAAATATAGGCCGGGGCCTGTTGGAAAAGCCTTTATCTTTCGGCGAATCGCCTCAAATCTATCTTTTTCTGTCATTGCCATCGTCCCTTCTATCGAAATCATAGCCTATTTTAACTCTATGCTGTCACGGACAAAAGAGCTTTCTACTGTTTTGTTATCGATGAGAATAATACCAAGATTGGGCATCCTCCTGGCGATTCCCATCGTCATCCTCAAGCAATACGAAATTGACCTTCTGATTATCAAGCACTTCTTTGGTGAAACGATGCCCTTTGGCGGGTGGCTCGGTGCAGTACTGCTGATCAGCGTAGCGTACTGGCTGTACAAGACGGCACGTGGAAACAGGACAAAGGACTGAGGGCGGATAACGGAGGACCGAGGACTGTACTCTGCCTGCTGTCTTCTGTCGTCTGTCTTCTGACTTCTGTTTTGAGATTGGCTTTGTTTTGTTCGAGCCCGAAGGTGTTTTCATTCTCATAATCCTTTGTGGCAAATAAGTTTACGTTCATTTTGACTTTAATGAAATTGGCTTTGTTTTGCATAAAAGGGCCGATTTGTAGAGGATTCTCGCCCCGCTACGGCAACGGCCTTCGCCGTGACGAGACAATTGTAGAGGGCAATTTCGTGAAGCGTGAAGCGTATTTCGATACGAAAAATACGAAATACGAAGCACGAAATTCGAAACAATATCAAAATCTAAATGATCCAAATTCAAAACCGTTTTTTTCGTACTTTTGCCTTTTCACTTTTGAACTTTGAACTTTTTGGCGTGTATCTGCTGATACGAAGACGTGCGGTTCTCCGCTATATCCGCCGCCTGTGGGCGGCTTATCGTTTACCTGCTGGCAAACATGCAACTATTATTATAACACAATTCCAAGCAATAATCAATCGAAAACG
>CAYNKI010000268.1:0-5000 GCA_964397675.1 uncultured Pirellulales bacterium
TCATGCGTAAGATGCACAGCTTTCCTATCGTATTCAACCTCGTAATATTGCGTAGCCTTTGTTAGCTTATCCTCTGCGGCCTCAAGCTCTGCCTGGCTCCTTTCGAGCACTTGTTGAGCCTTTTCTATTCGAACGCTATCCTTATCCTTTTTCGCATCGGACAGTTCGCCCTGAGCATTGGCGATGGTTCGCTGGGCAGAATCAATTTGTTTTTTGATACGGTCGTAATTACTATGCAGGCTCATCAGCTTTCTCGACACCTGGTCTGCTTTTTTATATCGCGTGACATCGTCAAAGGCTGGGCCTGATATAATCAGAGGTGTCCTGGCTTCATCAATCAGAATTGAATCGACCTCATCGATTATGGCATATTGCAGTGGGCCCTGGGCCATTTGCTCAAGCGATATTTTCATATTGTCGCGAAGATAGTCGAAGCCAAATTCATTGTTTGTACCGTAGGTTATATCGCAGGCATACTGATTTTTTCGCTCATCACCGCTTGCATCCATGTCCGCCTGAATTGCACCTACGGTTAGTCCCAAAGCACGATAGACAGGTCCCATCCACTCCGCATCACGCTTTGCCAGATAATCATTAACGGTGACTATATGAACTTTTCTGTCGGTCAAATGAACAAGGTACGCTGCCAATGTTGCCACTAATGTTTTTCCTTCACCGGTAGCCATCTCAGCAATTTTGCCTTCGTAGAGGACGTTTCCTCCGATGAGCTGCACGTCGAAATGCCGCATCTCGACATTTCGCCTTGCTGCCTCTCGCACAACTGCGAATACTTCCGGTAGGATATCTTCCGTCTTGGCACCGGCTGTTAGCTTCGACTTGAATCCAGCAGTTTTCTCTTTTAAGGTCTCGTCGCTGAGCTTTTTAATTTGCTCTTCAAACTGGCCTGTTTGCTGAGAAATTACGGAGTAGGCTTTTAGTAACCGCTCATTGCGAGAGCCGAAAATCTTCAATAAGATTTTGTTTATTTTCTCAAACGCCATAGTTCTTTTCTTGTCATCCCTGCGGAAGCAGGGATCCATTCTTATCAGGATATGGATTCCCGCTTGCGCGGGAATGACATTAATAGTGCTATTCTTTCACTCTTGTTACATACTCTCCAGTACGAGTATCTATACGAAGGATGTCACCAGTTTTAATAAAGGGCGGCACCTGAACGATCAGGCCGGTTTCAAGTATCACCGGCTTTGGCTGATTAGTGGCTGTTGCTCTTTTAATCTCAGGCGGAGCTTCAGTTACCTCCAAATCTACTGTATTAGGTAGAGTAACTACAATTGGCTTTCCCTGATACATACTGACCTGAAATTGAGTATTCGTCTTAAGATATTTCGACCCATCGCCGAACGCATCATCATCGAGAGTAATCTGCTCGTAGGTCGTAGTATCCATAAGGACATGCTCACTTCCGGAAGAATAAAGATATTCGTATATTCGCTTATCCAAAAAGGCCTCCTCAACTGTCTCTTCTGAACGCAGTCGAACGTTTTGAATTGAGCCGTCAGTTAGACTTTTAAGCTTTGTCTGATAAACCGCCCCGCCTTTGCCAAGTTTTACGTGTTGATAATCAACAATCGCATACAATTTGCCGTCGATCTTGACGGTTTGGCCTTTTCTCATCTCCGATGCTCGCATTTGTTACTCCATAAATCGTGGTTCGTGGTTCGTGGTTCGTAACTAAGGTTTTGCATTCTTGTCTAAACTCTTTATGAGATTCATCAACATTCTGCTTTCGTGGTCTAAATCTTCCTGAAGATTTATTGTTTCCTTTTGATTAGTATAATTTCTTTTCTGGGGAACTTTTCTGTAATTTCGTACACACGATCAACTATCTCTACGCCCTTTTTCCATACGTTTAAGTCTTTATAGCTTTTAACTTTCATCTACTATCAACGAATCACAAACCACGATTCACAATTCACGAAATAAGTATTGCAAAATTATTCCAAAATGTCAAGAATTCTCCCTCAGTGTAGAATTGACTTATTTAAATCAAATTGCGCATTTATAATTTGCTCAAAATGATTATAACCAGCCAATGTTGTTATTGCATTGATTTTGATTTTTCATGGGACTCTAAGCCGACGGCGTCCAGGCAAGGCTCAATGAAGTCCGGTTGCTACTCGTTCGTCACTTCTGCCTTTCCTGTAAAGAAGAAGACGATAGGACTTAAATTTCTTGAAGTTTTCGCCTGTTTTTGCTTTGCTAAAATACTTCTTATTGAGTTTGGTTATCTTCTTTTTGTAGAGAAATCTCAAAAACTTCGACATCAACGGATACCGATTGTCTAAGAGCTGCTGTGCTAAGTCCACGGTAGGCTTGGCAACTTCGTTAAGCATATCGTTGACGACATCGAGAGTTGGTGCTGTTTGTTCTGTGATGTCGAGATCCTCAACTAGTTCAAGGGGATATTCGGAAATGACGTTATAGAATCCTCTCAATGGATGTCCACCCGGCAGAGGACTCTTGTCGGGGCTATTTTTTTTAAAAAAGTCACAAATCAGGACATAGCCATCTTGACTCAGAAAACCAAGCGTTTTTCTGATTGCTTCCTGAGGATTAATATATTGAAAACTTTCGCTGAACAAAATCAAATCATATCGATTTTCTGTTTGTAGCTCTTCATAAAAACATTCAAAGATATGGCTCGTGTCTCCCAATAGCTGACGAGCTTGCTTACTAAGATATGGGCTTGGAGAAACGCAGTCAACCTGATATCCTATGTCAACCAACATCTTGGCTATTTGGCCGGAGCCACATCCAACATCTAAGATTTTTTTCACGCCATCCGGAATATGCGAAACGAGAAACTTGGCATAATTTTCCTGGGCAATACGTAAATTGGTGATGTCCACTTCAAGGTTATTGGTCCAATACCCATAATGTAGGTGCTCCGATTTTAAGAAATATCTGCTACAGATAGCACCTATCTCAAGGCCTATTTCACGTGAAACTTTTTTCTTATCTTTATACATAACCTTTATATATTATCGACAGGAAAACACAATTTGCAAGAATTCGGTTTTGGATTTCTAATAACGCCTAATTTTTGACCTTTTCCTTACTTTGTCTTTCTTAGACCGTTTGCTTCTTTGTGCCTTCGTTATTCGTCTGGTGTTGATTAGCGGTTCGATAGGTACCACATTTAACTGTCGGGCTGAAATGTTCACTGAAACTATTCGCACTTTCATGGATTGGCCTAAACGAATGCTGCGTCCTGAGCGTTGGCCGATAATACACTGTGACCTTAAGTTATATTTCCACTGATCAGGTCCCAAATCAGCCATCTGGATAAGGCCTTCAATACCAAGTTTTTTCGACTGCACAAATACTCCAAAGTTCGTTAGGCCAGTGACAATGCAGTCAAGCTCATCGCCAATTTTTTTGCTTAGCATTTGCAATATTAGTACTGTTTTCAACTCTTTTTCTGCGTCCTCAGCCCGCTGCTCAGTGAAGGTGATATGTTTTCCAATCTCGGTCAGATTCTGCCCCGCCGCAATTTGCTTAGCCTCATCTAAACGATTTTGCAAATAATATTCCAAAACGCGGTGAACAAGTAAATCTGCATACCGTCGTATGGGGCTGGTAAAGTGACAATAATGAGTTGAAGCTAACGCGAAATGTCCGATGTGTAGCGGTGCATATTGAGCTTTTTCGAAGCTTCGCAGGACTGCTAAATTTACTGCAAAAGCACAATCAGTTCCCCTAACGGCAGCTAATAAATCCTGTATTACTTTGCGATTCGGATTACGCGGCAGAGATAAGCCAAATGCTCTGAGCAGCATGGCCAGATTTTTCATACTAAAAGGATCCGGCTCCGGGTGAATCCGCCGGATAAAAGGCACGTTCAGCCTATCCAGAAGTGAAGCTACGGCCTCGTTGGCTTCGACCATAAACATCTCAATTATAGTGTGTGGATAGCTGTCGTCAGCAGGATGAGCATCCACAACCCGTCCTGATTTGTCCATCACTAATTCCATCTCCGGCAAATCCAGATGTATCATCCCGTTGTTTTCCCGTCGCTTTTCAATTACTCGTGCAAGGGCCTCCATATTTTTCAGCAGCTCAATCACTTTAGGCTTGGTACCTTTGGTATGGCCTTTCAAAATCCTATCAGCTTGTTCGTAGGTCAGACGCTGTTTCGAGCACATCACGCTGTTAGCAAATCTGCGTGACAAGACATCACCCTGCTGGTCATAAGTTAAATAAACACTTTTAACAAATCGCTTTTGGTCTGGCTGAAGACTGCAAATGCCATTACTTAAAATCTCTGGCAGCATGGGAACGGTTTTGCCGGGCAGATAAACACTATTTCCACGAGTCTTGGCTTCTTCGTCCAACGGCAAGTCTTTAAGCACAAAATGACTTACATCAGCAATGTGAACGCCCAGCACCCAATTGCTATCGGAATCTTTTTCGAGACTTATGGCATCGTCAAAATCCTTTGCATCCTGAGGGTCAATCGTAATAATGTTTTTTTCCGTTATGTCCTCCCGGCCGCTCCCGATATATCGGGACTCAGTATTAAATCCATCTGCCGCCTGACGTGCCTGCTCGAGACAATCAGAATCAAATTTGCTCGGCAAATGGTACTGGGCAATTACAGATTTAATCTCGGTTTCATATTGTCCTTGCTTGCCTAAGACTTCAATAATCACGCCGCGTGCCAGATATTTTTCTGTCGGCCAGCGGAGTATTTCAACTACAACTTTATCCTTTTGCCTTGCTCCTTTGGCGGCAACATCGTCAACCGAAATCGGCTCAAAAAACCCTGTGCCATCCGGCTGGACGAGCCACACTTCTTCTGTTTTCAGCAAGGTCCCGACGAATCTATTCTGCGCTCGCTGGAGAACCTCGATTATCTCGCCGCTAAAACGCATTTGACCACCGCGCTTGCCTTTTCTTTTTACTTTTGCCACAACGATGTCACCGGTCATGGCGTCAGATGTTGCCTTCGGTGGTATAAACAAATCGCCGTGCAAATT
>CAYNKI010000269.1:0-4938 GCA_964397675.1 uncultured Pirellulales bacterium
CATTTTTCTTTCAATTAGATATACTATGTTCTGTTCAAGGAAGGGCAAGAGTAAGATGAAAAGTTTGGTCGCGGGATTGTTAATAAGAACCCCACAAAGTGGTGAAACAAACCAGGCTCCGTAATCTCATTATCGCATAGCACCTCGAAGGACAATTGCAGCAAAATTTTCCCAGCGGTATCCTCAAATGGCGTATTGACACAGACGAACGAGAAGGATAGTATTAAGAACCTTAATTACTTAACTGGCAAAGTAAAAGGGTAAATAATGTTAAAACGAAATCTGATAACCATTATTCTTGCTTGCTTGTTGTTGTGTACCCACTTAACAGCCGAAAATAAGAAAGGAACATCAGAGCAAAAGAGCAAGAAAGATGAACTGACGCTGGAGAAGCTTTTTCCTGAGAAAAGTTTCTTCGGTCCCTCGGCGGGGTCGACCGCCTTTTCTTTCGACGGCAAATATGCTGCCTATCTGTATCGCCCTTACAAGGAACGGCGGCATGGCTCTGACCTATGGCTTTATGACCTCGCCAAAGGTAAGGCTCGTCGGATAACCTCAGTATCCGTCATGGCTAAGTTCCAGGAGAGCACCCGCAATGTAAAGGAAGACCGAATAGAGAAAGCAAAAAATACTGACAAAAAAGACAAGGACAAGGAAAATATAGAAGCTAAAACTGAACGTGAAAATCTCAAAACCAAAGATATCAAAAAAGGTACTCAAAAAGATGGCGGCAAAAAGAAGAAAAAATTGAAAGAGAACAAAGAGAGTGAAAAGATCGTAAGTCAAAATTCTTATCCCCAGCCTGAAAAGAAAAAAACTGAAGACAAAAGTGTAAAAGATAATAAAAGGGAAAGTCAAACTGACAAAGACCAGACAAAACAAAAGAAGCTGGGTGACTGGGTAAGCGAAAACGATGCGGATGACGAAAAGGCCCCACGTTACAAAGGTATCGATTCGTTTACCTGGTCACTCAAAGCGAACGAACTGTTGTTTGTTTCCCAAGGTGATATTTATCGATATAAGGTTACCAACGACAGACTGACACGGCTGACCCGAACGCGAGAAAATGAAAAACAGGTCGCTTGGCTGCCCGACGCCTCGGGATATACCTTTATGCGAGGGAGCGACCTGATGAAAGTCAACTTCGGCTCCAACTGGGCCGAGCAGCTTTACGTCAAATTGCCGGGCAAGGAACGGATGACACAATATAAAATCAGTCCTGATGTTCAACGTATGGTATTTCTGGCAGTTAAAGAAGGACCTGAACCGGGAGGACGCGAGAAAAAGGTTAAAATTGCCCAATATAGCGAGCGCTTCATGAAAGTCAAAGAGGTGCCGCGTACAGTCTCAGATGACCCAATTAAAATAAAAGAGATGGTTGTTTATTTTCTCGAGTTGAATCAGCTAATGCGGGAGAGATCCGTTCTTACGGAGGTATATCGCCACACACTGTCTCATCCACGTGATTTCGTACAGCTACCTGAATGGTCGCTCGATTCCAGGCGGGCGGTTTTTACTGTGTACGATCAAGTTTCCGGCCTTGTCAACATCATGGAAGCCACCTGCCCCAAGAAACCTGATAAGGAAGAAAGTAAGGAAACCGACAAAACGACAAAAGAAAAAGATAATGCCGGCGCTAAAGATAAGGAACATGGCGAGAAAAACAACGATGAAAACAAGCAGAAAAAGAATGATGCGGACAAGGGTAAAAAAGACGAAAAAGAGGATGAGACCATTAAAAAGAATCCTGCAAAAGTGGTTCATCGCTTTTTACACACCGGTGGCCCTACAACACCGCGTATGATTCGACCCTATTACCTGCCTGATAATCGCCGTATTGTCTATATGAGCGAGAAAACCGGCTTTAGACAGCTACACGTCCTTGACACGGTTTATGAAAGCGATGTGTATTTGACGCAGGGGCATTTTGAGGTATATCCTATCAACGTTACTGAAGATCATAAGTGGATGTTCGTCACTGCCACCAGAGAGAACCCTGCACATCTGGATGTGTACAGGGTTTCACTGGAAGATGGCACGATGACCCGACTCTCACAGAAAGATGGTTATTACAGCACTGTTGCGGTCAGCCCAGACGGAACCAACGTGCTGGCAAACTTTGCGCATTTCGGCACGCCACGTGAGCTGGTCTTCATCGATGCCAAATCCCGAAAACAAAAGCAGCTCACCGATTCACATCCCCCTGTCGCTCACGAACTTACTAAGCCTCGTCCGGAGTTTTTCAACTATCAGAATCGGCATGAGCAGAAAATCTATGGCTTTATGTTCAAACCGGAAGACCCTAACAAAGACGAAAAACTTCCTCTTTTGATCTACCTCTATGGTGGTCCGTTAGGTACACGTAAAAGTGTGGTGGATGGTTCCTATCACTCTTCAGCTTACTTTTTCGCCTATTATATGACAAAGAAGCATGGCTATATCACCTGTACGATCGATCCGCGCGGCAACTCCGGCTACGGTGGTTTGTTTGAAAAGGCGAACTTCGACCAGGTCGGCAAACCCCAGGTCGAGGATATCGTTGACGGCGTGAAATATTTCACGGAAAACCATAATGTGGACCCCAATCGTGTCGCTATACACGGCTGGAGCTTTGGAGGATTCCAGACCCAAATGTGTCTCTATACCGAGCCGAATGTCTTCGCCGCCGGTATCGCAGGGGCCGGCCCGACCGAATGGGAAAACTACAACTCATGGTATACATCGGGCACTATCGGTATCAGCGAACCAAACTCGGCGGAGCTAAAGAAATTTTCGCTGCTGCCGCTGGCTAAAAACCTCAAAGCCAAGCTGCTGCTTGTGCACGGAATGGAAGATGCAAATGTTCTCTATCAGGATACCATACGGATGTACCGGGAACTTATCAAGGCCGGCAAGGAAACACTGGTTGAACTGTTCCTCGATCCCACCGGCGGACACGGCTTGGGCGGAGACGTCAAGAATCTCTCTAAATACCGCAAGTACGAGGAATTCCTGCTGCGAACCATCGGCTCAGAAAAATTAGCAAACTAAATACTATTATCTATTTCGTTACTTTTCGTCAAATAAAGCTAAAGGTATTTGATTAAGAAAATTCGACATGGCAAGGGACAAGATAACCGTAGTCGGAGCTGGCAATGTCGGTGCTACAACCGCCTTTATCGCCGCAACGAAACAGCTTGGCGATATCGTCTTGCTCGACATAGTTGAGGGACTTGCTGAGGGCAAAGCTCTTGATATCGCTGAAGCAAGCCCGATTCAGCCTTATGATAGCGATGTCATAGGTACTATCGACTGGGAAAAAACGGCAGATAGCAATATCGTCATTATAACCAGCGGCCTGCCTCGCAAGCCCGGCATGAGCCGTGACGACCTGCTGGCAAAGAACGTCCAAATCGTCAAAGAGACAAGTGAAAAAACTGCCAAGTATTCGCCCAACAGTATTATCATTGTTGTCTGTAACCCGCTTGATGCGATGGTTTATACTGCTGCCAAAATGACCGGCTTCGCCAAAAATAAAGTCATGGGGATGGCTGGTGCACTGGATTCGGCACGCTTTAGCTACTTTCTTGCACGCGAGCTTGGCGTAAGCGTAGGGGATATAAAATGCGTCTTGATGGGTGGCCATGGCGATGATATGGTCCCTCTGCCCAGATTCACTTCAGTTAGCGGGATACCTATAACTGAGCTGCTTGATGAGAAGAAAATCGCTGAACTCATCGAAAGAACTCGAAAAGGCGGCATCGAGGTAGTAAATCTGCTCGGCTACAGTGCTTATTACGCACCTGCTGCCGGGACGGTTAAGATGGCCGAGGCAATCCTGAAAGATAAGAAAACCGTGATGTCCTGCTGTGCTTATTGTGACAGTGAATGTAGTGTCGGCGGATACTTTGTCGGCGTGACCGCTGTTCTTGGCAAAAATGGCGTCGAAAAAATCATTGAACTGGATTTGAACGGGTCTGAACAAGCGCAGTTCGAAAAATCACTGGCACACGTAAAACAGCTCGCGGCGAAAGTTGATAAGCTATTATAGCGTAGAAATCCCGCAATAAACCTGGCTCGAGACAGGTTTAACCACCACGTTTCACGTGGGGGTCCTTTACGCTAAATGGCCCGAAGATTAAAGCTGGCCCTAAACTTTTTCACGAATCTCTCGAAAATAAAGGTAAAGGTAACATTTTGCGCTTTTATCGAGAACAAATTCGCGTATTAGGGAAATATAGGTGTGCAAATTTTTAGCCTTGCTATAGTGAACTTATTTGTTGAGCTTCTGTGGATAATATTGTATTTTGTAGAATTTCAATTGTTTTAGCGACAGGATTGTAAATGGAATTAATAAAGAAAATCAAACAGACTGAAGAACAGGCTCAGCAAATCATCGAGCAGGCCAAAGCAGAGGCAGCTAAGCGGGCTGAGGAGAACCGAGAGCGACAGCGGCTGTTCCTGGAAGAGCTGGAGCAGGAAAGGAAAAAAGCCACTGCAGAAGCGGTCGCCCAGGCAGAGGCGCAAGCCCAGCAGGAGATTGAAAATCTGAAAGCGCGAGCACAAAAGCAACAGCAGGAATTGCACGACCAGGTAGAGAGTAAAAAGGCAGGGGCCGTCACGAGAGTAATGAATTACTTGGGTGTTAATTTCTCAGAATCGCCAAAAAATCCGGTTTCTTGTTTAAGAGACTAACTATGGCCGTAGCCCAGATGGCAAAGGTGATTATTGTTAGCTATCGCACGGAGGCGTCCGAGCTTCTGGAAGTCTTACAGCGCGAAGGTATCTGTCAGGTCCTCAATGCAGAAGAAGCGATGGTTAGCAGAGATTCGCCAGAGCTTGTAGCCGCAACTCAGCGTCCAAGAGATATTGAACAGTTGCTAAATCGACTCCAGAAATGTATTGCATTTCTTAAAGATTATACCAAAGCTAAAAAAGGTCTGGCCAGCGTTCTTTCAC
>CAYNKI010000270.1:0-4910 GCA_964397675.1 uncultured Pirellulales bacterium
TTTTAAGCAAACCTTGCAGTGTGGTAGAAAAACGATATAATAGACACACTCAGGTTCGTTGTTGATCGATGAACTATGAACACAGAACAATGAATAGGATGTTTGGGTATGGCTTCTAAAGTATATTTTATTAAAGCCACTACCGGCGATGGCGAACAAGAAATTTCTGAAAAGGCCCGAAAGCTATTTAAAGCGGGCGGCTTTGCAAATTGCTTTAAGGAAAATGACTTTACTGCTGTTAAGGTCCACGTCGGTGAAGATGGCAACAGCACGTATATAAAGGCTCCGTACATCAAGGGCCTGGTAGATGAACTGTCGGCCTTGAAAACGAGACCGTTTGTTGCCGATACTAACACTTTATATAGAGGTCAAAGGCACAATGCTATCGACCATACTATTCTCGCTGCCGAGCATGGCTTCTGTTTAGACGGACTTGGAATACCATTCATTGTAACCGATGGATTGCTTGGGACGTCTGAGATGGCGGTGAAGGTCAACGGCCAGCTTAACAAAGAAGTCTTTATTGCATACGATATCGCAAGATGCCAGTCGATTCTTTCGGTGGCTCATCTTACCGGCCATGGCGCAGCGTGTCTTGCAGCTACATTAAAAACATTGGGTATGGGCTGTGCAAGTAAGAAAGGCAAGATGAAACAACATGCAGCTCTTACACTCAGTATAGGTGACAATTGCAAACTCTGCGGCGAATGTGCTAAGTGCTGTCCTGCAGACGCTATCACCCTTGATGACAAAAAGGCCCACATCGACCAGGACAAATGTATCGGCTGCGCAGAATGTTTAGCAGTGTGCAGATTCGATGCTGTGAAATACAACTGGGGCGAGGAATCCGAAGAATTGCAAAAATGTATGGCTGAATATGCACTGGGAACACTGAAGGGAAAAGACAATAGAGCTGCATTTTTTAATTTTATAATATCAGTTACCAAAGATTGTGATTGTTTTGGTAAGGCAAACATGCCTAAAATGGTCAATGATATCGGCATAGTTGCCTCAACGGACCCGGTGGCGGTTGATAAGGCGGCGTTGGATTTGGTGGAAAAAAAGGCTGGACTAAAACTGGCAAAATTGCTGGGTAAAGTCAAACTCGATCCTCGATACCAAATCGAACACGCTGAGCGCATCGGGCTGGGTAGCACTGATTACAAAATCATAGAAATTGATTAGGGTTTAACAGTAATGTTGAGGATTCGATATGTCCCTTGGACAAATAATAAGGAAGAAGCGTGAGCAGTTGGGTCTGACGCTGGATGAAGTGAGTAATCGCGTTGGGTTTTCTAAGCCGTACTTATCTACCATTGAAACAAGCAAGGTAAAAAATCCGCCCAGCGACGAGCTATTGAAAAAGCTCGAAAAGATGCTTGAATTTGAATCGGGCCTACTGCTGCACATCGCTCATATGGAACGGCTGCCGTCTGATATTCGTCAGGAGTACGAATCTGCTGAAGCTGAAAATCTAAAATGGCGACAGTTTATGAAAAATCTAATCCACCAGAAAACCGATGTGAGTCAGATGGATACTCTTCTTGCGGAAAGTGACTTGGGCATCGAGCAGGCCAAGGCATCTCTTGCCGCTGGTCGGTTAGTACCAATTATAAACAAAGTCGCAGCCGGCTATCCTGCAGAGTTCAACGACTTAGATTACCCTGTAGGTATAGCTGACGATTATGTTCGCTGTCCGGATTTGCACGATCCGAATGCCTTTGCCGTGCGGGTGGTGGGTGATTCGATGGAGCCGAAATTCTGCCAGGGTGACATAGTGATTGTCTCTCCGGCTGCTGAGGTGCATAATGGAGACGATTGCTTCATTCGTTTTGGAGAGCCGCACGAAACGACCTTCAAGCGAGTATTCTTCGAGCCGGACAATAAGGTTCGTCTTCAGCCGAGAAATGAAAAATATTCCCCCGCCATAGTTGACGGCAAACGCATCAACGGCCTATACCGAGCCGTTATAAGATACGAAAAACTATAGAGTTACCGCATTTCTCGGACATCACTCGATTGAATAAGAAATCATTAATTACTATTAGGGTAACTGGGTATTTTTTTGGTTTTTCGGAGAAGAGGGATTTTTTAACTTGACTTGCCTTTTTCAAATTTCTATTATGGGACATTAGAGGGGAGCGGATCTAAGTTTGCCCCTGAATCGCGTTTATTTGCAGAAAAATATTCTAATTGTAAGGAGAGAGAGAAAATGGCACGCCTAAAAATCTTTTTTCTGGTAGCGTTATTATTGTTGGTAATTAGCCCTTTATCTGTGGCCCAAACACCTATTTCAGCGCAAAGGACACAAAAATTATTAGAAACTGTTAAGCTCAACAAGCTTAATAGTGGATACGGAAAGGTACAAACAGCCTCATCCAGATTTACAGAGGTCGAGATCCTTTTAAATAATCAATTCAGCCTCGCTGATATTTCGGCTCTGATGAGAGCACCAGGCAGCGATTTGAAGGTACTCGATGATCCCAAGCGTGTTGTGGTCCAGCTTCCAGCAAGCACAGTTGAGGCCCTGCTTGACGCTGGTGCCGAGATAAATGTTAAGAAAAATTTTATCTTATTTGAAGGCGCCAAAAGTAATTATACTAAAGATGGTGATGTCACAATAATGGGAAGCTGCACCGGACCTTATCAAGAAGCAGTTAACAACACTCGTGGTGATATCCCTGATTATCCCGGCTCCGGCGAGGTCACTTTTACCTGCGGCAGAAATTTCATCACAGGTGCTCCGGTGGGTAGTACCGTCAAATGCATAGATGTTGGCTTCAAAGTCAACCATTCTTCGCCATCTGACTTAGTGGTGTTACTAACTGATTGGGATATGGAAATTGTTTATCCGCTCTGGGAATTTAAATACGCAAGTCCGGGAGAAATCAACGAAACCAAGACTGGAATTACAGAATTCAAAGGCGAATTAGTGAACCAAACTTGGGTTATATGTTTAGGGGATTTCTTTGAGGGTAACACCGGTCACATCGAGTCCTGGTGGATTAAGGTTTACTATCCTGAAGACTCAACCTGTTCAGGAATTCATAGCTTTGGTGAAAACGATACTGATGTTACTATCCCAAGCGTCGAAGGAATTACGGTAATTAGTCAAATAGATATCACAGATGCTCCAACACATAGCATTGTCGATTGTATAGATCTTCACTACGAAATCAACCACTATCGTATAGGTGACTTGGAAGTTCTTTTTACTAATTCAGACGGCTACCGTTCACATCATTTGTGGAACAGAGAAGGTGGCAGTACGGATAATATCAATGAAACTGTGAATGAAATTGCCGAATTCACTGGTGAACCAGTGAACCAGACATGGAACCTTAAGGTTATTGATCACGGATATGGTGTTGAAGGCTATATCGACTACTGGTGGATCAAAGTTTACTATGGTTATAAATATGCAACTTGTTCAGGAACTTATAGCTTTGGTGAAAACGATACTAATGTTGCTATCCCAGACGGCAAGGGAACACCGGCAATTAGCCAGGTTGATATCACAGATGCACCACCAGGTAGCACTGTCAATTGCATAGAAGTTAACTACGAAATTAAACATAATTATGTGGGTGACTTGGAAGTGCTTCTGACCGATTCAGATGGCAGCCATACGTATACTTTGTGGAATAGGCAAGGGGGCTCCGATGATAACATCAATGAAGCTAAGAGTGAAATTACCGAGTTTAATGGTGAATTAGTGAACCAGACATGGAAACTTGAGGCTATTGATCACGATTCTCGCATTGAAGGCTATATCGATTCTTGGTGGATTAAAGTTTATTATGGACACACTAATGACAATTGCTCTGATGCTATAGCTGTGGAGGAAGGGATACCATATCGAGGTACGATGAACGGAGCAACCGGTGTTGATGAAAGTAGTTGTGGAGACGTTAACGACGTAAATGATGTTTGGCATTTATTCACGCCGAATAAAACAGGCCTATTTACCATAAGTCTTGCCGGCAGCAACTTTGACACCACCCTGGCTGTTTTCGACCAATGCGAAGGGATGGAGCTGGCGTGTAACGATTATACCTGTGAAACCGACCAATCCGAAATTACCATGATTATGAACGCTGGAAACACCTACCTTATTCGTGTAGCGGGATTTGAATTCGCACAAGGTGATTATATTCTCACTGTAACCGGCAGTCCTCCCATTCTACCAACTGAGCCGGAAAGCAGCATACCTCTGGACGGTGCGAATGATGTGCTGCTAAATCCCATTCTGTCATGGAGTAGCACCATAGAGAAAATAAGTCAGGCACAAAGTGACAGTGATATTATGGCCTCTTCAAAAGACACTACACTCTTTGAAACTATTTACGGAAAGGATGACCGCCTCGATCAGTACGAGGTTGTAGAACCCAATGTTTTAGCGACAGGTGATGCCACAGTGGCTTTTGTGCCCAAATCTCTACTCGTTGACAACGATGACGGGACATTCTCATTACCGAATATAACCTTAGCAGAGTTTTATTTACAATCCGTGGAACGGCCACTTTGTTTTGATGAAGCGTTTTGCAACCAGCCATCAATAGCATGGTGTTCGGGATTCCTTGTAGCTCCAGACATCATAGCTACTGCAGGTCATTGTATATGCCCACAAGATTATTCTGATCTTGCTGTTGTGTTTGGCTTTGTCATGCGTGATGCTAATACTCCTGTGCTAAGGATATATAAATCAGAGACTTATTACCATAAGGAAGTTATTGCACGCAACCCGTATGCGCATCCTGACTGGGCACTCATGCGCCTGGACAGGGAGGTAACCGGCCACTATCCATTGCCTCTGCGCCATATCGGTATTGTCCCTGATGACGAGCCGCTTCTTATAATTGGTCATCCAATGGGGCTTCCCATGAAATATGCAGCAGGTGCGACCGTTC
>CAYNKI010000271.1:0-4909 GCA_964397675.1 uncultured Pirellulales bacterium
ACAAAGGATTACAGAAAAAAAGATGATTTCGCAGTCCAAAAAAACAAACCCAATCAAAGCCAATTTCAAAAGCCCATAAACGCACCAAAAAGATGGAATTATCAATTGTTTAATACGATATACAAGCGACGAGCGATGAGAGACGAAATACGAACTAATCCTGCTCATTATCGGTGGAGACATAGCCGCGCTGGCCCTCATTTACGTAAGCAGGCTCTGACGAATCATCCTCAACTGAACCTTCCTCTTCAGCTTCCATCTGTTCTCGTATCCGCTCATACTCCTTGGCCGTCATCATCACCTCCCGTGCCTGACTACCCTTATACTCGCCAAGTATGCCTGCCGCTGCCATCATCTCGATTATCCGTGAAGCCCGCGCATAGCCAACATTTAGTCTGCGCTGAAGCAATGAGACGCTGCCCCGCTGTGTCTCCAAAACAATACGAACCCCATCGTCAAACAGCTCGTCCCTTCTCAACTCAGAGGTATCAACTCTCTTTAGCTGGGTCAGCTCAGGATGGAACTGCGGCTCAGCAATGTCCTTGAGGTACCTGACTATCCGCTTTACTTCCGCCTCATCAACAAAAGTGCCTTGCGCACGGATCAAATCGCTCGTGCCGGGCTTAAGAAATAGCATATCACCTTCGCCGAGCAGTGTTTCCGCACCATTTTGGTCAAGGACGATTCGGCTATCCAACCTCGCTGCGACACGGAAACCAATTCTGGTTGGCATATTTGACTTTATCAGTCCGGTAACAACCGTTGCCTGAGGCCGCTGAGTAGCTAAGACAATATGAATACCCACCGCCCGGCTCTTCTGGGCAAGACGAACAATATAAGCTTCTATCTCCTTCGGTGCCGTCATCATTAAATCAGCAAGCTCATCGATTACTATCACAATATATGCCAGTTTCTTGGGAATCTTCGCCTCTTCGTCGGGGCAGCTTGGATTAAATCGTTTAATAATCTCCTCTGGACCCAGCCGATTATACTCGGCAACATTTTTCACCCTCGCTTCAGCCAGAAGCGCGTAGCGCTCATCCATTTTAACCGTTCCCCACTCAAGTATTTGAACAGCCATTTGAGTCTCTGTAACTATCGGACACATCAGGTGCGGAATCGTGTTAAACGCCGTCATCTCAACCATCTTGGGGTCAATCAAGATGAGCTTTACCTCATCCGGCCGCTTGGTAAGCAATATGCCGGTAATAATGCTGTTAATGCAGACACTTTTGCCCGAACCTGTCGTTCCCGCAATAAGCAGATGCGGCATCGTGGTCAGGTCCGAGACCAGAGCTTCTCCAGACGAATCCTTGCCCAAGAAGAGTGGTATCTCCATATTCTGAGGTCGGCTGCCCGCTAATTCCGTCAAATTCTTAATGCGGACCTTTTCTTTCTCGTTATTAGGCACCTCAATGCCTATCGTATGTTTTCCCGGCAAAGGAGCCACAACCCGCACCGCACCGGCACCCAGCGCACGAGCTATATCGTTCGACAGCGTGCTAATCTGGCTGACTTTAACACCAGCCGCCAGTTCCAACTCGAACATTGTCACCACAGGCCCTGTTTCAGCCGCTACTACCCGTGCGTTTATATTAAACTCCGACAGCAATTTTTCCAGAGCGGCCGCTTTTGCCTTGACGACTTTCTCCTGCACCGAAGCAAAGCTATACTCCGGCTCAGCCAACAGCTCCAACGGCGGCAGGGTATAGTCTTCATAAGATGGCTGCACGTACGCACGATTAGATGGTTGGACTGCTGAATTTTTCGCCGGTTCGCTCTGTGATCGTTTAACGATTATCCCGTCCTGACGTTTGATCGTTTCAGCTCTTATTGTTGCACTGCTCAATGTTTGGCTGCCCACTGCAAGTGACTTCTGTCTTGCGCTTAGTTTTTGCCATATCTCACTTAGAGCTTCTGAGCGCTGCTTGGCGGCCGACAACGCCGGTGCTACCACACCAATCATCTTCCGGCCAACAACGCCAAACCAGCCAAAAACCCACAACATAAGACTATCCGCTAACAGAACAAGCCCGACCATCCAGGTAGCAGCGATTAATATGAAAGTACCCAGCGAGGCAAAGTAATTCCGCAAGAACGTCGCCGCTACAACGCCAAGCACCCCGCCTGAGCCCATGGGAAAACTATAGACTCGATAAGGCCATACGAGATAGAAACTGCTCGAAGCCGCGACCGCCAACAGCCCCAGCCCAATGGCTCGTAAAACCGGCTGGCCCATCGGCCGAGAGATAAGCCGGGCGACCAAAAAACAAATCGCAGAAGTCAATATAACAAAGGCCCCCGGCCCAGTGTAATACAGCAAATAATAAGCGCAAAAAGCTCCTATTGAGCCGCACCAATTCGCCGGCGGGTCATTATGAGGATAAGCAAAAGTACTCGGCCAATCACCGATATTAAAACTTGCACAACTGCACAAAAGAATTAACAACGCACCGATGCCGACACATTCGATAGCCTTTCTTTTTGATTCCCTCTTATTCAGCTCGTTTGAAATTTTACGTTTTCGTACCATCTTCTTACCCCGTTATAGGATTTATAACGGGGTTCACTCAATCCTGCTATTATGAAGTCCTATAAAAACTGCGCCCTATAGCTATATACTTCTCCTGCCTTGTACTAAACTTAACTTATATCGGCAGGGATTTACCCTTTTCTGCACAATTGGCTTATGTCCGCAAAATGCTTGACTTTAGTTCCGATAAATGATATAAGAGCATGAGAATGCTACAATTATTGTGGTTTTTCGGATAATCCTGCCACAACAAAACAAATGAGCAGAAAATAAAATGCTGGCCGTAATAAAAAGACCATCCGTCATTTCGACCGAACTAAAGCCTGCCCTGCCTGCCCGCCGTAGCTTAAGCGAAGGGGGGAGCGAAGTCGAAGGGTGGAGAAATCTGATAAAAGCTGTCCTCGCCCATATACGTCCTGCGGAGAGCAAAGCCGAGGGAATAGATTCCTCGACTCCGCTACGCTGCGCTCGGAATGACAAGAGGGAGGTGCGCTGCGCTCGGAATGACGAGAGGGAGGTGCGCTGCGCTCGGAATGACGAGAGTGGGCCTGAGGCGCTCATAATGACCTCTATAGCGCTTTCAACAAAACAATTTTTCGGCCTGGTTCAAGAAGCACAGATTCTGTGTAACATTGATTTGTGGCTCCATAGTGTGTGGCAGCCTCAAATCCGAAGGATTTGGGGATGGTTACACCACGTTTGGAGCTTTGCCATCCCCAAGCTGCGCTTGAGGCTGCCACCCAGGATTGAACAATGCCAATTTTTCAGAAAATTTATACTTGGAAATGCTGCTGGTTTTTTAGTTATCTCCGGGACAGCAGCAAAGGCAGAATTTGTTTTTGGTACTCCTAAACCTGTTCCTAATGTAAATACTTTTGAGTATGGTGAGTGTGGTTCCAGCATCTCAGCAGATGGTTTAGAGCTTTATTTTCGTGGAAGTGATTCTTTTAAAAGAACTCCCAGGGGGTATGGTAATTGGGATTTATATGTTGCTAAGAGAGATAGTATTTTTCTTCCTTGGAATAAACCTGTAAATCTTGGGAAAATTGTCAATGATCCAACTGTCACTGGTTCACATCACATTGAAGGACCTTCTATTTCAGGTGATGGCTTAGAGCTTTATTTTTCCTCTAGCAGGCCTGGCGCAATTGGCTGGACTGGTAAGGATAGTGATTATGATATATGGGTAACTACCAGGGCAACAAAAGATTCTCCTTGGCAAACTCCTGTAAATTTAGGGCCAGTAGTTAATAGCTCTTCTTGGGAGCTTTATCCTAGTATCTCGGGAGATGGAAGAGAGCTCTACTTTTACTCTAAGCGTCTTGGTGGGGTTAATCCTCAAGATATCTGGGTTACTACCCGAGCTACAAAAAATGATTCCTGGTCAGAGCCAGTTAATCTTGGTCCAGTTGTTAACAGTAAAGGTACAGATTTCCACCCATGTATCTCTAATGATGGTCTTGCGCTATACTTTGTCTGCGTCAACAAACCTGGAGGGTATGGTTATCATGATATTTGGGTTAGTACTAGAGACTCAACAAATGACTCATGGGAGGAACCAGTTAATCTTGGGCCAAGTGTTAATACCCCGCTTCCAGAATCTGGACCAAACATCTCATCTGATGGATTAACACTTTACTTTGATGTTCTTGGGATTAGCACCACTCAGTCTTGGTATGCTGGCTCTGACATCTACCAGGTCTCAATCACTCCAGTTGTTGATTTAAATGCAGATAAAAAAATAGATCTTAAAGATTTTGCTGAATTTGCCCTGAAGTGGGGGCAGGAGGGGTCTGTGGATGATGTTGATATTGCTCCTTCTCCTTTTGGTGATGGGAAGATTGATGTTAAGGATTTGGCTGTTTTTTCTCGATTTTATCTTCAGGAAGATGGATTGATGGCGCTTTGGAAATTAGATGAGCCAATAAAAATAAGGGATTATAATATTGCTCATGAGCGAATAAGCGGTTATGATGGAACTTTTCATGGAAATCCTATCTCTGTTGAGGGTAAGGTAAATGGCGCTGTGCAGTTTGATGGAATAGATGATTGTATTGAAACTCCTTTTGTTTGGGATCCTGCGTATGGAGCATTTAGCGCATTTGCCTGGGTTAAAGGCGGAAATCCTGGAGAGGTTATTATATCTCAGAAAGGTGGGGTCTTTGACAAAGGGATTTGGCTTGGATTATCATTAGAAGGAAAAGTTATGACTGAATTGACAAGCGGCTCCAGGGGCAGTGGAGAGCTTGTGTCAGAATCAACAATTAACAATAATGACTGGCATCATGTCGGGGTTGCGTGGAATGGAGCTAAAAGGCATTTATATATTGACGGGGAAGAGTCTGCTAAAGATAATGGAAATATTGGCCAGTTAAG